>JADGNO010000047.1 GCA_017883405.1 Occallatibacter sp. | reverse complement strand
CAGGAAAGTAACCAGTATATAGAGGCCCAGGCCGGTAACAATGCGGAGCTCGCGGGGGTGCCAGCGCAATTTGAACAGGCTGGTCCACCAGACCAGTGTCAGCAGAAAGACGAGACGCAAGGTCGCCAGAAACTGCAGAAGCACTATGTAAATCAGATTCAAGAGGGGCCAGTCGCCCGGCACCCTCCACCAGTTCAGCATCATGGCAACGACGGCGGCCAGCCCACCAAGCAGAAAAATAATCACCCGGCTGGGAGGGGCGGTGCGGTTATAGCGCACTACGGCTCGGCCAATCTCGGCAAGAATTGCAATTTGAAACAGCGCGTCTACCGCCATGTTGACCAGCGTGGCTGGCAGATATGCATTGGGAATCCGCTGCATTTCCGCCATTCCGGCGTCGCTCAATAAGCACCAACCCAGAAAGCAGGCAAATACCGGCAGCGTGCGGTAAGTTCGCCGCCAAAGAACGACTGCAAGAACAGTGCCCTCCAGCAAAACCGCAAGCAGCCACATTGCCAGATCAATGCTGTCCAGTGTCACAGCCGAGCACTCCAAAGGAGCTAGTGAAATGGTTCTGAAACTCAGTTTCAGTGTGTGGCCGAATGCCCAACTATTTACGCAAATTGGACGGATCTTCCATATCGACACGCGCGGTATGGGCTGCGCCGGCGACCGCAAGAAGCATGCTTTTCATCTGCGGAGTAAATTCACGGCGTTCCACTGTCTTTGTTGCGAAAGCCACGCACCAGTACACAAGGGCTCCAAGATAACTGAACGATACGATCCGATCGAGCCAGTGATAAAGTACGCCCCATTGCCCATCTGCGGGCCCGATGGCTTGATGAGTGTGAATGATGGTGACGGCAAGAGAGATGATGGAAAAGAACCCAAGTCCGGTGGCAATCTGAAGTTCGCGATCGCGCCAGCCGATGGAGAGGAACTGACTGAATACAGCCAGCACCAGGAAAAAGACAGCTCGAAGGATGGCAGTGGTCTGCTGCAGCAGGAAGAGGTTGCGGCTTTCAGGGTTGAGGATGGGCGCGGTCAAGCCTGCAATTGGCCACAAGATGGCTGCGCCGACCGCAACCATAAGGGCAATACCGACCCATGAGTATTTGGGCAGGGCATTACGTATGGGACGCAAAACGCTCCACGCCACTTCCACCAGCAACGCAAAGATCATAATTGAGTCAATTACCAGCTGGGCTATGTAGATATTGAAAAAACTCTGCGGAAAGCTGACTCTCACGTAGTAGAGAAGGCCATCGCTAAACAGGCTCCAGCATAGATAGAGGAAGTAGGCAGGAAGAGTTCGAAAGACACGGCCTCTGGCAAGCAGAAAGATGAGAATTACTTCCGCTGCCATACCGGCGATTAATATAGCTAATTCCCAACCCAACCCGGCCTCCTACGTATAAGGCAGCCTAAGAGATGGCCTATAAAAGTCTAGCAGGAGGGCCAGAGAGGTCGCAGAGCGGAGAACCAAAAATCCCGTGCAGCGTAGCTAGGCAGTAACACCGGGCCTTGATGGCAGCGGCGGAACGGTCAGCGGGCTGGCGGCCATTGTCACACCGGGCCTTGACGGCAGCGGCGGAACGGTCAGCGGGCTGGCGGCCATTGTCACGCCGGGCCTTGACGGCAGCGGCGGAACGGTCAACGGGCTGGCGGCCATTGTCACGCCGGGCCTTGAAGGCAGCGGCGGAACGGTCAGCGGGCTGGCGGCCATCGTCACACCGGGCCTTGAGGGCAGCGGCGGAACAGTCAAGGGGCTGGCAACGGCAAAACCAGCAACGGCAACCATAGAGGCGGCCAAAATCAAACTGCGGACTTTCAACGAACTGGCAGTCATGAACGTACACTCCTTAACAGCAAAGAGAACTATGCAAATAGAGAGTAACTCAAAAGTGTCATGCGATCTACAACAAAAGTAACATTGCAAGGATTTTTTTCGCAGAACGTCTGTTTTTCCCTATTTGGCACCAATTTCGTACCTAAATAGCTCAATCTTCGCTGTTCATTTGCCATTTACCGCGACTTGCTAGGTAACCAATTCCGGCTTCGGTGACCCAATTAACTCCGGAACTGGCCGACTTACATACATCGGGTAACCAAGAGTAACACGAAGGTGGTATATGGCAAGGGCAAAGTTTTTGGCGTTCCAAGGAGGGAGACCTGGTGCTTCAGGAGGGATATCTCCGGGCGGCATAAATGGCCACAATCGGCAGTCAAAACGGAGATTTTGCGGCCCTGCCGGCGACTTATCGGGCGTCGATCGGATCCACAGCGCAGTTTCTGCCCCAGCTCAATTTGCCGCGAGGCGAAGGGCCCTGAGCGGCCATCCACTTCTCAGGTCTCTCTATCCTTATAGAGGGAACTTGATGGGCGGCGGAGGGGGCCCATCTTGCCTCCGTAGTACGACCTGAAATGCCGTCTCGCCAGATTGATTTGCAGGCCTGGCAGGTTGAAATCGGCATCAACTTCCTAAGAATGAACAAGATCGGAATCCAAAGTGTCAATACCTGCCACTGCTGTTCAAAATCTGTGCAGGGAGCGGCGTGGGGCGAGATTGGCGGCTATCGTAAGCATTTGATTACAGATAACTTATTGAAATGGAGCAGATGTAAATGTTTTCAGGCCGCCGCAATGAGAATGTCAAAATCCGCTGCTAAATTGGCGACTCTGCAACCGGTTACCGCATTTAAAACTTTCGTGCCCTGTGTAGAACTGAAAATCTCCGCTAGAGTTGCGAATGAGACCAAGTTTGGTCCGGGTGCAAAACATGAGGGCAATGAAATCGGATGTAGACGTTCAGTCGACCATTCCTGCAAGCATCAGGCAGGAGGTGCGCTGCGCCGTGCGCTTCCCCCTTGCGCTTCCTGTGGTGTTAAACGTTGGCAAGACCGAGTTTTCTGCACAGACGCGCAATGTTTCGGCCAGCGGGGTACTTTTTGCCGTGGATCGCGAGCTGAAAGTGGGTTCAGATATCCGTTTTTCAATGCGAATGCCTGGCCCGGTGCTGGGCGCGGCACACGATATTCTGGTTCACTGCACAGGACGTGTGGTACGCTGCTCCTTAAGCCAACATCAGTACTTTGCGGCATCCACGATCGACGATTACCGATTCGCGGATAATTGACGGTACTAGCGGCTCATGCAGCGGCAGCCAAATATGGACTTTCTGGAAGACTCTCCTGAAGACGAGGTTTTAGATTCCCCGGCTAAGCCAGGGGCAATCCGCATTATTCTTGCGGATTCGCAGGCAATCTACCGCGTCGGAATTCGCAAGATTTTTGCGCTTGAAGATGACTTGCGCGTGGTGGCGCAGGCCGACTCACTTGATAATCTTCGCTCTGCCATCGAGCGCTATCCCACCGACATTGTTCTGTTGGAAGGCGGTTTGCTTACTGGAACCGCAAACGTCATCCCTGAACTGATGCGCATGGCCCCCGACGTAAAACTGATTGTGCAGGCGGCGTCCACGGATGAAAGCCATACTGTCGAGCTGTATCGCCGCGGCGTGCGCGGCATCATCTCGCGTTCGATTTCGCCCGATCTGCTGGTGCGCTGCGTGCGCCGGATCGCAGCGGGTGAAACGTGGATCGACAATCAATCAGTCAATTGGGTGATTGAAGCCTATCGCTCGCAGGCAGCTGCACTGGTGAGCCCACGCAACCAGCCCCGCCTTTCTCCTAAAGAGATGGCGATCATTACCTGCATTACTCAAGGCAAGCGCAACAAGGAAATCGCATTCCAACTGGGAACCACCGAGCAGGTGGTGAAAAATTATTTGCGCAAGATCTACGACAAGCTCGGCGTTTCCGATCGCCTTGAGCTTGCCCTCTACTGCCTCCACAACAAGATCATTCACAACGAGGTGGAAGAAGAAGTCTCCGCACAGAAAGTTGCCGGAAACTAGACGCCACTTTCGCAGCTCATTGAATGACGGCTCAAGGCCTCAGGCTTTGAGCCGTTTCGCATTTGGCCGCAAACTCGCAATAGAAAAGCCCACGCACAAACCTGATTTCAACCACCGGCACTTGTCGAAGCGCGGCCCATGCCGTGATACTGCGGGATGCAATCAATCGTCAGCCGATCTCTGAAGTAAACAAGATCCCTGGCCCGAAAGAAAGGTCTGGATAGGTATGGAAGATGCAAGTTTCAATCTGACAAGGCGAGAGTTTGCACGGGGAAGCGCCGCGGCAATACTGGGTTCGACGGGCGTTGCGGGCAAGCTGGCTGGGCTGGATTCGGACGCGAAAGTATCCGGCGAAGTAACGGTCGAGGTGTCTGCCAATGCAACGCCTTTCAACCGGATGATCTTCGGGCAATTCCTCGAACACTTTCACCGCCAGGTTTATGGCGGAGTCTTTGAGCCGGGGTCGCCGCTTGCGGACAAGAATGGTTTCCGAACCGACGTGATCGATGCGCTGCGAGAACTGCGTGTGCCGATTGTGCGCTGGCCCGGTGGCTGCTTCGCTTCGGCCTACCATTGGCGCGACGGTGTGGGGCATGACCGCGAACCGAGCTTCGACAAGGCGTGGGGTGTTGAAGATCCAAACACCTTCGGCACCGACGAGTTTGTGCAATGGTGCCGCCTGGTGGGTTGCGAGCCGTACATATGCACCAACGCAGGCACCGGTACCCAGGAAGAGATGAGCGACTGGGTTGAATATTGCAACCTCAAAGACAAGGGCCGTAACGCTCGACTGCGCAAAAAGAACGGCAGCGAGGAACCCTTCAACGTTCGCTACTGGAGCATTGGCAACGAGAATTATCTGGGCGGCGAGATCGGCGCGAAAACCGTTGACGAGTGGGCGCCCCTGGTGCGCGAGTCCGCCAAAATGATGCGCGCGGTTGACAGCAATCTGAAGATTCTTGCGGCTGCAACCGTGACCGGAAACTGGACGCCGCCGATGCTGAAGTCGGCTGGACGCTATCTCGACTACATATCGATTCACTATTACTGGGACGCGCTTTGGCAACACGGAACTCATCCGTCGAACTATCTCAAGTGCATGGTTGCCGGGCCTGTTCCCGAACAGCATATTGTGCAAGCCGTTGATCTGCTGAATCAGAACGGATTCGGCGACAAGATCAAGATCGCGTTCGACGAATGGAATCTGCGCGGCTGGCATCACCCGGGCTTCCCAGGCGGCGGCGCCAATCAACTTGGAATGATCCAGGAGCGCGACGAGAACGATCTCAACGAAACTTACACCATGGCGGACGCAATTTTTACAGCGTCATTCCTGAACGGCTGCCTGAGACAAGCGAAGTACGTGCACATGGCATGCATGGCCCCGGTTGTGAATGCGCGCGGACCGCTGTTCGTTCATCCCAAAGGCGTGGTCAGGCGCACTACTTTCCATGTGATGAAGATGTATTCAGATTTGCTGCTGCCTAACGTGCTGAGCAGCCAGGTCTCAAGCGATCTGTTGCATGTGGACAAAGACACTGTGCCGGTGATCGATGCAGTTGTGACGCGCAGCGATGACCAGAAGCGCCTTGCAGTAGCGCTCATCAATCGGCACCCGCAGACGGCAGCGCGTTTGAAGCTGACGTTGGGCAACACGGTGATTCCTACTGGCGCCAGGGTCACGATCCTGAGCGGCGATTCGTCCGATGCCTATAATGATGTGGCTCTACCCGACCGCGTTGTTCCTGAGACGCGCGCGCTGATGCTGAGTGATGGACAGATTGAACTGCCGCCGCATTCAGTGGCGATTGCGCAGTTCGGTTCTTGAATGTAGGCCAAGGCAATCCGCGAGGGAGCTGACGGAATTATTCTGAACCGTTTTCCGACTCCAGGATTGCCTTGCTTTTTTGACGCGCGAACTCAAGCAGGCGAATGAGTTCGGCAATATTGCTTTCGCCAAGATCCCCAAGCATCTCCGTGGGTAGCTGTTCAACTTCGAGGTCCATGTTGTTGAGCAGATCGAGCCCCGCTTCAGAAATTTGTGTCCACACCACGCGCCGGTCGCTGCGGTCGCGATGCTGGCGAATCAGCTTGAGTGCCTTGAGCCGGGCGAGCAGGCGCGTAATGTCCGGCTCGGCGGTGATCATGCGGCTGCCGATGGCGGCGCAGGTAAGCCCGCGTGGCTGCGCACCGCGCAAAATGCGAAGCACGTTGTACTGCGTTGACGTAACGCCCCACTTGCGCAGTCTGCGATGGAAAACCCGGTGCAGAGTGTCTGCAGTGTGCATCAGGTTCAGCATCGCCTCCTCTTCGGCGCTTGAGAAGGCCCGTTCCTGCGCGATTTCTAGCTTGAGGCTGGACATGGAAGATTCTCGATGAATGATAGCGTGCGAGCAGCGGGCAACACCATTTGCTGATAGCTGCCCGCGGCCGCCAGGCTTTACTGTTTCGCGACGTCGATGTCGATGGTCAGATTAATTTGATCGCCCACCATCGCTGTGGGCATCTTGGGTCCAATTCCAAATGCGGAGCGGCTTAGCGTTGTGGTTGCTGAAAAGCCGGAGTGCTGTTTTCCACCCATGCCCGCGACGGGACCATTGGGGCCTTCGACGCTCAACGTAACCGGCTGTGTAATGCCATGCAGCGTAAGGTTGCCGGCAACCGACAAGCCGTTGGCGCTCTTCGACACGGTCGTGCTGGCAAAGGTCGCGGTGGGGTACTTTGCAACCTCAAAAAAGTTGGCGCTGCGAAGGTCGTTATCTCGATTGGGTTCGCCGGTGTCGACGGTGGAAACATCGATAGTGGCGATAACCGTCGACTTGCTGATGTCGGCTGGGTCAAGCTCAAGGCGCGCGTTCACCTTGCTGAATTTGCCATGCACTTTTGAGATGCCTAGGTGTGTCACAGTGAAATCGACTTCGCTATGCGCCGGGTCGGAGACCCAGGATGAGTTCTGCGCCGGGGCGAACGTAGCGGTCATGGCAAGCACGGAAAATACAAAAGCCAAACGTTTCATTGATTCGTTCCTTTTCACGGTTTGTGCGCCGTTGGATATTGAGAGTGGCGGCTCGATGGGGACATTGGTTCGAAAGCAGGAAAGGAATTGTCCGGAGCGAACTCGCTCTACTTCTTTAGACGCGCCAGCGAGATATTTGTTCCAACAAATATCATGCTTTCTCAAATGGAACGTATCGGCCTGCCGGCGGGACCTATCGGGCAGGTCAATGGGGTGGCCGGATGCTTTTGCATTCATTGCGGATAACGCTCCACCACACAACGCGCCAGCCTTGATTGCGGTCTGATATTCTCGCGCCTATGTCAGTGATGGGCAACTTCCGCCAGCTGAGCGGCGCGCAGCGGCGCACTTTCATGGCCACGTTTCTTGGCTGGACGTTCGACAGCCTGGATTTTTTCCTGCTGGTCTTTTGCGTCAAGGCGATTGCAAGCGAATTCCGCACACAGCCGTCGGCGGTGCTGGGCGCGGTGTTTATGACCCAGGCCTTCCGGCCGGTGGGCGCATTGCTGTTCGGCATGTTGGCGGATCGCTACGGCCGCAAGCCGGTTTTGATCTTCAACATCGTCAGCTTCTCGGTCATCGAATTTGCCTGCGCATTTGCGCCGTCGCTCAGCGTGCTGCTGGTGCTTCGTGCACTGTTCGGCGTGGCCATGGGCGGAGAGTGGGGAGTGGGTGCAGCGCTGGCGTTCGAATCGTTGCCGACGAAAGGACGCGGCGTGTTCTCCGGCATTCTGCAGGAAGGCTATGCGCTGGGCTCCATTCTTGCATCGGCCGCGTTCGGGCTTTTCTATCAAAGTATAGGGTGGAGAGGATTGTTCATTCTTGGCTCGCAGCCTGCCTTGCTGGTGATCGTTGTTCTGGTGCGCGTGCCGGAGTCGCCAGTATGGCTGGCCGGCGCAAAGAAGCGAATGTTGCGAGCTGCCACGGGATCGGGGGAGCCCGCGGCCTCGGCGAGCCTGATGGCGTTTCTGCCCACCTTTCTTTTTCTGATTTTGTTGATGACGGCGTTCATGAGTTTTTCGCACGGCACTCAGGATGTGTATCCAACATTTCTTGCGGTGGCGGCAAAGCTCCCACCTGAGACCATCGGCGCCATCGGCGTTTTTTATGGATTAGGCTCAATTGCCGGCGGATTTGTGTTCGGGCTGCTTTCAGAAAAATGGGGACGCAAGCGCGCCATTATTACCGCGGCGCTGCTTTCGATTCCGGTGATTCCTCTTTACGCCTACGGGCACACGGCATTTGTGCTGGGTACAGGAGCAGTGCTCATGCAGTTCATGGTGCAGGGCGCGTGGGGCGTTGTTCCTGCATATCTCACCGAGCTGTCTCCTGCTCCGGTGCGCGCGACGGCACCCGGCCTGGCTTATCAATTAGGTGGCCTCATCACGTCATGGAACGGCAAAGGGCAGGCGCTGGCTGCGGAACGCTGGGGCAATTATCCGGCGGTGCTGGCCGTTACGGTCATCGTAGTAGCGCTGGCGCTGGCAGGGCTGGCTTCATTGGGCCGCGAGGCTAAGGGAAGAGACATGGCGGAGGCGTAATCCTGGTCCGATTTCATGGCAAGATAGCGGAATCTGACCAGGCAGAACTTTGCAGGCTGTCTACTTGCAACAACTTGTCATGCTGTCATACCAATTTTTGTCCGGATTAGCTTCACAAAGTTTAGTTCGCGGAGCTAAGATATGCGGAGCATTGCAACCCAATGCTGCTTCTCCACCAACCAAGTTGAAAATCGAACATCGGGAGTATCGGCTATGTCAGAGATTCCAGAGCTGAGAGTGACCGAAGGCAACGCTAAGAAAGTCACCCGGCGCAAGTTCATCCTGGGGGTGATTGCGAGCGGTGGTGTAGTTGCCGCGGCGAATTACAGGCTCATCTCGTCGGCTGTCCACGGCCAAATGTCTTCAGGCGATCGGCTGATCACGATCAACGTGAACGGCATGCAACGGCGCGTGGATGTGATGAAGCAGGAAACTCTGGCGTGGACGCTGCGTTACAAGCTCGGCCTCACCGGAACCAAACTGGGCTGCGATCGCGCCGAGTGCGGCGCCTGTACCGTGCTAATTGACGATGTTCCCCACTACAGCTGCTCGGTGCTCACGCACACGGTTCGCGGCCGCAAGGTGACGACCATCGAGGGCCTGGCTGCTTCCGACGGCAAGCTGCATCCGGTACAGCAGGGTGTTGTGGATGTGCAGGGCTTCCAATGCGCCTTTTGCATGTCGGGCTTCGTCATGTCGGCGGTTGGATTTCTCAAGCAGAATCCAAATCCCACGCGCACGCAACTTGCGCACGGAGTTTCCGGTAATCTGTGCCGTTGCCAGGACTACAACAAGATTCTCGACGCCCTGGAACGCGGCGCAGAGTACATGAGGAGGGCTTGAGCATGGCTGAGAACGGCAACAACAAAGCTCCCAAGCCGAAGCCGTCAGAACGTGTCTACGGCAAAGGCTACAAGCTCATCGGCAAGAACTATCAGACTGCCGACATGCTGGCCAAGGTCACCGGCAAGGCTAAGTACGCTGAGGATTTTCGCGCCGAGGGCATGCTGTTTTGCAGACTGGTGCTGAGTCCTTACCCGCACGCGCGCATTAAGAAGATTCATACGGACGATGCGATGGCGATTCCGGGCGTGAAGGCCATTCTGACCGCCGACGATATTCCCGCGCCGGCCGATAGCATGAACGACAACGGGACAGTGATCAAGGCCAGTAAGTGGGGTGAGACGGCGCTGACCAATGAGCCCATGTACCAGGGCGAGCCCATTATCGCCGTCGCCGCGGTGGATGAACTGACCTGTGCCGAAGCTATTGAGAAGATCAAGATCGATTTTGAGGAGCTTCCGTTCGTCATCGATCCGCTGGAGAGCTTGCGGCCAGGCGGTGCAAATCCGCATGCAGATGGAAACGTCTGGGTGCGGCCCGAGCCACCGAATCCGCCGATCCCGGAACTGAAAGAAGTGAAGTGGACCAGCGAAGATTTTGCTGATTACGAAAAAGGCAATCTGCCCATGGGCCACGCGCCGGACACGTGGGCCTTCGGCGACATCGACGCGGGGTTCAAGAACGCCGCGCTGATTCTCGACGAGACATTTATCACCCCCGACGTGAGCCACCAATGCCTTGAAACGCGCACCGCCATGGCCTATTGGCAAAACGGCAAACTGTTTCTGCACTCGGGCACGCAAAGCACGTATCAGACGCGCCCCGCAATCGCGAAGTGGATGAACATCCCGGTGGACGACATCGTGTTCATCAGCGAATACACCGGCGGCGGATTTGGCAGCAAGATCACCGGCGGATTGAGCATGATCATTCCCGCTCTGCTTTCAAAAAAGCTGAATGCGCCGGTCATGATGCGCATTAGCCGCGAAGAAGAGCATGCCATTGGCCGTGCACGCCCCAGTGTGATTGGCCGCATGAAGATCGGCTTTGGCAAAGACGGCCGCATTTTGGCGCTCGACATGTTTACCGTGACCAACAGCGGCGCATACGATGCGCAAGGCGATGGCGCATCGGGGGCGCGCATTGTTTCCCTGTTGTATCAGCCGCAGGCCATGCGGCAGCGCGCAATTTCAGTCATGACCAATACTCCGGCGCGCAGCGCGCAGAGCGCTCCCGGCGGCATGCAGGGCATCGCGATCATTGAACCGATTCTGGCAAAGGCTGCGCGCAAGCTCGGCTTAGACCAGGTGGATATACGGCGCGTGAACTGCCCTGAAGGCAAAGCCAAATTTGGCGCCGAGGTTAAGGGTAAACGTGGATACGCCACCAGCTGCTTCCTGAAAGAGGCGCTGGACCGTGGTGCTGAGCAGTTCCGCTGGAAGGAACGTGCGGCACGCAACCCGAAGCGCATAGGAACCAAGGTGCGCGGCGTCGGCGTTTCGCTCAGTTGCTACGTTGGCGGCTCCATCGGATTTGACGGCTTGCTGGTGATTACGCCGCAGGGTCGGGTGCAATTTCAATCGGGCATTGGCAACCTGGGAACGGAAGCGGTGATTGATGTACATCGCGCAGGCGCGGAACGGCTTGGGATTCCCTGGGAGATTTGCGACATCGTGTGGGGCGACACTTCAAAGCACGTTCCGTACACGTGCGCCTCAGGCGGCAGTCAGACCACACACGCGATGACGCGCGCCTCATACGCAGTTGCCGACGAAGCGATCTTAAGGCTCAAAGAAATCGCGGCAAAGACGCACGGTGGCAAGCCGGAAGATTACAACGTAGCCAACGGGCACGTGTCCCACAAAGGTGGCGGCGGAGGCATGACCTTTGCTGAGGCCGCGCAGCGCGCAATTGTTCTGGGCGGCATCTACGATGGCCACGAAGCAAATCCCGAAGTCAATAAGATGACAAAGGCATCGGTTACGGGACTGGCCGGACAGGGACTGGTTGTTTCAGCTAAAGACAAGTTCCCGCATGACGGCAACTCATTTTCCTACGTGGCCGCGTTCGCTGAAGTTGAAGTGGATGTGGAGACAGGCAAGTATTTCATCACCGACTTCCTGGCATACGCGGATGTGGGTACGGTGTTGCATCCGGCCGCGCTCGGTGGACAGATTCTTGGGCGCACGACACTTGGTATTGCTCACGCCATTGGACAGAAGTGGGTATATGACCCGCACTATGGTGCTCCCGTGGCGAGACGGTTCTACAGCAACAAGCCGCCGACGATTCTGGATGTGCCCAATGACATGCAATGGGAGGCGCTCGATATTCCCGATCCGGAGACGCCGGTGGGTGCGCGTGGTATTGGCGAGCCTCCAGTTGGAGGCGGTTGCGCTGCAATTTTGAACGCACTTGCAGACGCAGTTGGCGATGAAATATTCCGACGCGCGCCGGTCAATGCTGACACGATTCTGGCGTCATTGGAAGCGGGACGTCCGATGCAACATCCCCTGATGGCACACATCTGAGAACGGTGTGAACGGAGAGAGCTATGGCAGTAATACGAGACGTAATGCCCGCATTTGATCTGCTGCAGCCCGCATCGGCGGCTGATGCGCAGAAGCTGCTGCAGCAGTACGGGGAAGATGCCTGGATCATGGCCGGCGGGCTCGACAGCTTCGACTGGCTGAAAGACCGCATCAAGAAACCGAAGGTGTTGGTCGATCTGAGCGGCATCAGCGAAATGTCGGGTGTTCGCGAAACGGGCAATGGCGTTGAAATTGGCGCCATGACTACGCTGACTGAGATTGCGCACCATCCGGTGATCAAGTCGCAATACGGCGTGCTCTCGCAGGCTGTTGAAGTTGTGGCTTCGCCTCAGATCCGCAATCAAGGCACGCTCGGCGGCAACGTCTCGCAGGATACGCGCTGCTGGTACTACCGCGATGGATGGCCGTGTTATCGCGCCGGCGGCAATATTTGTTATGCTGACACGCCAGTGGGCCGCAATCGCGAGCACGCCATCTTTGGCGCCAATCGTTGCGTGGCCGTGCATCCGTCCGATTCCGTTCCCGCGCTGATTGCGCTCGATGCAAAATTCGTCATCCAGACGCCTAAGGGCGAAAAGGTTGTGGATGCCGAAGATTACTTTGTCGGTCCCGACATCGACATCACGCGCTTGAACATCATTCAGCCGGGCGAACTGCTCACCACCATTCGCATTCCAAACACCTGGGCGGGAGCGAAATTTTATTTTGAAAAAGTGCGCGACCGCAACGTATGGGATTTTCCGCTGATGAACGTTGCTTCTGCGATGAAAGTATCGGGCGGAAACATCGACAGCATGCGCATCGCGGTGAACGCGGTTGCGCCCCGGCCGATGCGGCTAAAAGCAGTTGAAGACGCAGTGCGCGGCAAGCCGGCAAATGTTGATACTGGCGAAATGGCCGGCAAGCTGGCGGTTCAGGGTGCGGTTCCCCTGCAATTCAACGCATACAAGATTCCGCTTATGAGGAACCTTGTGAAACGCGCCATTGGTGGCGTGCAGGAGGCACAAT
>JADGNO010000282.1 GCA_017883405.1 Occallatibacter sp. | reverse complement strand
TCGGCGCCGCGCCAACGCGAAGAAGAATAGAACAGTCGCGAAAGAGGCCGTAATGTTCCCCGCAGAAGCCACGACAAGGTTAATTGTTGACGAGTAGTCCGCCTGGGCCGCCGCGCAGAATGCAGACACCCGGAGCATCGCCATGGTTAGGCAAAGGATGCTTAGGTATAGAAGCTCGGAATGGCTGCGATCGTAGTAATAGAGGCCCAGCAGCATGAGCCCAACTACTCCAATCAAGAAATAGCAGCTTGTGTTGATCAGTAATTTGGAAGTCTCTGCCAACACTACGGCAGCACGTTCTGCATTCAGCGCATCCAGGTCTCCCGCACGGATTTTTGGAAAGTCCATGGTGGGCCCAAGGTTATTAGGCCCATGGAATCGATAAGTGATTCTCAATGCGACTGTCCAGGGCATCTGTCCCAATGCGGCTGTGTTGACTGGAAATTGCCGGATCACATTCATGGAAAAAACGCCGGTGCGTACATTTCCTGCGCCACCAATCGCCTGTCCATTCAAGAAAAGCTCGTGGGCGGCATCGAGGGTAATTTGAATGGCGGGGTGCGCTGCAGTCCTGAGAGAACTTAAGTCGGCACCGCAGCGCACCCAGATGTGCGCCTGCTCGGGCGTGATCTTCCATTGGAGGTCCGTGTGCCAACCGCTTTCGTCAAGCGCGGGTGCGGCCCAGGAGGGGTCATCGCCAGCGCGCCAGACACAATGTTGTGGCGCAATCGTGATGACAGACTGCGCCGGTGCCAGTAGGGGAAGGATCGCGAACAAAACCCAGACTGCCTTGTTCATCGAGTGACCTCGCTGGGGAATTGCCTAGGCGAACAGAGGTGAAGGCGGGGATGTTCGCTTTCTTGAGTATTATGCCTGCGCCGATAGAGGTGAGGCGATCACTTCTTTCCACTCGCCTCGGTTAGGCCCGACCGACGGGACAGAGTCGAGTCGCTTTTGACGAACACAGATTGCTATTCGCAGGGCGACTGGGCTGGCCGCAGCGCCTTTGGCGCCTTCCAGCCTTCAGGAAGCCAGAGCGTGATCTCGAATTGCAGTGAATGGAGCTCACCGTAAGGCGTGGGCGATGTGGTCGCCACAATTGTGTGGGGAGTATTGCGCTGCTGAAGAGCCCAGTTCTGTGCATAGGGCATCGCGTTGGCGGTACCCGGCGTCAGGCGCGCATCTACGATGCGAAACTGCCCGGCCGCAGATTGCGCAAGCAAATTCGACAGACTCTTCGACGCGGCATTGAGGTCGCCCGCATTTTTCGATCCTTTGACCTGCTCAACCGTTTTTTGGCCGTGCCGGGTCGCGTCTGGTTTGCTGCGGAGTTCAAAGTACAGTTTCTGCGCTTTGCGAAACAAAGCCGGATTTGTAAAGAACCGAAATGACCGTGGGTTCCAGCCGATGGCGTCCTGCGCACGAATGCCAAAAGTGGTTCCAACCTCGCGCTGGCTGATGGATTCGTACGGCGGAGTCGCGAGCAAAAGCGCATCTGGAAATCCGGCACCGCCGGCGCGATCAACCGCAAGATCCCAGCCTGAGTAGTCCCTTATTGGTACCACCCGGAATACCCAACCCTGCCCGAAAGACTGGCTCCATTCGCGACCGGCATCGACCGTTCCGCGCATCACCACGCGCTGGCACCGGCCGGAAGGTGCCGCAATGCTCTGAATGGGCGCCAGGAAGGCGAAGCCCAAAACCATCAGGCCTGCGGCGCAAAACTCTTTCACCGTCAATTCAGTCGCCCTCCTTCGCAGCTTTATAATCATAAGTCCAATAAGGAATCCATGAAGATAAACAAAATAGCTTGCGCGATCGACCCGCTTTCCTGAGAATGGATGAAACGAAAAATCCAGCTTCATTACCACGCAAATGCCATCGCAGTTCCGGCACTGGTTGGACGCACGAGAGACGTTGCGGCATCCACGGAGGTGCCTGCCGGCTTGGGTTTTGATGCAAACCATTTGCCTTTTCGTCGCCTTACAAAACTGCAGTTCAGGAGTAGAAGACCATGCGTCGTCCCGTTGCTCGATTTGTACTTCTTGCATTTCTGCTGGCCATGCCTTTGGCGCTGATGGCGCAGGCGCCGGATTCGGCTCCGGCGACACAGGCACAAATTGCCGCTCTCCAGCAGGAAGTAACGGCTGCTCGCTCTGCGGGCGATAACGCATGGGTGTTGATTTCGGCGGCGCTGGTGCTCTTGATGACCGCCCCAGGTTTGACACTTTTCTATGGCGGGCTGGTCAGGCGCAAAAACATCCTGGGCACCATGATGCAGAGTTTCGCGATGATGGGGCTCGTGACAGTGCTTTGGGCCACTATCGGTTACTCGCTGGCATTCGGACACGGCAACGGATTTATCGGCGGCTTTGAGCATGTGTTTCTGCGCGGAGTGGGTTTGACGCCCAACACCGATTACGCGGCCACGATTCCCGAACAGACGTTCATGGTTTATCAGCTGATGTTCGCCATTATTACTCCCGCGCTGATTACCGGTGCATTCGCGGAGCGCGTCAAGTTTGGTGCGATGGCAGTTTTTCTTTCATTGTGGTCGCTGCTGATCTACTGCCCGATGGCTCATATGATCTGGGGAGTTGGCGGCATCCTGAATGTAACGGGCGGACGCTGGCCCTGCCTTGATTTCGCGGGCGGCACCGTTGTGCACATTACAAGTGGAGTTTCAGCGCTGGTGGCTGCAATTTATCTGGGCAAGCGCTCCGGCTATCCGCATACTTCCATGACGCCGCATTCCATGGTTCTGAGTTTTATTGGAGCCAGCCTTTTGTGGGTGGGATGGTTTGGATTTAATGCGGGCAGCGCGCTTTCAGCCAGTCCGCTGGCCACTTCCGCGTTCATCAACACGCAGTTTGCCGCAGCCGCGGCGGCACTCAGTTGGACGCTGGTGGAATGGCTGCAGAACGGAAAGCCTACCGCGCTGGGAGCCATCTCCGGCGCCGTAGCTGGATTGGCTACGATTACTCAGGCTTCCGGCTACGTTCAGCCAATGTCCTCCATTTGGATTGGTCTGGCGGCTGGAACCGTGTGCTGCCTGATGGTGTTCAAGGTAAAAAAATATTTTGGCTATGACGACTCTCTTGATGCCTTTGGCGTTCACGGCATGGGCGGGACCATGGGCGCTCTGTTTACGGGGCTCCTGGCATCAGCAACCATTAACCCTGTATTCGGCAAAGACGCAGCAGGCAACCTGGTCGCTACCGGAGCAATCGACGGAAACTGGCACCAGATTTACAACCAGACCGTGGCTATGGGTACGGGCTGGTCGCTCGCAATCGTCGGAACACTTACCCTGCTTTGGCTGGTAGACAAGACGATGGGGTTGCGACTTTCCACAGCAGACGAACAAGCAGGACTGGACCTCTCGCAACACGGCGAGGAAGGGTACGAGTTCAATTCTTAGCGAGTCCTGCGCAATCGGCAACCGCAACTCTTATGCCCCATCAACCCGTAACTGGAAGGAAAAGGTAAATGCTCAAAATTGAAGCGATCATTCAACCCGCCAAGCTCGATGACGTGAAGAACGCGCTCATCGAAGCAGGAATCGACGGAATTACAATTCTGGAGGCACGCGGCCACGGGCGCCAGAAGGGGCACTCGGAGTTTTATCGCGGCCGGGAATACACGATTGACCTCAACCCCAAGGTCAAGCTGGAGATGGTAATTCACGACGAGCTGAAGGATAAGGCGATCGAAGCGATTTTAAGCACCGCGCGCACCGGCAGAATTGGCGACGGCAAGATCTTCGTCAGTCGGATTGATGACGCCATCCGCATTCGCAACGATGAGCGCGGCGAGTCGGCTATTTAGCTGCAATCGTGGTTGAATCTTCCCTGTTCAAGCGCCCGTCACGACTGGCCAGTGGCGCTTAACGCCGAAATCGATGGGCATTTCTGCTTATCCGGCGACTCCTAACCGCTGAATTCCAAACACAGGATCGATAAAAATACCATATGCATTTTTGGTTTCCTCATGAAATCCTTATGCCTGATATGAAATTTTGAGGTTAACAAAACTCCTCAGCGAGCAACGGCCGGTTCAAACAGGTTGTTCTCTCTGTATCTCTGTTCCGGCAGCGGTTTTGCTTGCTTTTGCATGCGCCGCCGGGATTTTTGTGTGTATTCAACCGGATCGGCGGCCGGAGCACCGCCCAGCCAATCCGCACGGGGGGCGATTTACCCGTGCGTTCATCGGAGGAGAGGACTTCTTATGTTTCGCTCATCGAAACTGCCGTTTGTGTTTGCCGTAGCCGGAGCACTTGCGCTGGCTCACCCAATGGCCGCGCAGCCATCAACGCAGGCTCAGATTGACGCACTGGAAAAGGCTCTGCATGACACGCAGGCGGCAGCCGCAAACGCTCAGATGGCCGGTGATAACGGCTGGATGCTGGTTTCAGCGGCGTTGGTATTGCTGATGACCGGTCCGGGACTTGCCCTTTTTTACGGCGGCTTGGTGCGGAGAAAAAATATCCTGGGCACCATGATGCAGAGTTTCGCGATGATGGGCCTGGTGAGCGTGATCTGGGCGCTGGTCGGCTATTCACTGGCCTTTGGCCACGGCAATATGTTCGTTGGCGGCTTTGAGCATATCTTTCTGCGCGGCGTGTCGCTCAATCCGAATCTCGACTACGCCGCCACAATTCCCGAACAGACCTACATGATTTACCAGCTCATGTTCGCCATCATTACGCCGGCGCTGATTACCGGGGCCTTTGCCGAGCGCATGAAGTTCAGCTCGATGGCTGTTTTCTTATCACTGTGGTCGCTGCTGGTTTATTGCCCGATGGCTCATATGGTCTGGGGGGTCGGCGGCCTGCTGAACGCGGTGGGTACGCACATTCAAAGCCTCGATTTCGCCGGTGGCACCGTGGTCCACATTACCAGCGGCGTTTCGGCTCTCGTTACCTGCCTTTATCTGGGTAAGCGCGCCGGGTATCCAAATACGGCGATGCCTCCCCACTCCATGGTTCTCAGCTTTATCGGAGCGTGCCTGCTGTGGGTTGGCTGGTTTGGATTCAACGCGGGTAGCGCGCTTTCGGCGGGTCCGTTGGCAACAAGCGCCTTTGTGAATACGCACTTTGCCACCGCAGCCGCGGCCATTGGCTGGACGATCTTTGAATGGCAGCACAACGGCAAGCCCACGGCTCTTGGCGCCATCTCCGGCGCTGTTGCGGGACTGGTCGCCATTACACCGGCCTCTGGTTTTGTGCAGCCAATGTCATCGCTTGCCATTGGGCTGGCCGCCGGTTTTGTGTGTTCGTTCATGGTTTTCAAAGTCAAGTCGAAGTTCGGCTACGACGATTCGCTCGATGCTTTCGGCGTTCACGGCTCAGGTGGAACCCTGGGAGCGATCCTGACCGGCGTGTTTGCAGCCAGTTCCATCAACCCCATCTTCGGCAAGGGCGTGCCGACGGGCGGCGTGGATGGGCACTGGAGTCAGATTTGGAGCCAGCTAGCCGGTGTCGGAGTGGCCTGGGGCATCTCAATTGTCGGAACCTTGATCCTGCTGTTCGCAGTGGATAAAACGATGGGACTCCGGTTGTCTCCGGAGCAGGAGGCCGCCGGCCTTGACCTGTCGCAGCATGGCGAAGAAGGATACGAATTCAATAGCTAGGCTTGCTTTCCGGGCGGACGCGCTTTAATCTCTCGAAGGGATTTTAAAGCGCGTTCAGACTCGGTAAACCGCGGCCAATAATTCCCAGGTGGACCAAAAAAGTGCGTCGGGCAACTGCCATTCTTGTGCCGAGCCTGATACGCTATCGAACGAGGCAATACTGCTTATGCTCAAGATTGAAGCTGTTCTTCAGCCCTCAAAGCTGGATGCTGTGAAAGATGCGCTGCTTGAGGCAGGCATTGAAGGCATGACGATTCTGGAAGCCCGCGGCCACG
Source organism: Occallatibacter sp. (assembly GCA_017883405.1). Taxonomy (GTDB): domain Bacteria; phylum Acidobacteriota; class Terriglobia; order Terriglobales; family Acidobacteriaceae; genus Telmatobacter. Next base: position 36,363 of record JADGNO010000282.1, on the reverse strand, counting down.
GCCGTCAGAAGGGCCACACAGAGTTCTATCGCGGACGCGAATACACGGTCGATCTACTACCGAAGGTAAAGATCGAGCTTGTCGTTCTGGATGATTTGAAGGAAAAGGCGATTCAGGCCATCATTGGCGCCGCACGCACTGGGCGCATTGGCGACGGAAAAATCTTTGTCAGCAAGATTGACGAAGCGATCCGAATCCGAAACGATGAGCGCGGCGAAACCGCACTTTAACCAGCAATTCAAGACCGGTCATCCCAGGCTCCGCAAGCGGGGTCTGGGATTCCATTTCCAGCTTCCCTTCCCGCTCGCAAGCACTCGTGGACGCCCAGGGCATTGCCCGATATTTGCGCTCTGATATCTTTTGGATCAATTGGCGCCTAAGGATTTGCCCACTTTTTGCGCGGTAATGCGCAGCGCATTCTTTACTCCTCGATAACTCTTCGACAAACCGTTGCCGGCACTTGTAGAGGCGCCGGCGAGGGCGTTTCCTGTCTTCTCATCGGCAAGATCCAGGGCCGCGTCAGTAGCGCGGGCGCCGGTAGCTACGCCGTCAACCGTGTTTCTGCTGTTGCGAATTATCCCTTGGTACGGATGCTTTTGCGGATTTGCCCACAGGATTGTGGTGGCGGAAAGCTGATCGACACGCGCGAGACGTACATCGTCAAAATCACTGCGACGCATTTTGGCGGCAAGCGGCCACTGCGGAACATCCACCCATGTGGCTCCGCTGACCGGCGCGCCCGGTTCCCCCAAGTTGATGATGGCGGCTACGGCCAACGGCTGAAGATCGTGGCATTCGTCGCCACCACAGCCGTGGCTGCACAAAACCCCGCTCATAAAGGAGGCATGCTTGCCGCGCGATATCCAGACATTCGGGCCACGATCTGCAGCGTCGACGGTCGACGCGCGCGTAATCTGGCTGGCATCGCAGACAGTATCTTCGTGGGCTGCTGCATACCAGTACAGCGCTTTCCAATTCGAGTCGCCGTCACGCGACACCAATGCTGACACGTGCTCTGCATCCAGATTGTGACCTCTGTCGCCGCAGTCTATGCGCCACAGGTGATAGAAATGCAACTCGATCTGATCGGATTTACCTTTGCGCGGAAAGGCCTGGCCGTAGATCGTTCCATTTTCCAACTCCACCACCGGCTTGGACTGCAGCGGAACAAATGCAGCGGGCCGAGAAGAGCAATCACTCGCGCTTATCAGAAAACGCGGCTCGAACTGTTTGAGGAGCGCACCTTCAAGAGCATCGCTTAGACCATCGCGATCGCTGTCTGCGGTGGCGGTTAACTGGGCCGACGCTAGGGGCAATGCGAAGGCCAGCATCGCGACTAGGAGAAGCTTGCGCATGGTTCATGGTAGCTCCGATGAGCGGGTTCCGCGTGCGATACTCGGGTCGTGCTAATACGTCCTGCCGTTCCAGAAGACGCGCTCGCCGTGGCTCGCGTGCATGTGAGCGCCTGGCAGGCGGCATACCGAACACTGCTGCCGGATGAATATCTCGATCGGCTCTCCGCCGATGAAAGGGCGCAGAAGTACGATTTCTCTAATCCCGATCCACTGACATTTCAGACCATTGTGGCGGAGGAAGACGGATTGATTGTGGGATTCGCAACAACTTCGCGCTCTCGCGACGAATCGCTGAAGGACTTCGGTGAGTTGTGTGCGCTTTACGTAGCTCCTGAATGCTGGGGACGCGGATTTGGCGTGGCGCTGGCGGCAGAAGCCCGGGCGCGACTGCTTCAACTCGGATTCAGCGATGCGCTGCTTTGGGTGCTCAAAGGCAACACCCGAGCAGAGCGCTTTTACCGCAACGACGGCTGGTCCGCGGATGGGCATGAACGCACTGACGTCGTGTGGGGAGCGACGGTTGAGGAAATCCGCTACTTAAAGCATCTGCAGCGAAATTGAGAACCGAAGTACTGCGTAAAAATTTCTCTCCATAGCAAATTCTGCCTATACACGGATGGCTGGCTTCAATGGAACCTCAGCCAATTCAGCAATTTGCATTCGCATCAGGTTGGCAAATAACGTGCTACTTACCTGGTTGAGATACGCATCAGGCGATCTCGCAGGAGGTCCTACGATGGGTTCCACTTCTCTTACCGCTAAACCGATTGCCGTGATCGCTGCAGTGGTGGCGCTTTGCGGAGGGTTGGGCGGCTATGCCATCCACGAGCACAGTGCAGCGCAAAAGCTTGCCGCCGACAACGTCCAGACCACCGCGGTGCTTAACCAGACCCAGCACCAGGTCGGCGACCTGACGTCAAAGGTAAATGCACTTGTTTCGCAGAACGAAGCTCAGCGCGCAGCCCAGGTTGCGGCCGCCAAACCCGCCGCTGGAGTACACGGCGGAGTGGCACGGCGGGCCAAGGAAGATCCACGCTTCAAAAAGCTGCAGTCGCAACTGGACGAGCAGGGCAAGGTGATTGAGCAGACACGTAATGATCTGGTTGGCACGCAGGGCGATCTTGTCAATACGCGGACCGAGCTATCGGGATCCATTGCGCACACGCATGACGAACTGGTCGTGCTGCAGAAGCGCGGCGAACGGAACTATGCCGAATTCGACATCTCAAAGTCGAAGGAATTCAAGCACACGGGGCCGCTCTCGATTCGCCTGAAGAAGGCCAACAACAAGCATCAGTATGCCGATCTGGAACTACTGGTTGACGATCGCAACCTGTCGCAGAAACATGTGAACCTGTACCAGCCTCTGATGTTCTCTACGCCGGACAATCCGCAGCCTGTCGAGATCGTGATCAACGATATCGGCAAGGACCACATTCACGGGTACGTGGCGGCTTCAAAATACAAGCAGTCTGAGCTTGCGTCGATGTCGAACGCAACTGAAAATGCGACGAGCGGAACTGCGGATGCGCAGCCGCCGGCGAGAAAGAAACTACCACTTCCCCAATAAGCAAAGACACGCCCCAAAAACTTGAGCGCGGATCCCGATTGGGGTCCGCGCTCGTTCTTTGCATGCGTGTAGTTAAACGCGGGCCAGGGTCCCTTTGGCATTAGTGGTGCGATGCACGCGCAGGTTGTTGAGAGCGTACTCAATGAAGCGAGGCTCAAAGTGCGGGGCCTGCCCCATGAAGCGGCAGGTGGCGACAACCTGATCGACGATGAAGCGCGGCTGGAATCCAGCCAGATCGAGATCCTTTTCGTGCTGGAGTTTGTAGACGATGGTCTCGAATACCTCTTCAGACAGCGGCAGACCTTGCCGCGCGCATTCTTTTTCAAAGATGCGCTTGTAGTTTTCAAGTGTCGGCGCGCCCACTTCGATCTTGTACGGAAGGCGGCGCAGAAATGCAGTGTCCATCAGGTCTTCCGGTTCCAGGTTAGTAGAGAAGACCACCAGTTCTTCAAACGGAATGCTGAAGCTTTTTCCGGTATGCAGCTTCATGTAGTCGATGCGATTTTCGAGCGGCACAATCCAGCGGTTGAGCAGATGAGTAGGACTGACCAACTGGCGGCCGAAGTCGTCGATAACGAACGTGCCGCCGAGCGCTTTAACGTGCAGCGGAGCTTCATAGAAATGGCCCGTCTCGTCGTAGCGCAGTTCGAGCATGTCGAGAGTCAACTCGCCGCCGGTCACAACGAAGGGGCGACGGCATGGGACCCAGCGCATATCCAGTTCCTGCGACCGAACGAAGGAGACCGATATGTCGTCTTCATGTCCATCTTCTGCTCTGCGGATAGGGACGTGAATGCTGGGATCGAAAAAGCGGATGATCTGGCCTTCGACAGAGATGGCGTAAGGAACGTAGATAACGTCGTTGTACACGCTGCCGAGGGCGTGAGCCACTGAAGTTTTGCCATTTCCGGGTGGTCCATAAAGGAGCATGGCGCGGCCGGAATTAATGCCGGGCCCGCATTGCTCGATCATGCTGTCGTCGAATGTCAGGTCGCCGAGACCCTTGCGGATGCGCTCGAAGGTGACCAATTCGTTGGTGAGTTTTTGCAGATTGACGCGATAGTTGAACTCTTCGATAGCAACCGGCGCAGGGCCAACATAACGCAACTGCGCCAGCGCGTCTACCGTATATCGCTTGCCTTCGTCGGTTAGGACATAGCCCATGTCGAGAGGATTGTCGGTGTGCGAACCGAGGATGCGGAGTAGCTTGCGATCGATTGCCATCTTGTTTAATTCGGCAACGATGGGATAAGGCAGCTTGATAGCGTCAATGAATTCCCGGCAGGTTTCAAGGCGGTTTAAATAAATGAGCTTGAGCAAAAGGCTCATGAGCTCAAGTTCATCGATACCGCTGGAGGGAATGTCGAGAGGCTCGACGGGGATTCGGTGAATAAACGCTTCCAGCGTTTTTTTATCGATGGCGCCGATGGCGACGAGATTGTCCCCAAGCCGGCCACCCTCGGCGACCAGGCGGTCGAGCGCCATAAAGATATGCTCCGGACTGACAAGCCCGGCCTCTATCAGCAGATCTCCTAAACGCAAACGCGCGCTGATGATATCCCTCCCAGCAGCCGCAACCGACCGGCGCGTACCCCTCAAGGGCCCGACTGCTTTATGTGGCTATTTCCAGACCAAGGGCTGCATCGAGCATAACGCATGGCAGATAAGTGTGTGCCTACGCCTTTTGAGGGATGCGGCTACGCCTGGCGTTTTATTTGCGGAGGCGGCTTAGCTTGTCGTGGAGATATTCTTTCCAGCTTTCAGGTAATGCTTCGACAGCGATGGCGCGCCGCACCTGGGCAACATCGGCGTTGTTGAAGTTTTTAGCGATGTACAAGCGGACGATCTCGGTGACGGCAACGGAGTCCTCTGTGCGGGCGATCTGCGTAATGGAATCACCTGCGTCCACTTCTCCCTCGCGCGTGACTGCCAAATAAAAGCCCGGACGGCCGCTCTCCAAAAAGTGCTTGATCATGTCGTTCGACTGAAAGCGGATGCCAAGTTTGTAGCACGGCATGCGCGGCTGCGTAACGATCACCTCTGCGGAGCCAATGGCGAATCGGTCGCCGATCTGGACGGATTCTTCAGTCAGTCCTTCGGTAGTAAAGTTCTCTCCAAATGCACCCATGGGCAACGAGTGGTTGGGCAGTCTCGCTTGCCAATAGCTGTAGTGTTCGAGCGGATAGCAGTAGACAGCTTTGTGTTTGCCGCCGTGCACGGTGAGATCAGACTGCCGGTCGCCGTCCAAGTTGAGCGTACGCAGAGGGACTCGACCGGCTACCGGGTCCTTGTATATGGAGGTGGTGACGTCCATTCCCTGCCAGACAACTTCTCGAGGCAGACCACAGTTTAAGGACACGATCTTCATGGACATTCGATTCCGATGGGTCGAACTTGGTCAGAATTTGTTTCCTAATCGCCGATTTCATTTTCCTGTTGCTTTCCCAAAGGAGCTGTGGCAATCTTCTGTTGGTAACCAAATGGAGGCCCGAATGAAGAGGACTGACGTGCAGCAAGGCACTCTGGCGCTGATGGTACTGAAGACACTGCAGGTACTGGGCCCGTTGCACGGATACGGCATTGCGCGGCGGATTGAGCAGATCAGCGGCGACCTGCTTTCGGTGAACCAGGGAACTCTCTATCCGGTCCTGCTGCGGCTGGAGCAGGAGGGCGCGGTGGCATCAGACTGGGGCACGTCAGAGAACAATCGCAAGGCGCGTTTTTACCGGCTAACCCCTGAGGGAGCCCAACAACTGGATACCGAGACCCAGGATTGGGAACTAACATCGCAGATCATGGCTCGGTTCCTCAATGCGACGGCGGAGAGTTCGTGATGAGAGGGCTGAACCGATTAGTGGCCCGCATGGGCAATGTGCTGAGAGGCAAGCGCGGCGAACAACGGTTGCGCGAGGAGATTGAACTTCACTTGTCGCTTGAAACCGAGGCAAACCTGCGTGCGGGCATGATGCCGGAAGAGGCGCATCGGCGGGCGATGGTCAAGTTCGGGGCCGTGGAAGCAGTGCGCGAGGAGTATCACGCTGAGGGCGGATTTCCAATGATTGAAGAATTGATGCAAGACACGCGGCATGGATTGCGCATGTTGTGGAAGTCTCCTCGGTTCACAATGGTTGCCGTGATTACGCTGACGCTGGGCATTGGCGCGAATGCGGCCATATTCACTCTGGTCAACGCGATCATTTTGAAGAAGCTTCCGGTAGCCGATCCCGCAGCGCTCGTTCATTTAGGGGATAAGAACCCGTGCTGCGTCGGGCTGGGATTTGACAGCAACGGCGACTACACGCTTTTCAGCACAGACAATTATCAGAATTTGCGCAAGAACGTACCCGAATTTGCAGAACTTGCGGCGATGCAGGCAGGGTTCATGTATCGGCCAGTGGCGGTGAGGCGGGACGGGACGCAGGAATCCGCGCGCTCTGTAGCGGGCGAGTTTGTGTCAGGCAATTACTTCAGGATGTTTGGATTGAATGCGCCGCTGGGCAGGTTGCTGTTGGACGCCGACGATGTTGCGGGCGCACCGTTGACTGCGGTGATGAGCTTCGAGACGTGGAAGACGCGCTACAACGGCGAGAGTTCGGTAGTTGGGAGTTCGTTCAAAATCAACACCAGGCCGGTGACGATTGTTGGCATAGCGCCGGAAGGGTTCTATGGGGATCGACTTTCGAGCACTCCACCGGAGTTTTATCTGCCGATTGAGACCATGGCCGAGATTGCGAACGCGCCTTACGTACATGGATCGGACCAGCAGTGGTTGTATCTGATTGGGCGAGTGAAGCCGGGAGTTTCGCTGCCGCAATTGCAGCAGAAAGTGATCGCTGTCCTGCGCCAGCAATTGCTGTCGCTTCCGAGGTATAGTTCGGAAGATCAGAAGATCAAGGTGAGCAGGATCTATGTGGCGCTTACGCCTGGTGGTGGTGGTATTCGAACGATGGAGCGCGCATACAACGACCAATTGATGCTTCTGATGGGGGCATCGGCACTGCTGTTGCTGATTGCATGCGCCAACATTGCGAACCTGCTGCTGGTACGCGGCATGGCGCGCAAAGCCGAAATGGATTTGCGCACGGCGCTGGGGGCGCGCAGGGGCAGGATAGCGCGGCAACTACTGACGGAGAGCATGCTGCTGTCGTTGCTTGGCGGACTGGCCGGATTGGCGGTTGCGTACGGCGGAACCCGGGCATTGCTAATGCTGGCGTTTCCGCGAGCGGAGAACGTGCCTATTCATGCCAGCCCTTCAATCGAGGTGCTTGCGTTTGCTTTTGGGCTATGCGTTGTTACGGGGCTGCTGTTTGGCGTGGCGCCTACGTGGATTACCTCTCACGGCGAACCGGCAGAAAGCCTGCGCGGAGGCGCACGCAGCGTTGCGGGTGGAGCATCGGTACTGCAGAGGGTGCTGGTAGTGGCGCAGGCGGCGCTGTCTCTGATTCTGCTGGTGAGCGCGGGTTTGTTTGCAGAGAGCCTGAACAAGCTGGAGCACATCGATTTGAAATTGGATGCGACCAACCGCTACATTGCACACATCAAACCGCAATCGGCGGGATATACGCAGCGGCAAGTGGGCGAGCTGTACCGTGAGATCGAAGATCGATTTCATGCGATCCCTGGCGTGGAGAAGGTGGGGATCAGCAGCTATACACCGATGGAGGACAATAACGACGGTTGGAGCGTAGTGGTCGAGGGCAAGCCCGATCCACATCTCGAATCTGCGGCCCTGCGAGCCAACCCGGAATACTTTGACTCGGTGGGCACGCGGCTTCTAATGGGGCGCGGAATTCGCATTACGGACACGGCAACCTCGACACCGATTGCGGTGGTGAATGAGTCGTTTGTGAGGAAGTTGTTCAAGCCGGGCGAGAACCCGATTGGACAGCATTTTGGCAGTGGCGAGCAGACCGCCGGCGATTTTCAGATTGTGGGTGTTGTTGCGGACACCGCATACACGGATGCGCGTTGGAAGGACCACATGATGTTCTTCACGCCTCTGCTGCAAAGGGTGCCCAGCGACCAACGACCCATCGAGAAAGATGAGAGCCTCTATTCCGAAGCGGTTGTGATTGAGACAACCCGACCGGCACCGGATATGGAGACGCAGGCCAGGAGAATTCTTGCAGGGATTAATCCGAACCTGTCGCTGGTGAAGTTTCAGTCCTTCTCGGCACAAATCTCGGATCAGTTTTCAAATCAGCGCATGCTGGCGCAGTTGACGACCATGTTCGGCGTGCTGGCTCTGCTGCTGGCAGCACTGGGCTTGTACGGAGTAACCGCGTACACGGTAGCCCGACGCACTGCGGAGATCGGCATCCGCATGGCGCTGGGCGCGCCGAGAATGCGCGTGATCGCCATGGTGATGCGGGGAGTGTTAGCGCAGACGGTGATTGCACTGGCCGTGGGCGTTCCTGTAGCGATGATGTGTGTGCGTTACTTGAAATCGCAGCTGTACGAGATTACGAATGTTGGTTCGGGTGTTATGGCCGGCTCCGTAGCTGTGTTGATGGCTGCAGCGCTGGTTGCGGGCACAATTCCGGCGCACAAAGCTGCCACAATCAATCCGGCTGAAACGTTGAAGTCGGAATAGGCTGGTTGGCGCTATCCCACTCGCTTTCGCTATTCCGCTGACGGCCAGTTGCGTTCTGTTTCCTTGGGCAGGAAGCCGAAGAAAGCGTTGATGGCGTGGATGGAGCCGTCAAATATTTTGAATGCTTCAAGGGTGACCAGAGCACGGCCGGGGCCGTAGGAGTGGGTGTCGCCAAAGTTCATCCACAAAAGCACGATGCCGGCCTGCTCATCGACGACGGCTACGCTCGGCTTGATGTCAGGGTGCAGCATGATTTTCTGCGTTTTCGGGTCGCAGATGGTGCTGGTGGTGCATCCCTGGCCGGCGGTCTTGATTCCATTTTCAAGGCGGTAGGTTTCTGGCGCGAAAGGAGTGCCGGCCTGGGTAAAACTACCGATTCTTAATCCTTCGGTGTAGCGCAGTGCGATTTTGACGATTTCGGCGCGCTCCATCCGCTTGGCTGGCGGCACCGGTTCGTTCATCACGGGCAGCGGCTGTTCGAGATGATCGGGCTTTGACTTCGGGTCGGATGGGACGCGATACACGATTGTTTCAATCCCGGCGATCTTGCGATTTTCGACGCGCAGAACCACGGCAAAAAGAACGGGCGTGTTGCCCTCAAACAGCTCAACGTGAGCGGCCACGATCTGCTTTCTTGTATCGACGTAATCCTGGCGGAAGTGGCCCTTGGCGGTCACGGACTTCCATAGCCCTTCGCCTAGCTTGATTTCGTGCGAGTCCTCAGTAAACCGCACGTCAGAGGCGAGCGGCAATTGCGAGGGATCATGCGCCACCAGTGCGTCCACATAGACGGTGATCATGTGCTGCAGGCAGGGACGGGTGCAGGTGGCGGCTTGAGCAGTGGCGGGCGTGATGGAAACAATAAGAACGGACAAGACAAACGAGCAGACCGGATAAAAACCATAAAAACGTCGAACCATGAGTTGTCCTCTTTCCAACCACGGAGTATACGCCGCCAGATTGTTTCAGATATCCGCAGACTCAACGCATGTAGCCGGATCGTTGGAACTTAACCGAGGCTGGCTGTATCAGTATGTGCATTCGGCGTCTTTCGATCCGGTAATGAAACATTCACATTCTGCGTCCTATCGCTTATGCTGTATGAACATCCTTTGCTTCGGCGAGCCACGTACAACTACTTATGAATCCAGTCGCTTTGGCGGTTGACGATCTTCGGGACCAGTATCTGCGGGAGATGGCGCTTGTCCGCCAGACGTGTGAGCGTACGGGCGACGGCACTGCCGCAATTCGTCGCCGATCGGCTGTGGTGGACCGCATTCTGATTGAAATGTGGCGCCGGGCATTTGCAGACATGCCGCCGGTAAATGCTGCCCTGCTGGCGTTGGGCGGATATGGGCGCAAGGATCTATTTCCCTTCTCCGATATCGACGTGCTGTTTACGTTTGCCGATGAGCGCACTGAGGAGCAGTCGCGGGAAGCGGTGCGGGCCATTATTCAGGGGATGTGGGATATCGGGCTGCGGGCTAGTCCGACCTCGCGCACGGTGAAAGAATCGGGCCGGTTCGATCCAGACAACCTGGAATTTACGCTGGCGACGATCGATCGCCGCTTTCTGGCCGGTCAGTTTCCGCTGTATCAGCAACTACACCAGGTGGTGTTCCCGGGGCTGATGCTGAGCGAGTGGAACTCGATTACGCAAAAGCTGGGCGAGATTGCGCGGTCGCGCCATGCCAAGTACGGCAACACGATTTTCCACCTGGAGCCGAACATCAAAGATTGTCCGGGCGGCCTGCGTGATTATCACCTGGCGGTTTGGTTCGCGATTCTGTTCCATTTGAAAGAGACCAAAGAGTGGCCCAGGCAGCGGGGCGGCGTTTTTCAGAGCGCGCGCGGCGATGCCGAGGCCGCTTTTGATTTTCTGGCGGCGGCGCGATGTTTTCTGCACTTCAGGCATGGGCGCGATAACAACACGCTTGACTGGCAATCGCAGGACGAGGCCGCAGCGTTATCGATTGGTTTGGAAACGCGCGGAACGGCGGACCCCTCGTACTGGATGCGGACCTACTATCGTCACGCACGCGTTGTGTACCGGCGAGCGGCTTTGCTGATGGAGCATTTGCCGGCGCCGGTTAGTTTTTACCGGCAATTCCGGCGTCGGCGCACCCCGATTGCTGGCACTGAGTTTCTGCTCGACCACGGACGCATTGATATTCAACCAGGCGCACAGTTCAACGACACGGGCGCCATACTGCGCATCTTCTCGCTGATGGCGACGCACGGCTATACGCTTTCGCAGGCGGCAGAAGATCGCATTACCGATGCGCTGCCGGTGCTGGCGATTCATATCCCCGAGGGACCGTATCTTTGGAATTCGCTGCGCGAGGTTTTGCTGGGACCGCATGCGGCGCATGCGCTGCGGACGATGCACGCACTGGGCGTTCTGGAGATGCTGATTCCGGAGTTCCACGGAATCGATGCGCTGGTGATTCGCGATTCGTATCACCGCTACACAGTGGACGAGCATACCTTCCTGGTGATCGACAACGTACATGGATTGCGCAATCCCGCACAGGATTTTGAACATCGGCTGGCGCAGTTGCTGCCGGAGATTGACCGGCTGGACCTGTTTCTGCTGGCGCTGCTAATGCACGACACTGGCAAGGGACGCCGCTCAGGCGAACATGCGGGGCAAAGCGTTGAGCTGGCCGACGCTTTCCTGGCACGGCTGGATTTCGACGCAGAAGAGCGCGAAACGGTTCTAAGGCTCATCAAGCTGCATCTGGAAATGTCGAACGCGCTGCGCCGCGACATCTTCGACCTTGAAAATGTGCGCGCGTTCTCAGAGAAAATCGGCAGCCCGCAAATGTTGAAGATGCTCACTGTGATGACGTTTGCGGACATCAAGGCCGTGAATCCCGAGGCGCTGACGCCGTGGAAGGCCGAGAATCTTTGGCAGTTCTATATGTCGACGGCGAACTTCATGGACCGGTCGGTGGACGAAGTGAGGTATCACGCAGCCATTGACCCGACGCTGTTGAACCGGCTGCGCTCGATGGTTCCGCCGACGCAATACGAGGAGCTTGCGCAGTTTCTCGAAGGGCTTCCGCAGCGCTATTTACAAACACGATTACCTGAGCAGATTCGCAGCCATTTCCAAATGGCGCTGAACCTGGACAAAGACGCCGTCCAGCTGGATTTGCGACCGAATCGCCAACTCTACGACCTTACGGTGATCACGCGCGATCGTACCAGATTATTTGCTGATGTCGCCGGAGCGCTGGCGGCGTGGGGCATGAACATTGTGCGCGCAGGCGCGTACTCCAACGACGCGGGCGTGATTGTCGACAGCTTTCACTTCTCTGACGTTTTCCGCACCATTGAACTGAATCCGAGCGAGAAAGACCGCTTTCTGGCTAACATGCACGATGTGGTTGCGCAGAAGGTTTCGGTGCAGCAGTTGCTGGAAGCGCGCCGCCATATGAATCATCCTTCCAATATGAAGGTGGAAGTGCCGACGCGACTGGAATTTGATTCGGATTCGTCGACGCACGCGACGCTTTTGCAGGTGGTGGCGCAGGATTTGCCTGGACTGCTGCGCCAGATCGCGCTTACGCTTTCAACGCTGCAATGCAACATTAAAGTGGCGCTGATCGACACCGAAGGTGAGACAGCGATTGACGTGTTTTATCTGACGAGCCAGGGCGAGAAGCTGACTGCTTCAGCGCAGCAGATTCTGGCGGCAAGCCTGACGGCGGCCATTGAAGAAATGCGCGCGCCGGCGGCATAGCTGGATTGAAGACGTAGCCGGTCGCCTTCCGCAACAAACGCGGGTTGCTGGAGGTGAGGCGAGATGGCTCACATTTTTTCTCATTGACAGGCACATGGCAGCGGATCGCCATGTGCCTATTGCATTTAACGGAGGGGAGTCGGGCACGATCCGCGGATTTGTTTATTGAATGACGCTTATTTTTGGGTCTTTCTGTCAATTAAATGCAATATCTTCGACTTACAAATTGCTTTGCTGTTTTAATAAGACAAGGCAACCACAGCTCCGGACCCTATCAATTCCCCGCTGCGCAATTTCGGAGCGATTAGTAGCGCGTACACGATGGTTCGGTGCAAGGATTCGCGGCGAGTTGTTGAGCGTCGTTCAAGCGACTGCTGTAAAGAGGCAATTCCCCACAATGGCGGCTCAGGAAATTTCTGGAACGAAAAAATCGAGGATCTCGGTTGCGCGAACACTCGAATCGTTGCCGCGCCCAGTGCGGGCAATTTTAGGAGCGCTTTTTGCGGTTACATCTGTAGCCATCACTTACTCGATTGGACCCCTGCGCACATTTCCTTTGTTGCTTGGAATTCCAACCGTCATTCTGGCCTGCTGGTATCTGGATCTCTGGGGCGGATTTTTTTGCGCATTGACGGAATCGATTCTGGTGGAACTTTTTGTCACGTCCACACAGACTCGCTTTCTGCTGGGGACGCTCGGCGAGCAACTGCGGATGCCGCTGTTTGTGCTGGTTTCCATCTCGATTGGATGGGCACTGCGCAAGCTTGCAGATCAGCGCGCGGAGTTGGACAGGCAGGAACTGCACCGGCAGTTGATACTGGCAGACGCCGAGCGGAGACTTGCTGAAGAGCGCGCACAGGCTACCGAGGCGCTGCGCGAGCGGGATGAAATGCTGCGCATCGCCCTGGAAGCGAATGGAACGGGACTATGGGTTTGGGATGTGCAGCACGGGCGCGTGTACTGGTCAGACGAAATGTACCGACTGGGCGGCCTTGAGCCCGGATCAGTTGAGCCATCTTTCGAAGCCTGGATTGAGAATGTGGTTGAAGAAGATCGAGCTCGCATCGTGGAAGCGCGTATACGATCCTGCGGGACCGGAGTGGACTACCACGAGATCTACCGCGTGCGCTGGAGAGATGGAACCATCTACTGGATTGAATCGCAAGGCAAGGGTCTGTGTGACAGCGAAGGAAACGTCATTCGCGTAGTGGGTGTTCTGTGTGATGTTACCCCGCGACGACGCGCGGAAGAGGCAATGCTGCGCGCTGAGAAGCTTGCGGTAGCGGGACGGCTCGCGGCATCGGTGGCACACGAGATCAACAATCCGCTCGAGGCCGTATCGAATCTTCTGTTTTTAATTACGCTTACTGAAAGCACGGACACAGCAAAGCAACATGCACAGATCGCGCTCGATCAGTTGATGCGTGTTTCCATGATCACGCAGCAGACATTGAAATTCCATCGCCAATCGGGAGCGCCGTCGATGACAAAGCTCTCGGAGGTAGTGGATACAGTGCGAGCTCTGTTCCACGCCAGACTGGTTGCGAATGAGATCACGATCGAGATTCAAACCAGGGGCGAAGTAGAAGTAAATTGCATGCCGAGCGAGGCGCAACAGATTTTTGCCAATCTAATGGCAAATTCGATTGAGGCCACTCCTTCAGGCGGCCGCATAACGGTGCGATTGAGGCCATCGTGTGACTGGCGCGATCACGCGGTGAGGGGCATGCGAGTGACTTTTGCCGATTCGGGCACCGGAATTGATCGCGAAACCACCAAGCGAATGTTTGAGCCCTTCTTTACTACCAAGTCTGAAACGGGCACAGGACTAGGCCTTTGGGTGGTGGCACAGCTTGTGGAACGCCACGATGGGCACGTGGCTGTCTACAGCCGCCAAAAATACGGGCCAAGCGGGACTGTGTTTTCAGTATTTCTGCCATTGAATTATGAAAACACCGCCATGAAATCGGGTGGACTTCATGGCTCTCGAGCACCAGAAGTTGGCGTGAAGGCCTGAGTCAGGACAAGAAAATCAGACACCAAAAAATTCCATAAAAGCAGAAGTGAATTGCTGCTTGACTGCGGCGGGCCTGTGGTCTGACCATTAGTAGCCGAACCGCGGAGCGCGCCTGACCGTGGGCGTACCTAATGGAGAAAAGTGATGGATGTGAAAGCCAGTAATCGAAGGGATTTCCTGAAAAGCGGCGGCGCGGCGCTTGCAGCGACAACAGTGGCTTGGAACGCGAAAAGCTACGCGACAATTGTGGGCGCGAATGATCGCGTGCGAGTGGGCATTATTGGTTGCGGCGACCGCATGAAGGGCGGCGATTTGCCGGCGTTCCAGCAGCACGCCAAGGAAATGAACTTCCAGATCGTCGCTGTCTCCGACATCTGGAATCGGCAGCGCGCAATGGGCGCGGACTTTATTGAGAAGCTGTGCGGCACGAAGCCTGACCAGGTACGCAACAACGATGAACTGTATGCGCGCAAAGATGTGGACGCGGTCATTATTGCGACCGCGGATTTTCAGCACGCTTATCACGGCATTGAAGCCGTCGAAGCCGGGCGCGACGCATACGTTGAAAAACCTACGGCGCACACCATGCCCGATGCGCGAAAATTCCTAGCCGCGGTGAAGAAGAGCGATCGCATTGTGCAGATCGGCACGCAGCGGCGCTCGACGCCGTCGTACATGAAGGCCGCGGAGTACATCAAGTCTGGCAAGTTTGGCGACATTGTGATGGTAGAGATGACGTGGAACGTGAATCAGCCCGGACGCTGGCGCCGGCCCGATGTTGTTCCGCTACTGAAGGAAGAGGACACGGATTGGAAGCGCTACCTGCTGAATCGCACCATGGTTCCATTTGATGCGCGCAAGTATCTTGAGTTCCGTTTGTTCTGGCCTTATAGCTCAGGCATTCCCGATCAGTGGCTCGTGCACCAGATAGACACGGTTCATTGGTTCACTGGTTTGCCGCATCCGCGCTCGTGCGTTGCCAACGGCGGCATTTATTTGTGGAAAGACGGCCGCACGAATTGGGACACGATGACGTCGGTATTTGATTATGGCCCGCTGGACGATTTGAGCAAGGGCTTCCAGGTTCAGTATTCGTCTCGGTTTACCAATTCCGCCGGCGGCGTGAAGGAACTCTACTATTCCAACGGCGGCATGATCGACATGGATAAGCAGACGGTGACGCCGACTGGCGGACTGAACGCAAAGTACGCCGCCGAAATGAAAATGCAGCCGAATCTGCTGCCGAGTTTCTCTCTGGTGGAAAAGGCGGAGACGGTGAATACCGATGCGAACACTGGTGCCGATCCGCAGACGTCGGCCAACATGCGTAACTGGATGGAGTGCGTGCGCTCACGCAAGACTCCGAACGCGCCGGTGGAGGCGGGCTACAGCCATTCGATCGCTCTGTGCATGAACGTGGCGGCGATTCAAACAGGACAGAAGGTAACGTTCAACGACAAGACACAGCAAGTCATGGTGGGAGGCAAGGCCTATGAATAAGTCCGCAGCGCTGGGGCTGCTTGCCGCCGGATTTCTGATGATGGGCACCATGTTTGCGGAATCGCCTGCCAAGGGTGTGCAGGTGAAGACCGATGAGGCGCGACGCCGCGTGGACATCACTATCGACGGCAAGCCATTCACTTCGTACCTATGGCCTGAAGCGCTTGCCAAGCCGGTGCTCTATCCGCTGGTTGATGGAGACGGCGTTACGCTGACACGGCACTGGCCGCCGAAGGCGGGCGAACGCAGCGATCATCCGCATCATGTTGGATTGTGGTTCAACTATTCGAATGTGAATGGATTTGATTTCTGGAACAACTCGGAGGCCATCAAACTGGACAGACGCGCGAAGATGGGCTCGATTGTTTTCAAGAAAATTGACGTAGCCAGGAGTGGAGCGAAGAGCGGCGAGCTGGTCACTGAATCCACATGGGTGACGGGAGCTGGCCAGCCGGTATTCGACGAGACGACGCGGTTTGTGTTTTCCACGATGGGGAATGCACGCGTGATCGATCGCATTGCCACGCTGCGGGCGCTCGATCGTGTAGTGTTCAACGACGACAAGGATGGTTTTCTTGGTATACGCGTGGCGAGCTGGCTTGAATCTTCCACGGCAACTGGCGCGGTGTTTGTGGATTCGCACGGCGTAGAGACCAAAACTGCTGGCGCTTCACCGGATGCGACCGGCGTGTACCTGACCAGCGAAGGCAAGAAGGGCGATGACGCGTGGGGAACGCGCGGACGCTGGTGCGAACTGACGGGACACAATGCGGATCACACAGCGACAATCGCCATCTTCGATCATCCGCAGAACCCGAACTATCCAACCTGGTGGCATGCGCGCGGTTATGGATTGTTCGCGGTAAATCCAGTGGGCCGCACGGGCTTTGAACCGAAACAGTCGCCGCTGAACTACACGCTCGAAAAAGGACAGACGGCCGTATTTCGCTATCGCATTGTTCTCTATACTGGGACAGAGACGCCTGAGCAATTGAATAAGGAAGCAGACGCATTCGCCGCGGAATACAAATAAATGCACTTATAGATGCTGATGACTCAGGAGCCCGGAACATGGCCCCGATTGGCGCTCCTGATTTGCTTCGGGCCATGTGACCGGTTTATTGTTTGGGGGCTGCAAATTTACGAGGTACTTATGAACTCCAGGCTTTTTGCCCCAGTTGTGTTTGCTGTGTTTGCCATGTCCGCCGTTGCACAGAATGGCCCTGCCCGGCCAAAGATTTTTGGCGTTTCGCATCTGGCTGTTTACACATCAGACCCGGCCGCAACGGAGCACTTCTACAAGGACACACTTGGCGCTGCCAAAATGGCCGACCCTGAAAATCCCAAGGGCGTGAAATATGCCCTGAGTGCGACGCAGTGGGTGGAGGTGTTGCCGCTACCCGCCGACGCCGGAGTGGAGCGCATGGATCACGCGGCATGGAACGTTTCAAGCGCGGAAGGAATGTTGAAGTATCTTGCGGCCAAGGGATGGAAGACGCCAGGCAATGTGGAAAAAGGGCGCGACGGCAGCCGTTGGATCACCGTGCTGGACCCTGAGGGCAACAAGGTGGAGTTCGTGGAACTTCCGGCAAAGGTGGCGGCTGTAAGCGCGCCAAACGCAATTGGACACAGAATCATCCATGTGGGTTACATGGTTCACGACCGTGCCAAAGAGGACACGTTCTATCGCGAGTTACTGGGCTTCAGACCTTACTGGTGGGGCGGCCGCAATGGCAAAACCGAGTGGGTCAGCCAGCAGTCGCCTGACAGTCATGACTGGATGGAGTACATGCTGACCCGCGGCGACTCTGGCATACCGTCTGATATGACGCAGCGCGAACTTGGCGTGATGGACCATATAGCCGTTGGCGTCCAGTCAGTTCCCGAGTCCTTCAAGGTCCTAGGGGCTGCCAATCGGCTGGACGGAAGGCACGACCCGGCCCCCAAGCTGGCCGTAGACGGCAAATGGCAGCTGAATATGTACGATCCAGATGGCTCCCGCAGCGAGTTGATGAATTTCAAGGCAAGCGAGAAGCCCTGCTGCTCGCCGTTTACGGCGGAAGATCCGTCGGAGTAGCAGTTTCCGCGTTGACGAGTTGACGAGTTTGCAAACTTGCAAACTGTTGACCTTGAAGCCTGTTAGGAGCTTCGAATAACAGAAAGAGAAGCGGCCTCGCGGTATTGGAGGCCGTTTTTTCTTGTCAACTTGTGGACTCGTCAACTGGTAACCTACGTAACCCCAACCTGCTGTATACTGATTGAGGCCTTTCGGGGCGGGGGAATCCCTGTCTGACGGGCCAAATTGGAGGCGATGGCAACCCGCTTTCGCCGAAATCGAGAAGAAAATGCCCAAGTTGAAGACCCATACGGGCGCGAAGAAGCGCTTCAAAAAGACTGGTACCGGCAAAATCATGCGTGGCCAGACGAAGACGCGTCACATCCTCTCTTCGAAGTCACCCAAAGTGAAGCGCAAGCTCGGCAAAACCGTGCTTGTGTCTGACGGCGATTTCAAGAAGGTAGCGCGCATGATTCCCTACGCCTGACCACCTGCGGTGGGCGGACCTTTGGTTTGGTTCGTGCCGCTGCTTGATAGGGCCGGTTGAATGGCCCCCGTCGAAAGCGAAATGCGTTCGCAGAGACGAGAAGATCAGGCTTGAATTGAGCGAGTGAAGAGGCTTTGATACCTGCCTCCAGCCGCGTAATACGAAACGCAAAAAGGAGAAGCACCCATGCCCCGCGTAAAACGCAGTACCAAGCGGAGTGATCGCCGCAAAAAAATTCTTAATCGCGCAAGCGGTTACTTCCTTACGAAATCAAAACTCTACCAGGCAGCCCAGGAAGCCGTTGAACGCGGTTTGAAGTTTGCCTACTCGGGCCGCCGGCAGAAGAAGCGCCAGTTCCGTTCGCTTTGGATTGTCCGCATTTCGGCGGCATCCAAGCTGAACGGCACTAGCTATTCGCAGCTGATCAATGGCTTGAAGAAGGCCGGTGTTGAGCTGGATCGCAAGATCTTGGCTGACATTGCCGTGCACGATGCGGCCGGCTTTACCAAGCTTGCCGAGCAGGCGAAAGACGCACTCGCAAAAGCGAAGGCCGCGTAAATATCCTTAACACGACTGGCGGAAAAGCGGCCCGGAGTTCCACAGAACTCCGGGCCGTTTGGCGTTTGGACGGGAATTCTATCCACCGAGAAAAGTTCTGACGGCTTTCTGCCACATCTCCGGTTGATCGATAAAATTCATATGGCCGGAGTTCGGCAGGATGACGAGCTGAGATCCGGCGATCTTCTTGTGCATCTCGTGGCTGAGCGCGGGGTCGCACTCGTCGTGGTCGCCCACCACTACCAACGTGGGAACTTTGATGGTGGGCAGGCGGTCGACGTATTCAACCGACTTGAGATTGCCGTCGATGACAAACTCACCGAGTGAGCCCCACATCTCCCGATAGAGCTCCCAGTTTGTTGGGGCATTGCCCTGGGCTGGGTCGTAACTCGAATCGGGCCGGGCGCCGTAGAGAAACGGAAAATACCCGTTGCCCCAAGCAAGCTTCTCGTACTCTGCCGGGTAGCGACCGTGCTCCCATGCTTCACCCTTGCCGAAAAGGCCAGCCTGTTCGAGTTCATTGAGTCGTTTGAGCTTGTCGGGGGGCATTTGCGCCTTCTCGCGGGCAAGCACCTGGTTCATTTCGCGTGTGGAAGCGAAGGTGCTGTTGAGGATGAGGTGATTCAGGTGCTCCTGGTACTTGAGAGCGTAGGCCTCGGCCAGAACGCCGCCACAGCTATGACCTATAAGATCGATCTTGCCCAGATTTAGCGCTAAACGGACAGCTTCAACATCGTCCGCCATGGTTTCGATGGTGTACTTGCTCACATCCTGCAGGCGCTCGGACTGTCCTGAGCCGCGCTCGTCGATAAAGATGAGGCGACGGTGGCGAGCCAACGGGAGAAGCCACGGCAGGAAGTAGGTGTGATCAGCACCGGGTCCTCCGTGCAGCACAACCAACGGTGCGCCGCTTCCGAACTCGATGTAGTAAATGAGCACTCCGTTGGCATCCACAAAGCCCGATTTTTGTTGATAGACGGTGGAGGCGGGCTGGGCTGCGGCTGAGGCGGCAGCAAGGACAGCGACTGAAAGAGCAATCAACATGGCGCCTGGCTTCAGTTTCATGTTCCTCATGCTACGACATCGCCCGGTGGGGCTTGTTTAGTGCACCAGTTTCGGGTTGAGCCCACGCGGGACGCTGCGCGCAATAGTGATTTATCCTTTTCTTTACAGCATGACGAACCAACCCATACCTGATCTGACGGCATTTGACGAGGCCGCGCTGGATAAAGCCTTTGCCCAACTGGAGCAAGAGGCCCGCCAAGCTGCGTCCGGTTTGAACGACGAAGCGGCAGTTGAAGCGTTTCGGCTCGAATGGCTGGGACGCAAACAGGGCCGCTTGAACGAAGTTTCAGGCCGCTGGCTGAAGGCGGCTCCAGTTGAGGCCAAGAAGGCTCTCGGCGTGCGCTTTAATTCGCTCAAGGCGGTGGTGGAAGCGCTGCTGGATGCGGCGCTTGGCTCCGGACCGAGTGACGCTTCGCTGAAGGCCGAGGCTCTCGACATTACCCTGCCCGGCACGCAGCGGCTGGTGGGCGCAGAGCATCCCATTACGCGCACGCTCAACGAAATTGTGAGCGTGTTTGCCGCGCTGGGCTATTCGGTCGGCGTTGGACCGGAGGTCGAAACCGACTTTTATAACTTTGAGAGCATGAATTTCCCGCCGGGGCATCCGGCGCGCGACACGCAGGACACGCTGGTTGTTGCGAACCAGGAG
Organism: Occallatibacter sp.; assembly: GCA_017883405.1. Taxonomy (GTDB): domain Bacteria; phylum Acidobacteriota; class Terriglobia; order Terriglobales; family Acidobacteriaceae; genus Telmatobacter. The sequence goes on along the minus strand of JADGNO010000282.1, from coordinate 15,765 downwards.
CGCCGTTCGCAGCGCGATCGCCTGCTGCTGCGCACGCACACTTCGCCTGTGCAGATGCGCACAATGGAGCAGCAGCCCCCGCCGGTGCGGATCGTGATTCCGGGCAAGGTGCATCGCAACGATGCAGCCGATGCAACCCACTCGCCGATCTTCCACCAGGTGGAAGGCCTGTGCGTAGATACCAACATTACCTTCAGCGATCTAAAGGGGACGTTGGACCACGCCATGAAGGCGCTGTTTGGATCGGCCGTAAAGACTCGATTCTTTCCATCGTTCTTTCCGTTTACTGAGCCAAGCGCGGACGTGCAGATCAGCTGCATATATTGCGGAGGCAAAGGTTGCCGCAAGTGCAAGCAGTCCGGCTGGATTGAGTTGCTGGGTTGTGGCATGGTTGATCCTGCAGTATTTGCATTTGCTGCAGAAAAGCAGCCGGCATACGATCCGAAAGAGATTTCCGGATTCGCGTTCGGCATGGGCGTGGAACGCATTGCGATGATGAAGTACGGGATCAGCGAAATTGGCAGCTTCTATTCCGGTGATATGAGATTTCTCGGTCAATTCGTTTAGCAGGTAGGCGTCCGCTATAGCGGACGATGGCAAGTTGGCAGGTTCGCAAGATGTCGAGAACGCGTCACAATCGTGATTTGATTGCATGGCAAAAGGCAATGGACTTGGCGCGGGTGATTTATAGCCAAACCGAAGAATTCCCCAAATCAGAGACGTTTGGGCTGCGAATGCAGTTACGGCGTTCGGCGGTGAGTGTGGCAAGTCGCATTGCGGAAGCGCACGGGAGGCTCAATGATTCAGAGATGCGCAAAGGCCTCGGCGCAGTTCGAGCGGCAATCAACGAATTGCAGACTCAGATCGAGCTAGCGGCTTCACTGAGTTTCTTCTCGACAAGTTCGAGTGAAGAATTGCTCGATCTTGGTACAAGAGTTGCAAAATTGATTAACGGACTACTGGGTGTGCTCGAAACCGATGTTGAACCACCGGGCACGCGCGAACTTGCGAACTCGCCAAGCGCGTAGCGCGCCAACTTGCGGGGAGAGAATTTCGATTCATGAAGATTTTGACCAAATGGCTTCGCTCATATCTACCGGGATTGCCGGTTGACGATGCGCAACTTGCTGAAGACCTGACGCTGCGCGGTATCGCTGTTGAGGGCATTTACTCGCTGGGCGAGGGCAACGGCTCGCTGTACGAGATGGACATTACCACCAATCGGGTGGATGCGATGAACCACTACGGTGTGGCGCGCGAGGCGGCCGCGATTTACTCGCTTCCGCTGCCGGCGCTGGCGTTTCCTCTGCCAGCGGTAGAGCCGGCCAAGGTTCCTTTCCCCGTAAAGATTGAAGCGGAAGATGCCTGCGGGCGGTTTACGGCGCGTGTGCTGCGCAATATAACAATCGGCAATTCCCGCGACTGGTTCGCGGGCGCTGAAGTGGCGACGTACTTCGGCCTGCTTGAGCAAAAGATGATTTCGAACGCCGTGGATGCGAGCAACTATGCATGGCTCGCGATGGGGCAGCCGACGCATGCATTCGACCTCGACAAGATTGAAGGCGGCATTATTGTCAGGCGAGCGAAGAAGGGTGAGAAGCTGAAGACGCTCGACGGCTTAGATCGCGTACTTGATCCGGAAGATCTGGTTGTGGCCGACCACAAAAAGGCGTTGGGCCTGGCAGGTGTGATGGGCGGCTGGGACACGATGATCACGCCGGAGACCAAGAACGTTCTAGTTGAAGCCGCGTGGTTCGATCCCGTGGCAGTTCGCCGCACGGCGCGGCGTCATGGCCTGCATACTGACGCGAGCCATCGCTTTGAGCGTGGCGCGGATTTCAATGCGGCCCCGATTGCCTCGGCAATTGTGTGCAGCATTTTGCTGGCGAACGGCGGATCAATTGAAGGCGATCTCGTTGATGTGCGCGTGCCTGCTCTGGAAGCAAAGACCGCGCAACGCAAGCCGATTCCGCTGGCGCTGAGTGAAGTGCGGCGCATCCTTGGCAAGACGGTGAGTGAAGAAGGAATAACGGCGGAGATCGTAGAGAACGTACTCGTCGCGCTGGGATGCGGGCTTGAGAACGACAAGGCGGCTGGGGGAGATCGCTGGAAAGTGACGCTGCCCAGTTGGCGGCTGGACATTGAGCGCGAAATCGATCTCATCGAAGAAGTGGCTCGCGTATACGGATACAACCGATTTGCGAACACGCTGCCCGCTTTCGGCGAAGGCGTGAAGGCGCTGCCCTGGGCGGAGAGCGAAGACGCCATACGTCGCACGATGATGACCGCAGGGTTCCATGAAGCGATCGGCAGCACCTTCTGTTCGGCGTCTGAAGCTGCACTCACCGCGCCGCAACCTGGCCTGGTTGTTCCACTCGGTAATCCTCTGAGCGAAGAAGCTGGTGTGCTGCGTCCGTCGTTAGTGCCCGGCATGCTCGCGATGGTGGCCGGCAATCTGAATCGCGACGTAAGCGACGTGCGCTTGTTTGAGCTGGGCACGGTGTTCAGCGGAACGACCGAGAAGGTGGAAGAGCGGCCGGCCATGGCGTTTGGCGCGGCAGGCAATCTTGCGCAGCAAACGGCATTGCATCCTGCGCGCGCTATCGACTTCCATGATGTGAAGGGCGCTGTAGAGCAGGTTACGGGGCGGTTTCAGGCGCGATCGGTGTATTTCGACCGCTTCCCTGCTGACGCCGGACTGATCCCCGAATGGCTCCATCCTTATCGAGCGGCGCGGGTGGTGGTTGAAGGCGTTACCGCGGGCTGGTTTGGCCAATTGCATCCGCGAGAAGCTGCCGCTCGCAAGCTCCGAGAGCAAGTGATCGTGGGCGAATTGTATCTTGACCGGCTTTACAAGCTGCCTTCGCGAAGGCCGGCGGCGCGCGAAATTTCACGCTATCAGCCGGTGCGGCGCGACTTCTCGCTGGTGCTCGACAAGAGCATTCCGTGGAGGCTGATTGACGAGGCGCTCTCCGGCCTGCGTATTCCGGAACTGGTGGAATGGCGCGTAAGGGAGGTCTTCAACGATCCCAAGCTTGGCGAGCAAGAGTACTCCCTGTTGATGGGAGCAACTTTCCAGGCGCCGGACCGGACGCTTCGGGATGAGGAACTGCAGAGCTTCCATACCCAGGTGGTCAAGGCCATTGGCAAGGCGGGGGCGCGCCTGAGAAGCTAGAGGTTCCCCCTGTTAACGAGATGTGGACTTAACACCTCAGAGCTATAGCCGAAATATTTATCGGCGCTATACTAGCTCGAATAGGGCTCTACTATAACGGAGATCGGATTAATGTCAGAGATTTTCACGCAATTGCAAGTCGCAGAATCAGAACGGTTTGAACAGCAAACGGGCAAGAAGGACTCTCCGATTTCACTTACGGTAAGTGCTGACGATTTTTCTGCTCTTGAAGAAAGAATTATACGTGCTGTTGAAATGGTGAAGCGGGAACGGCAAGGACGCATGGCCGCCGAGGAACGCGCCAAGCAGGCGGAATTTGAACTGAGCGAGGTGGCGCCACGCATTGAAGCACTCGAAAAGGAGCTCGTTACTCTTAAGAGTGAGCGCGACCACGTTCGTCAACGCGTAGAACGGCTTTTGAGCCAGCTTGATGCACTGCAGCTCTAACGAGAGACAGCTCTAACGAGAGACAGCTCTAACGAGAGGCAGCTCTAGCCCAGAGGCAGTAACGATGCTAGCGTAGGGTTGAGGCAGAGAATGGCAGAGGAGAAGACCGGCAAACCCACCGAGTATGTGACGGTTGAAATCTACGACCAGACTTACCATCTCTCAGGGTACGATGCGCGGCACATTCGCGAGCTTGCTGCGCGCGTGGATTCAAAGATGCGGGCTGTTGCGTCGCAGGGGCGCACCGTGGACTCGCTGCGTGTGGCTGTGTTGGCAGCACTAAATCTTGCTGATGAGCTGTCGCAAACGGCTAATGCAGATCCTCGTGTGGGTCGTGCGCGAACGGCAAATCTGCGTGGGTTGCTTGATGAAGTTCTTATCGACGAGAAGAAAACCGGCTCGTAAATATTTGGTTGCGTTCTGGTTGCATTTATTTATTGCTCTTTAGAATCAACGGGCCGACAAACGTAACACAATGCGCCCGTCTCGCACAAGACTTGCAATTCCTCGCGCAACACCCTACTATCCGCAATAGAAACCGGCCTGCAAAGCAGGTGGGTAGTCAACGCTGGTTGAACCTACATTCATTGAACAGGAGCTCTACTCGACAATCGGTTCTGTGTGCCGTGTCCGCCAGTCCGGAATGCCTAATGAACCGCGGGGAGCTCCACCGTCTTAGGACGGGTTCACCAGCACATTACTCACGGCCCAGTGGGTCGGGTTCTACTTTCTCAAGGGATAGCGCGAAGGCAGCGGCGGTTGAACGAAATGCCGTATGCTGGCTCAAGTGCATCCTGTCCTCCTACACATTGGCGCATTCATCATTCCGTCTTACGGCGCGGTTGCCGCGCTCGGCGTTCTGGCGGGTCTGATTGTTGCGCAGCGCACCGCGCAACGTGCCGGCCTGAATCCTGCACAAATCTGGAACCTGTGCGTGGTTTCGCTGTTTGCTTCTCTTGCTGCGCAGCGGCTGCTGCTGATCGCGATCAACATGAGCAGTCTTCGCCAGCATCCCTCATGGCTGCTCACGCTGGCCATGGTGCACCATCCGCTTCTGGCCGCGGTGGGAGCAACAGCAGCGATGGCAGCTACCGTGTTTTACGCGCGGCGCAAGCAAATGCCGCTTGCAACCACTTTCGATGCGCTGGTAGCGCCACTTGCGCTTGGAATGGCTTTTGAGCAACTGGGCGCTTTGCTGGCGGGGTCTGATTATGGGACTGAAGGGCAGATTCCGTGGGCCGTCACTTACTCTCATCCGCTGGCCGCGATGTGGAGCGGGACGCCTCTTGGAATTCCGCTTCATCCTGTGCAGGCTTATGCGGCCATGGCGTTTTTTACGCTTTCAATATCTTTGCTGGTGTGGCAGCCGAGCCTTCGCCAGTGCGGCGATCTGGCCGGCATGTGGCTAATGGGAACCGGCGTGATCGTGTTCATCACCGAGCTTTGGCGCGATCCGGAAGGCCGCGGCGTAATGTTGAACGGCGCGATCGACGGTCCGCAGCTGGCCGCAGTCGCCATGGTCGTGGGCGGCGCATTGGTACTGCGTGAACGCAAAACACAAGTCTCAATGAGCGAGGGCGTGCATGGTTGAAGCCGGCGCAGTTACGGATCGTACGTTTGACGTTCCCCCGGAGGGCGCCGGACAAAGGCTCGACCAGTTTGTTGCGGGCCTGCTTGGTGCGGAAGGCATAAGCCGCTCGCGTGTGCAGTTGCTGCTTGACCAGGGCGATCTGCTGGTCAACGACAAACACGAGAAGGCTTCGTTCAGGCTGCGCGGAGGCGAACGCATCGCCATAACGGGCGAGCCGCATCCTGTTCCTTTGAAAGCGACTGCCGAAGATATTCCGCTGGATGTGGTGTTTGAAGACAAGGATCTTGCCGTGGTGAACAAGCCGGCGGGCATGATGGTGCATGCGGGCGCGGGACAGACGCAGAGCGCGCGTAACGAGGGCACGCTGGTGAATGCGCTGCTCTATCGCTTTAAAGCGCTGTCGTCGACGGGCGGCGATCTGCGGCCCGGCATTGTGCATCGTCTCGACAAGGACACCAGCGGCCTGATTGTCGTGGCCAAGAATGATCGGGCTCATGCAGCGCTAGGAGCGATGTTCTCCGAGCGCAAGATGAAAAAAACTTACATCGCACTTGTGCAGGGCGCGGTTGAAAAGCAGCGCGGCACCATCAATGCAGGTGTGAGCCGCGATCCAATGCGGCGGACCCGCATGACCGCGAAACCTAACGAAAACGCACGCACAGCAGTCTCTCACTACGAGGTGGTGCGCCGGCTTGCGACGCGGTTTGGCAAGTTCACGCTGGTGCAGGTTCGCATTGAAACGGGACGGACGCACCAGATACGCGTGCACATGGCGTCGATCGGCCACCCGGTGGTGGGCGACTCGCTTTACGGAGGCGCAGGACAGTTGACCGACCAGGTGGCCGCGCAGGCCGCAACGTCACGGGCTGCGCGCAGACGCTCGGGGCCGGAAGTGCTGAGGCTGGGACGCAATTTTCTGCATGCTGCAAAGCTCGAATTCGAGCACCCCATAAGCCGCAAGACACTGCTACTTGAAGCGCCCTTACCTCCGGAACTAGTGGGCTTTCTGGAACGGCTGGAAGGTGAACCGCCAAGCCCTAAAAAAGTTAAGTGATTGAGCTGGTTCAGGCCAGGAAGAGAAATATCTTGAAATCGAGCTAATTGTTAGAATAAGGAAGACATGATCAGACCGTTCATCACTCCCCCAGCCAACCACTTTGTGCGCCTGGGGACTATTTTGAGTTGTGCGTTCGCAGCCGCTCTTTTCACCGCACCCTTGCCGGCACAACAACCTGCAACTACACCCGCGCAGCCAGCGCAAGCTCCGGCCGTTCAGCAACCACAACCTGCGGCCCAGGCCCCTGCTGCAGGACAAGCCCCGGCTGCACAGCCGGACACTGGCGCTCAAGCAGGAGGCGCCGGCGCCGATGTGGCTGTGACGACGTACAAAAGAAGCGTAAACGAAGTCGACCTGATCTTTACGGTGACGGACAAAAAGGGGCACTATATTCCGAATCTGAAGCAAAGCGACTTTGCGCTGCTCGATGACGGCAAGGCTCCGCTGCGGGTGAACTCGTTTCACCAGCAGATCAATCTGCCGCTGCGTGTAGGCATCGTGATCGATACCAGTACGTCGATTCACTCGCGCTTCAAATTTGAGCAACAGGCGGCCATCGATTTTCTTTTGCAGGTTGTGAAGGCGCGCAGCGACCGCGCGTTCGTGATGGGATTCGACGTGACCCCGACGGTGACGTCGAACTGGACCAACGATCTTGATGCACTGGAGACCGGCGTAAACAAGCTGGTGCCCGGCGGCGGCACGGCGCTGTATGACGCGGTGTATTCGGCCTGCCGTGACAAGCTGCTGACGGCGCGCGGACAGGAGCCTGTGCGTAAGGCGATCATCCTGCTCTCTGACGGGGACGACAACCAGAGCCGGGTTCACCTGGACGAAGCTATCAAGGAGTGCCAGCGCGCAGAAACCATCATTTTTGCCATCAGCACCAACTGGACGCCGAGCCGCGGCGCCGGCGATAAGGTGATGTCAGACTTGGCAGCGGAGACCGGCGGACAAGTTCTGTTCCCGCCTTCAGTTGAAGAGGTTTCAACCTCCTTCAAAACGATTGAAGAAGAGTTGCGCAGCCAGTACGCTCTCATCTACACGCCGGCGGATTTCAAGACAGACGGGTCATTCAGAACGATCTATCTCTACTGCACCGATCGGCGCTACCAGGTGCGGGCGAAGAAGGGTTACTTTGCACCCCGCGAGTGACGCACACGTTTGATTTTCCGCAAGTGAAGAGGTGAGGAAGCGATGCTTCTTCACCCTTTTTGCGTTTGCGGGAAGATCTTTGCAGTGGACTGGAAAGCGGTTCCGATTCAGTCCCTGACTATTCGGCGTGTTCCATTTTGAATTGCGGTCGTCATCAACGCTGGTTTGTACTGGCTGTCCAGGCGGATTCCACGATGAAATAAGGAGAGACGACTCCGCAGCCATTGGCCATGCGTGACCATTCGCATTGGCAGAAGGGCTGGCAGTCAGCAGCACCGGCAGGTAAACGGTGCTGGAGGGAACGACGTGATCCGGCAGGCTATTTCGTGCGATCTATGCGGCAACGAGAAGAAGCAAACCAACCACTGGTTTGTGGCTTACGAACAGGGCGGAGAGCTGCGAGTGAGTGGATGGAGTTCTCGCAACCGGCTGCGGCCGGGCACTAAACATCTATGCGGACAAACCTGCCTGCATAAGCTTGTGGATGAATTTATGGCGAAGGCTATCGGACAGAAGGCGCAAGGCGCGCATGTCGAAGCCGAGCCAGGCAGTGCGCGCACGGATGCCAGCCTGACCTCTCGTGCAGCATACAGCGCTCGTTCAGCGGACTGCGCTCGTTCAGCAGAGAGTCCTCGCTCCGCGGACGTGGAACTGGAATCGTCAGCGCGCTTGATTACGCAGGATTCCGTGCCGATGCCTGCGGCAAAACCAGCAGCAGAGTTAATCGCAATGACAGGAAAACTGCACTGCGGCAGCCTGGTTCCGCTGGACGACGAACCGAGGTTCTCTTCGCGCAGCCTGCGCGCCGAAGCATGGGAGCGTGAGCGCGAACGCGAATTGAGAAGCCAGGAATGCCGCACGGATCTGGTACGTCGGCGGGTTAACGGGCGTTGAAGTGCTGCTCAACTTCCAAGCAGTTTCAACAGCTCTGCTTCATCGAGGATCGGCACTTTGAGTTGCTGCGCTTTGTCGAGCTTTGAACCAGCCTCTTCGCCGGCCACAAGGTAGCTTGTCTTCTTGCTCACCGAGCCTGATACTTTTCCGCCGGCTGCTTCAATCTTTTGCTTTGCCTCGTCGCGCGTCAGTTTGGGCAATGTGCCGGTGAGCACGAACGTAAGGCCCTCAAGCTGCGAGGTGCGCTGCCTTTTCTCGGCGGTCATGACTACGCCGGCTCCTTTGAGCTTTTCAACGAGCACGCGATTGGCAGGGCGGGAGAAGAATTCCAAAATTGCTTCTGAGATGCGCGGACCCACTTCTTCTACGCGTTCCAATTCCTGCGCGTTGGCGGCCATAACGGCATCGATGGAGCCAAATTCCTGCGCAAGCAACTCAGCGGTCCGCTCGCCTACGTAACGGATGCCGAGGCCCATCAGTAAACGAGCGAGGCCTGCCTTCTTTGAGTTTTCTATTTCGGCCAGCAGTGCGCGCGCCGATTTTTCAGCGAAGCGCTCGAGGCCGACCAGTTGCTCTTCAGTTAGCGCGTAGAGATCCGCGACACTCGTGACCAGTTTGCGTTCGAGAAGCTGTTGCACGGCCGCGTCGCCAAGGCCTTCAATGTTCATGACGCCGCGTGAGCCGAAGTGCAGCAGCGACTCACGCAGTTTGGCGGGGCAGTCGGCGTTGACGCAGCGCCAATCCACTTCGTCTTCAGCGCGCACTACGGGATTGCCACATTCGGGACAATTCGTGGGGAATTCGAAGCGCTTTTTGCCGCGTGGGTGGTCTGCGTCTGATACGACTTCGGCGACTTTGGGAATGACGTCGCCGCCGCGCTCGACTTTGACCCAGTCGCCAAGCAGCAGGCCGAGGCGGTCAATGAAGTCGGCGTTGTGCAGAGTGGCGCGGCTTACCGTAACGCCGCCCACAAAGACCGGCGTGAGCATGGCCGTTGGCGTAAGTTTGCCGCTGCGGCCCACGGTGATCAAGATGCCTTCGACCTGCGTGATGGCCGATTGTGCCGTGAACTTGTACGCGATGGCCCAGCGCGGCGCGCGACCCGTATAGCCAAGGCGCAGTTGCGTTGCGTGGCCGTCCACTTTGAACACGATGCCATCGATCTCGTAGCCAAGCGTAGCGCGACGCTTTTCAGCATCGGCGATGAACTTCATCATGTCGTCAACTGTCTGGACGCGGCCGCGATGCGGGTTGACGCGAAATCCGAGCGCTGTGAGTGCATCGAGCGTGGCGGTTTGCCCGGCGGCGAAGTACTCACCATTGATGAGCAGAAAATAGGCAAAGAACACCAGGCGGCGATTGGCGACGATGCTTGGCTCAAGCGTGCGCAGGGTGCCTGCGGCGGCATTGCGCGGATTGACGGCCGGCGGCAGCCCTTCGCGTTCACGCTCTTCATTCAGGCGCAGAAAACCTTCTTCCGGCATCACCACTTCGCCGCGCACCTCGAAGGCCTGCGGAAGGCCGGCCTTCTTCAGCTTGTCGGCGGAGATTGCGAGTGGCACGCTGCGGATGGTGCGGATGTTGGTAGTGACGTCTTCACCCTCCTGGCCGTCGCCGCGCGTTACTCCGGCGGCAAGACGCGCGCCGCCATGCTCCGCAGCAACAAACTGCAGCGCGACGCTGAGGCCATCCAACTTGAGTTCGGCGGTGTACTCCACCGGCAGGCTGCCGGCCAGATCGTGTGCGCGGTGATCCCAATCAGCAAGCTCTTCTGCTGAATAAGCGTTATCGAGCGAGAGCATGGGGCGCGAGTGGCGTACTTTTTTAAATCCTTCAGCAGGCTTGCCGCCCACACGCTGCGAAGGAGAATCGGGTGTGACCAGCTCAGGGTGTCGAGCCTCAATTTGCTCGAGCTCGTTCATGAGCGCGTCGTAGGCCTGGTCAGAGATTTCAGGTGCATCAAGAACGTAGTAAAGGTGCTCGTGGCGGACGAGTTCCGCGCGCAGATGTTCGGCGCGCTTGGCCGGATTGGAGGAAGTTTTTGGACCTTCTGCCATGGGGTGGATTATAGGAGGCCGCGCCGCCCCATTAGTATGGTCAATGAACGCAAACCATGGAACCAGTTACACATTTTCTTACCGGAGCCTGCATCAGCCGTGCGGGACTGAATCGCAAAACGGCTTACGCCACGGTTGTTGCCGTGCTGGCGGCTGAAGCTGCCGACATGGACATTTTCTGGAGCATCGCCGGACCGGTTGAGGAACTGAAGCGGCATCGGGGCATTACGCACACGTTGCTGGGTGCGCCGTTTGTGGCAGCAGTGGTCGTTGGCCTGGTATGGCTGCTGCATTTGTGGCGGCAGAATCGGCGGAAGAACAAAGCCGCACCAGAAGAAGACCGGCAACCGGTACATTGGGGCTGGCTTTATTTCATTGCGCTGATCGCGGCCCTCAGTCACCTGGTTCTGGACTGGACTAACAACTACGGCGTGCGGCCGTTTTTTCCGTTCAATCCGCGCTGGTACGCGGGCAGCATCGTGTTCATTGCCGAGCCGGTGCTTTGGGCGCTTCTCTTCTTGGCCATGCTGATGCCTTGGATTCTGGGGCTGGCGGATGCCGAGATTGGCGCACGGAAGCAGCGTTTTCGCGGCCGCGGCTGGGCCATCTTCGCGCTGCTGGGCATGGTGCTGGTATGGGGCTGGCGCTGGTCAGAACAGGCGCAGGCCAGGGCGTCGCTCGAAAATATCCAGGTGACGACGGCACCCATTTCGCGCATGGCGTTTGAGCCTTATCCGGTGAACCCTTATCGCTGGCATGTGATTATGGAGACGCCCCAGTACTACCAGACCGCCGAACTGAGCACGTGGACCGGCGACGTGAACACTGATGCGCATCAGGACGTGATCTACAAGCCCGACGTGACGCCCGCTGTAGAGGTGGCCAAGCAAACCGACCTGGGCAAGGTTTACCTGGACTGGGGTACGTGGGCAGTTGTGCGCGACGTGGGCCAGGAGCCGGTACCCGGGGCTCCGCCGCCGGATTTGCGGCCAGGCCGGACCTGGACGACTGTCGAGTTCAGCGATTTGCGCTTTGCCTATTCCTTCCTTGCCTCGCGAGGGGGAGGCGGACATGCCCCACTGGGCGGATGGGTCTACATCGTGGACAATCGCGACGAAGCCGGCGAGGGGATGGGCAGCCGGGTTCAAAAGTAGGCAACGCTCGGATGACACAGCCGAAATTTGCTTCTGATGGAAATATTTGTTTGCCATGTTGAATACTCCCGGTTGACCCTTTGCCCTGAGCACTCCACAATGAAGTAGAAGAATGGTTTAGTTTGAAGTCCCGCCTGATGCCGGGGGATTGATCCCTTACACACATCGAGAAGAGGTTCCAATGTTTGCTTATCTGCTCTTGCTGGCTGCGGTTGTCACACGTGTGGTTCCACACGCAGGCTGGATGAATTTCACCGCAGTTGGGGGCGCACTGCTTTACTTTGGCGCACGGCGCACTTGGCGCGAGATGCTGACTCCGCTGGCGGTCCTGATGGCCACTGACTTCTTCCTCACGGTGTACTCCTACAACTACGCGTTCAAGTGGGAAGCCTATGTGCCTACGTGGATCTGGTACGCGGCTGCGATGGTGCTGGGGCGGATCTTGCTGAGCGAGCGCGCGACGGCGTGGCGCGTAGTTGCCGCTGCTCTGCTGGGGCCGACGTCGTTCTTTGTGGTTTCAAATTTTGCGGTGTGGATGGCGGACGGAATGTACGCACGTTCGGTGGCCGGGCTTGTGGCTTGCTACGCGGCGGCAATTCCCTTCTATCGCAACGATGTGGCGGCGACAGCTGTGGTGCTGGGCGTGGCGTTCGGTGTACCGGCGCTGCTGCGCAGGTTGAATTTGTCCACGGGGCAGGTTGTGCAGTCTTAGTCTTCCAGCAACTTGCCTGAGCGCTTCTTGCGCATCCACCACCAAGTAAAACCAATCACGGCCAGCAGCCCGATGACAGCTACAAGCCATAGGGCGTGGTGCGCCACCAGATCGGCGGCGCCTGGGCCCAGTTCCAGCACCAGCGCCGAGAGAATCAGCCAGCGCACCATTCTGCCGGCAATGACCGCGAGCATGAACGGAAGCACGCGCATCTCAAAGACACCGGCTCCGAACACGAAGAGCTTCCATGGCGCCGGCGGAGGCAGCATGGAAGGAATCATGACGGCAAGGAATTCCTGCTTTTCAAAACGCAGGCGCAGCTTTTCGTAGCGGACGCGATTAATGCGCTTGAGCAGGAACAGCTCGCCGCCGGCGCGGCCCAGGCCGTAAGGCAGCAGCCCGCCGATTGCCGATCCGACAGCGGCCAGCAGGCAGCAAATCACAAAATGGCTTTTATTGTTCCAAATGTAGACCGCCAGAATGGCGTCCATGGGAACTGGAATTGTGGACGAGTCCAATATGGCAACCAGGCCCACGCCCCAGAGACCAAGTGCTGCAATTGCCGGCAGTACGATCAACTTCCACCAGGCCATCAGTCGTACAAACAACAGCTTCAAACAGATTCCCTTTCCAGCGGTTCAGCGGTTCCAGAGACTGTATGTCCTGAAGCCACGCCATTCGAGTGCCTTTTTCCTCAAGAAAAAGCCGCCTGCTCAGAGAATGCAGGGGCTATAGGTACTCTGGGACCGTTCTCAGCGTACCTTCACAAGATTCCATTGTACGGGGCCGAACAAGTTGGCCGGAATTGGGCCGTTCCGCGTCTAAACAGCAGGGCCAGGTCTGGATTCTCGTTTCAGAGGGATGAGAGAATAAAAGTAAGGACTCGACCCGGAGTCGGCAAGCATTACTCCCTCCGAGAGGCCATCAGGAACGAATGCCCATCCGCGAAGCGCCAGCCGACGTGAACGAGCCCTCCAAGCCCGAGACCAGCACAGGTGCGGAAGGCGAAGGTTCGCCGGAAAATGATGGCGCCGCTTCAAGCCAGGAAACGCGCGCAATTGCGAATACCTCTTCAGGCAACTCGCGTTGGGTAGACTACGACACGCACGAACTGCTGACCATGATCAGCGAGCTCGAAGATGAGCGGCGCTGGGCGCGGCTGCGTGAGGGCATCTGGATCGCGATCCTGTTTCACCTTTTTCTGCTGTCGGCGGTCACGTGGATTCCCAAATATATTTTGAAGGTTCCGCAGGTCGTAGACCCGTTTGAAGCGATCAAGCAGCGCAAGGACTTGACGTATCTTGATCTGCCGCCGGACGCTCTGGAAAAGATTCGGCCCAAGGTGCCGCCGAAGCCGCTGAGCAAACCTCCTTCGATCGACAGGAAGACGCTCGAGGATATTCAAAAGTCTTCTCCACAGCCACCACCACCTGCCGAGACAAAGGCCCCTGAGCCAGCGCCTTCTCAGCAGGCCCCGCAGGCACAGCAGCCTCCACCGCAGATTCAGCCGCAGCTTGAAACGCCAAAACCTCCCGCTGTGCCGGCGCGCCCTAACTTCGCCATGGGCTCGCAGAACCCGGCTGACCAGATGCGTGATGCGATGAAGAACGCCGCGCGCAGCCACGGCCAGGGAGATGCGGGCGCCCTGGGTCCGAATGCCATGCCGATGCACCCCGGCGCCGGTACAGGCGGCGTTCAAGTGCTTTCAGACACGCAGGGCGTGGACTTTAATAACTGGCTGCAGCGCTGGCATTATGAAACGGAGCGCACATGGGATCCGCTGATTCCCGATGAGGTGAATCCGCCAATCTACAAGTCGGGTGCCGTCGCCATTCAATTTCGGGTTCTTCCCAACGGACGAATCCAGGATGGGAGTATGCACCTGGTTGGGCAATCTGGCGATGTGGCGCTTGATCGCGCCGCATGGGGCGCGCTGACGGGATCAAATTATCCGCCGCTGCCCAGAGAGTTCCACGGGCCGTATCTGGAGCTGCGCGCATACTTCATGTACAACATGCAGCCGAAGTAGAGCAGCTTCCAGCCCATCATTCGTGCCTGCAGGTCGTGATTCTGCTGAATACAGTCAATTCTGCCACTCAGTACGCCGCTATGCTGCCACTTGTTGCAGCCGTAAGCTGCCAGTCAATGAACTGGAATCCTGTCATCGACAAATCTGGAGATCGAACAGCATCATCCACGCCGTAGGCATACGGAAGTGTTTATCGATGAGTAATTGAGGGATCGGCGGTAATCCACTCGGAGCCGCGATTTCACAGACCATTGCTCCAACGAAAAAGGGCCGACAGATCGCCGGCCCATTCTTAAATCCGTAAGTCTCGCAAGCGCGGCTATTGGCTCTTGAATCCGTTCGAATATCCCTTGACGAACGACTCGCGGAACTGCAGCTTGAATCGATCCTTGTCCATTCCCTTTGGTATCTTCGCGTGGTCGTATGCATCGGAGTCCGTCGGTTTGAACTTCTTGCCCCGGCTAGCGTCTGCCTGACCCTGGCTGAATCCTGCGGCATATCCCTGGCGCGCGACCATGTTGGGCGAACCGTTCTCTGGATAGGCCACATCGTACCCGCGCGGTGACTGCCAGTCGGAGGAATCGGATGACTGCGTTGTCGTCGTCGTGGTAGTCGTCTGGTCCTTTGTAGTGGTGCTACTAGCGTCCTGCGCTTGTGTGGATAGGCTCCAACCGAGCGATAGCGCACACACCAAGCCTGCAAACCCTATCTGTCGATGAATCATTCTAAGAATCATTGCATTCTCCTCGTAAGCTGCGAAAACACGCAGCCCACTTCAAGTTTAAGTACTTATCCAACATCGTCTTGACGCAAGACTCTTGTCTGTCCTGTTTTGCTCAATGCTTGGAAGGCTTCGTTGCACCCCATTCGGGTTAAATGTTGTGGAATCCCCTGTCTCATTAACTGACCCAGCAGGAGGAAGCGGGAGTGGTCCTGGCGTTGTCTTTGCATCAGGACCGAGTAACGGCGGGTGCCCATGTCCTACCTAGGTTGAGTTAACTCCCGTACCAACTTGGGGGTGCCCCATGTCCGGATTTTCGGACATGGGATCGCACAAACCTCGACCGGAAACCATTCGTGATTCATACCGAGTCGGCATACGAAATCCACGGGGAGCGACCCTCCACTCCAAGATACTGAAGGCGATTAAAACAACTGAATTTGATGAAGTGGGTGGGTAAAGCGTTAGCGGTCATAAACGAAGTGCCCGATAAATCAAAAGCCCACGCTTCGCGGCGTGGGCTTTTTCTGCAATGTACAGCAGCGCTGCGCTAGCCGTTCAGCAGGTCCTGCATCTTGTTCAGCGTGCGATGCAGGTCTTTGTCATTGCGGCGCTGTTCGTCAATTTTGGCAATGGAGTGCATGACGGTGGTGTGGTGCTTGTTGCCAAACTGGCGGCCGATTTCAGGCAGACTGGCCTCGGTCATTTGCTTTGCTAGGTACATGGCAATCTGGCGCGGCACCACAACGTTACGCGAGTTGTTCTTCTGCTTC
>JADGNO010000281.1 GCA_017883405.1 Occallatibacter sp. | reverse complement strand
TGCAGCAGCAAGAGCCAGAAGGATTGCTCTCGGAGCGGTGAGGAATTTCATGAAAGCCTCCGCGGGTACCGGGAGAATTATAGAGGCCGGGGACAAAAAGGCGAGGGAACAAGTTTACAAGTTAACGAGTTTACAAGTGGGCCGCTCATAGGTCACTCGAAAACTTGTCAACTTGTAAACCTGCTCTTACAGTCTTATCGCTTTGTGGCCGGGGCAGCATTCCTGCGCGTGCGCTGTCAGTGTTTCTGCCAGCTCGATCCCATAGCGGGCGAAGTAATACGCGGCGCCGTGGACACGATCCTGCAGAACGCCTTCGGGGAAGAGTGCGTTGCAGATGCTTTCAGCGTGGCGCGTGTAGGAGCTTTCACGCTGCAACTGGAAGTTGGCTGCCAGCGTGCGCAGGCGATTCATCTGGTACATGATCTTGCCTGCCGCCGTCTCGGCCGATTGGCCAAGGCCCTTGTCCTGCGACTGCATCCACTCCACGAGCGTGTTGAGCTCCGCGTCAAGAGCGTTGCCGGCTGCGGCCAGCTTTTGTTTCGTTTCAACCGGCATGGAGCGGGCAGCAAGCCTCTGCGCCAGCGATGCGGCATCGCCTTCGAATACGCGATCGAGAGAGAGTTCGTGGCGGTCAAGCAGTTTTGCAATCGGTGGCTCAATAAGCGATGCGAACTGGCGCGGCGCAGCCGGAGTCTGACGGCCGAGAATGCGCTCATACAGCACTCCCGACTGACCAAAGTAGGCCACTTCCGCTGGTCCGCCGACGATCAGTGATGTCGAAAACAGAAAATCCTGAAACACGGGACGCAGCAACGCTGAAGGTGAAATGCGCTCCGACGTGGCGTCAAGAATGCCGATGAGATCTGCTGCGGAGTAGCTATGACCTCCGGCCTGCCAAATGCCGCTGGGCTCTGTTGCATTCGGTGCGGTTCGTTTAAGGGCGTTGCGGGCGCCGGTGCTTTCATCTATGAGAAATAGCAGGCTGGAGTGCTCGGCTACAGCCACCTGGGCGTGATAACCAGCTGCCTGCAGCTCTTCATTGCGCGCCAGCAGAGCCGCGTTGAACTCGTCCGCGCGCTCAATGGCTGCTCGCAACACCGGTGCTCCGATGCGGTGAATTTCGCGACAGCTTGCATCCAGCACCAGCAATCCCTGCGCGGCAAAGATGGTGGAGTAGAAATCGGCAAACGCCTGCGAAAAAGTGCGGCCGGGCTTATAGGCCGCGGCCAGCGCGTCGGTCGCGTCAGAAGGCCCGAGCAACTCGCAGGCCTTGGCCGTCAACTCTGCTACGTTGTCGCCGAGCACAACGCGACCCACCGGCACAGCGGGCGCGTTCTCGCCGGGCTGCGAATATTCCAGCTTTTCGAGTCCGCGGCCTGCGGGAAGAGAGATGTGATTGATCTCCGCGAAATCGTGATCTTCGCTCGCCAGCCAGAAGATGGCGACGTGCGGCTGGCCTTGTGCCGTAGCGTTGCGCGCATGGCCGAGTGCGGTGGCAGCTTTCAGTGGCACCAGCAGCGTGCCTCCGAACAAACCAACCTGTTGTCCGGTGAGTACCGTCCCCGCGCCCTGCGCAAGAGCGGCCAGTGCGGGTGCTGCGGCTTTAGATGGATTCTGTTCCGCGATCACTTTGAGAACATCCGGCCAGTGCGACGGCAATGCGGGCCGCTTTTGCCAATTTTCAAAGGAAGGGAAGAATGAGGTTGCAGGCTCGCTGCCGGAGCAAAAGTCGAGAAAGAGCCGGCTCAGTCCCGGCATTACGGTGATCGAATAACAGTCTGCTGTAGACAAAGCGGTCACTTTCGTCAGTCTGGAACGCCGACCGCACATAGTTTCCGCTCTAACAGCCACGACTCCGGAGCGGTTGTGCAGTACGGCTCAATTAAGGATGCCATGCCGGACCGCACGGATGCAGAACTCACGCATCCAAGATCAACGAAAAGCGGTACGATGCGTATACTCGTCTTGAATCGGGTGCAGTTGGAACAGCATTGAGAGTAAAGGGGATTGGAAATGGTGAAGAAGGACAAGCGCAAGACCGTGAAGGTAGGCGGCAAGGGCAAGGCAACGAAAAAGTCGAAGGGTTCCACTGCCAAGGTCGTGTCTGAAAAGGCAACATCTGAGAAGGCAACCTTGATCAGCTCGCAGATTGTGTACCAGGGGCCGCTTTTCCGCATACATCACGACAAGCTGATTGAGCCGGGCGGTCTACACAGCGAGCGTGACGTCATCCGCCACAACGGCAGCGTCGTCATTCTTGCCATCGACAAATCGAAAAATAAAAAAGACCCGTGGATCGTGATGGAGCGGCAATATCGCCACGCCGCGAATCAGTTTCTTTGGGAATTGCCCGCCGGAAAGATGGATGCCGGAGAAGATCCGCTGGCAGCTGCAAAGCGCGAGCTGGCGGAGGAGACGGGCTATAGCGCCAGGAAATGGAGCCCGCTGGTTGAGTATTGGGCCAGTCCCGGCTTTCTGGGCGAAACCATGAAAGTTTATCTGGCCGAAGGGCTCATTGCAGGTGAAGCCACGCCAGAAGAAGACGAAAAGATAGATTTTCGTCTGGTGAAAATTTCTGATGTTTTCAAAATGATCAAGAAGGGTGCCATCCACGACGGGAAAACGCTGGTAAGCGTCCTCCTCTATTTGCAGATGAAGGGGCGTAAAGGCAAGAAGTAGTGTTCCAGCAGGCCCCGAAGGTGGGTGTAACTATTTTCCCCACAGATATTTAGGCCTGTTTCTTCCCCGAGCGGGAGGCCTGCCCGATTTCGATCTTGCTTGTTGTCTTGAGTCTTTCTGAGGGCGCAGATGCGGTAAGGTTCGCGCCCTTGGAAACAAAAGAGTTCCACCGTCTCATTTTGTGGATAACTTTTCGTTTATCCAATCAACCTTTCGTGAAGAAAAGGCGTCATAGGTTTTAACGGCGTGGGATTCCCTCTTAGCTCTCACCCGGATCTCCCAGAACCAGAACGAGGAACCAAGGAAGGCAGGGCCTGTGGCTCAGTACAAAGGTAAGGTCAAGTGGTTTAACAACGCCAAGGGCTACGGATTCATCGGACGCGAAGACGGGCCAGATGTTTTCGTCCACTATTCGGCAATTCAGCTGGACGGATACAAAACGCTCAAAGAAGGCGACGAAGTAGAGTTCGACATTGTGGAGGGCCAGAAGGGTCCTCAGGCAGATGCCGTAATTCGCTTCCGGGATAGCGCCCACAGCGCAGCCTAGATACGCGCGTACGACCGGGCAAATCACCCCAACCGCTTTCAAGTGGTCAGGTGATGTACGTCCAGTCTGCAGTCATCCATCACAATCACATGTTTGTCCCTGAATTGGCGTCAAAACGCCAGCCCGGGTAACGTCAGTGCAAGCTCAGTCGTTGGCAGCACCCTGCAATCCACTGTCACAGCGGAGTGATAGCAGGTAAGCCACCGCGGCAGAGCTTGAAGGGCACGGGAAATCGTCGCGCCGATTGCGTGATACTGTTCCGAGAGGTCACGCGATGGACAACGCGCTCATGGCTCGCCTGTTGGAGGAGACCGCCGATCTGCTTGAAATAGACGGCGGCGACAGCTTTCGCATTCGCAGTTACCGACGCGCCGCAGAGGCCGCTGAACAGACCACGGTAGATTTGTGCGCCGCCGCTCCAGACACCGCGAAGCTGCTTGAGATTCCAGGCATCGGAAAAAGCATGGCTGCTAATCTGCAGGCCATAGTCAACACCGGCTCCCTGCCATTACGGGATGAGCTGCTGGCCCGCTACGGCGCGGGACTGCTGACCCTGTTGAAGCTGCCCAGCATGGGACCGAAGACCGTGGCGCTGCTGTGGGAAGCAGGCAAGATCGACAGCATTGACGCGCTTGCTGAAGCCATAGACGCTGGCCGGTTGAAGGGCCTGCCCCGCATGGGGCAAAAACAGCTTGAGAAGCTACGCAAGGGCATTGAAGACTATCGCCGCTCAGTCGGGCGATTCCGCATCGACGTTGCGGAAGAGGAAGCGCGCCGCATCAGCGCATATCTGCTGAAATTTCCCGGCATCGAGCGCGTGACGCCGGCCGGTTCGCTGCGCCGCGGACGAGAAACCGTCGGCGATCTCGATCTGCTTGCAACCGGGCCTGCTTGCGCTCCGGAAAAGACTGGTCCAGCGGTCGAGTACGTCGCCGCTTATCCGGGCATTGCGGACATCATTGCAAAAGGCGAGAACAAGGTGAGCTTCCATGTAGGCCAGGGGCTGCAGTTGGATGTGCGCCTTTTGCCGTCGACCAGTTATGGCGCGGCACTGCAGTACTTCACCGGCTCCAAGGCGCACAATGTTTCACTGCGGCAGCGCGCCCTCAAGATGGGTTACACGCTCAGCGAGTGGTCGCTGGCCCGCCTCGACGACGAATCCGTCGTCGCAGCGGCAACCGAAGAGGAAATCTACTCGGCGCTTGGCATGGACTGGATGCCACCCGAAATGCGCGAGAACCTTGGAGAAATTGAAGCCGCAGCCCGGCACAATTTGCCGCGACTGATTGAAGCCGGCGATCTCAAAGGCGATCTGCATATGCACACCACTGCCAGTGACGGAAACTGTTCGATTACCGAAATGGCAGAGGCGGCGATTGCTTGCGGATACAAATACATTGCCATCACCGACCACTCCAAAGTGCTGGCAATGACCGGCGGTCTGGATGAAAAGCGCGCGCTTGAGCACATCAAGAACATTCGCGAAGTAGATCGCCGCATGGAAGGGCGCATCAGGGTTTTCCCTGGAATTGAAGTGGACATTCTCGCCGATGGGGTGCTCGATCTTGCAGACGAAGTGCTGGCGCAGATGGACGTTGTGATCGCCAGTGTCCACACCAGGTTTGAGCAGAGCCGCGAAGAAATGACCGATCGCGTGCTCAAGGCCATCGAGAATCCTTACGTGCGCGTGCTGGGTCATCCCACTGGGCGGCTTCTGCTGCGCCGCGAGCCGTTCGCGATGGATATGGGCAAAGTGCTGCGCCGCTGTGCCGAACTGGGCGTAGCGGTGGAACACAATGCCGCACCAGAGCGTCTCGACCTGAACGACCGCGATCTTCGGCTTGCAAAAGAACTGGGCTGCAAGATCGTCGTCAACACCGATTCCCACGACGTTAGGACGCTGGGCAAAATGGAGTACGGCATCCGACAGCTTCGCCGCGCGTGGCTTGGCCCGGAAGACGTGCTTAACACTCTGGAACCAGATGCTCTGCTGGCCGCCCTTAGACCGGTAACGTGACCGGCAACCGCAAATTGCACTTGTTTTAGTGCGGTTTTCGGTACTCATGGCAGGGTAGTGCAAAGGATTTAATGGCCGGAGTGGCTCCAGTCGGGCTAAGATAAGTGCGCTATGAGCCTGCTTCAGAAGGAATCACCGGATAAGGTCGACGACGCGGCCCTGGGTGAATCATTCACCAAGGGGTCCAGCCACGTAGTCTGGGCCACCATTGCTGCAACCGTGCTGGTAACCATTGCTATTTCGATTTATGTGATTGCCGGCCAAAAGCCGCCTGCGGTCACGGGCGAAATTGTAGCTGTGTGGGCGCATCCGCAGCACACTGAGACCTCAGGACGCGATGCAAACGGCGCTCCCATGGTCAAAGACAGTTTTGACCAGGTGCTTGTCTTTGCTGAAGTTCGTCTGCACAACCAGAGCAAGATACCGTTGTTTCTGCTGAATGTGCTCACGAATGCGGACCTGGAAGATGGCATTCACTCCAGCTATGCGGCTTCGCAGTCGGATTACGATCGCGTGTTTATCGCGTATCCCGGCATGCCAGTCCCGCACGGGCCGGGCTTGCCTATCAATTTGGCTTTGGATCCAGGCCAGTCGGTCGACGGAACGTTTGTATCATCGTTCCGCCTGACCAGGCAGCAATGGGACGCGCGCAAGAAACTGAACTTTACTTTCTCATTCCGCTATCAGCCCAGCCTCGTGCTCACGCCCCAGACCGCCGTTATTGAGCAGTAGACACTGGAGCGGGCGCGTTCTTGGGCGTTGAGAGGTAGCCCGAGATCTGGTTCTTGTTCCCGATGGTGTTCACCACGATTTCGTAGAGCGCGGGATCCTTGCCGCTAAAGAACTGCAAGGGCTCGTTCACGTTCCGGTCCTTCTTCTCGTAGGTTTTGTCGTCGGCATACACGTCGAGAGTAAACCGGCTCTTCTTCGGATCGGTCTTCTTTAATTCCATGCTTACGGTGCCGACCGGCTTCTTCTGTCCCTTGGTCAGCGTGAACTCGTAATAATTGCGGTCGCCTCTGTGTTCCAGCGTCACCAGCTCATCATGGTTGCGGGCGATCACGCTGTTGGTGCTGCTCAGGTCGCCGCGCACGCTGGCAAGCTGGCTGATGGTGGTGGCGAGATCTCCCTGCGTTTTGGTCAGGTCGGTCTTGACTCCGCCGACGTCGGTCTTCACGTTGGAAACGTCGCTGGCTACGGCGGTAACCTGCTGCGCTGTCTGCTTCTGGGCGGTTTCCAACCGGGTTGCGTCAGCCTGTTCACGCCGGATGATGTCCTGGGCGCGCACATCCATCTGCTTCTGAGTAAGGCCTAACGATTTTCCCAGCTCGTCGGTGGCAACTTGCAGGCGGGCGTCGGTCTCGCGCTGTTCCGCTGCCAGTTTCTTGTTCTCCTGCTGGAGATCGGCCAGGGACGTTTGTTGGCTCGTGATCTTGCCGCTGATGATGTAGTTCCAGATCAGTCCGCCGATGGCGGCAAAAAGTGCCACGGCCAGTACTCCAAGCAATGCGCCAGAGTACGTTCTGGGTGTATCGTCGATTTCGCTCATTCTTAACCTTCCTTCAGTAAAGCGGTCCCTGCCTGCGAACCGCTTGTGGTTGGAATAGCGCCGCTCCTTTGGAATCTGACGCCATTTCGGAAGAAATTCTCCCTGCATGCGGGAGGTTCCCATCTATCGCGAAAATTAAAAAACTCTACGTCCGAGCCAAGGCGAATTCTTTTTCGCGAGCCTTCGGGGGAAAGTACAGAATATCGAAGAAAAACGGGTTCCGCACCAGAAAACCTGCCCTCCTTTGTCAGATGGTTACCCAGCGATACCTGCAAATCAACCCTGTTTTGACAATCTTGTGTCTCACCTGCCGTGACAATCATGGAACTATTCCGTTATAAAGTTCTTTACCGCACTTTTCAGCCGGGTCCGTATCCAGTCCAGTGTCTCCAGCGAATTGCGGGGCCGCCGTTCTGACTCCTGGCGCCAGATGAGAGATTTAGATGGGTTGTATTGGCAGGCGCAAGAGCCCGTCCAGGCATCTTATCTACATGCATAACTGTTTATTCAGCACGTTCTTAGTCAATCCAATGTAAGGGAGAAATTGAAAATTATGTCGACTGTGGTAGCTGGAAAGGGACTGGAAGGAATTGTCGCGGCGAACTCCGGAATTTGCTGGATCGATGGAGAAGCGGGCGTACTGTCCTATCGCGGAATTGATATTCACGAACTGGCCGAACACTCGACATTCGAAGAAACAACTTATCTTCTTTGGAACGGCATATTACCTAATGCGCTTGAATTGCGCGAATTTTCTTCGCAACTGGCATTGGCCCGCTCGCTCGATCAGCGCATTATCGACATGCTGAAGAGCTTTCCTAAAGACGCTACGCCCATGGAGGTCCTGCGGACCGCGGTATCAGCGCTCAGCTTTTACGACGCCGATGAGCCCGATAACTCGCACGACGCGAACGTGCGCAAATCTTATAATCTGACCGCGCAGATCGCCATGATCGTCGCCATTTACGATCGCCTGCGCAAGGGCAAGGAAATTATTCCGCCGGATCGCTCGCTCACCCACGCCGGGAATTTCCTTTGGATGTTGAACGGCGTCAAGCCTTCTGAAACCGCCACTCGAACTTTGGATATCGCCCTGGTTCTTCACGCCGATCACGAACTGAACGCCTCCACCTTTGCAGCCCGCGTCATCGCCGCCACACTCTCCGACATTCATTCAGCCATCACCGGCGCCATTGGCGCACTCAAGGGCCCACTGCACGGCGGAGCCAACGAGGGCGTAATGCGCCTGCTGCTCAAGATCGACAAGGAAGGCGCGGATCCGGTGGAGTATGTGAGGAACATGCTGGCCGCCAAGCAGAAAATTTCCGGCTTCGGCCATCGCGTGTACAAGACTGAAGATCCGCGCGCCACGCACCTGCGCAAAATGAGCGAGCAGCTCGGCAAAGATTCAGGACAGCCGAAATGGTTTGAAATGTCCCGGGCCATTGAGCTCTACATCAACCAGGACAAGCGCCTGAACGCGAACGTGGACTTCTACTCCGCTTCAACGTACGCCACACTGGGTATCGACATCGATCTCTACACGCCGATCTTCGCGGTGAGCCGCGTCTCCGGCTGGGCCGCGCATGTTATCGAGCAGCTGGATGACAATCGCCTGATCCGCCCGCGCGCTGACTACATTGGGCCCGTGTATCCGTCGCCTTACATTCCGATGGAAGAGCGGCCGTAGGCTTTGGCTGAGAGCTGGCAGCTGATTGCTGACGGGCTGGCTTTCAGAACGCGTTTCCTTTCGATCGCCATAACTGGTACATACCCCACGCCGCAAGCGTGGTGCCGTCGCGGATGGTGCCGTCGAGCAACATCTGCTCGAACTCTGCAACGGGAACGTTGCGAACGACGAGGTCGTGCTCTTCGGCGTCGGGTTCTGGCTGCTGCGCGGTAAGTCCGGTGGCGACAAAGATGTGGATTTTCTGGCGCAGGAATCCGTAGGCAATCCACATGAATCCCAGGTTGACCATCTTGGCGGCGCCCAAGCCCAGTTCCTCTTTCAGCTCGCCGCGCGCCAGCTCCTCCGGATCGTCGATCTCCATCTCCCAACCGCCCTGGGGCAGTTCGAGTGCACGCTGCTCGATTGTGTAGCGGTATTGCTCGACAAGCCAGATGCGTCCGTCTTCGATAGGGAGAATCACGCATCCGTCGTGCTTTTCAACCACGCCGTATATGCCTTTCTCGCCGTTCGAGCGCAGAATTTCGTCTTCACGCACGCGCATCCATTTGTTGCGATAGACCTCACGGCTCGACAGCGTCGTGATGGACTTGGCGATCTTGTCGTCGCGGTTCATGAAATCTCCTGAAACCCAATTATGGCGGTGAGCAAAGTTGAATTTGGATTAATGTGAAGCAAATTGAGCTGAGTAATTTTCGCGCTTACTTGTCGCGCAGTCGATAGTCGCGGAGCCTGCCCAGCAACGATGCCGGTCCGCTCACCGTGAGCCTTACCAGGTTGCCATCGTACTCGCGCGATTCAATTACCGTTCCAGCTTCAAGCATTGCCAGCACGGAGCCGTCCTGCTGCGGAACGCGCAGCTCCGCGGTAAGTATTGGATCAGAATGGAGAGCGCTATCGATCGCTTCAAGCAGCCGTTCCATACCTCGGCCTTCTCGCGCAGATACGGCCACGACATCGGAACGGCTTTCAAGCCCCTGGCGTTCTTCTGCGTTCAGCAGATCGATCTTATTCAGTACTTCGATACGCGGCTTGGCGAGCGAATCCAATTCTCCAAGCACCTTTTCAACCTGCGACTTCTGTTCTTCGCCATAAGTTGAAGCCGCGTCGCGGACATGCAGAAGCACCTCGGCCTGCTCGACTTCTTCAAGCGTGGCGCGGAAGCTGGTAACCAGCGTATGCGGCAGGTTGCGGATGAATCCGACCGTATCCGAAAGCAGCACTCGCCGTTTACTCGGCAGTTGAATGGCGCGCAGCTTGGGATCGAGCGTGGCAAACATTTTGGACGATTGCAAAACGCCCGCGCCGGTAAGGCTGTTAAAGAGCGTGCTCTTGCCGGCGTTGGTGTAGCCCACCAGCGCGACCGTCGGCACTGGAACGGACTCGCGTCGCTGGCGCTGCTGACGCCGTACGCGACGCACTGCTTCAAGGTCGCCTTTGAGCTGGTCAATGCGGCGCTGAATGCCGCGACGATCGGTTTCAAGCTGAGTTTCGCCGGGGCCTCGGGTGCCAATGCCGCCGCCCAACTGCGACATGGCTTTTCCACGTCCGGTAAGTCGAGGCAGCATGTACTCAAGCTGTGCCAGCTCCACTTGCAACTGGCCTTCACGCGTGCGCGCATGACGGGCAAAAATGTCGAGGATCAGCTGCGTTCGGTCGAGCACCCGGCAGGGGAGTGCCTTCTCAAGGTTGCGCAGTTGCGTTGGCGTCAAATCGTGGTCGAAGAGCACCAGGTCGGCTGCGGCGGATGCTGCTACTCCGGCGATCTCTTCCACTTTTCCCGAACCGACCAGCGTAGCCGGGTCCGGCTTGGCGCGGCGTTGCATTACCTCTGCGGCAACCTCACCACCGGCGCTCATTACCAGCTCGCGAAATTCTGCCAGCGATTCTTCTGCGTCGAGTTCAGTTGATTTTGGACTCGCTGCTTTGAACCTGGGTTCAGCGGAGTCGTCGAGTGTGGATGCATCCGCCTCTGTGTCCGCTTGGCGCAGAGCCATCTTTCGCGCGCCGGATACACCGGCACGACTGACCGCTGAGCGGACTCCAAAGTCCACTCCAACCAGAACTGCGCGTTCGGGAGTTACTCCAGGATCGCTTGTTCTGTGCTGCTCACGTGCACTCGTGGTCGCTCCTTGCGAGCCGCCCTTGCGAGCTATCGCTGCTCCGATATCGAAGTAGCAGCGGGCGCGGCTATCGGAGTCGGACCGACACCTGACGAAACCATCGTCGGACGATGTTCGGTATGCATGACGCTCCGGTTGCTGACCACGGTTGAAATGGCGTGTTTAAAAATCAACTGCTCCTGGCTGTTGTTCTCCAGCAGCACCGAATATTTGTCGAAGGACCTAATCTTTCCAGTTAGCTTTACGCCGCTGACCAGGTAGATCGTAATTGGGGTCTTGTCCTTGCGAACGGTGTTCAGAAACGTATCCTGAATATTTTGTGCCGGCTTGTTCTCCATGTGCCGATCTCCTGCTCTCTCTTGAAGGGTTTGTACTTCGTAACGTGCCGTAAAAACAATCGGCGGGCACAGTCCCGGCAATCCCAGGACCGTCGATCCCCGCAATGTGAAAACATTATAGCCGTTTGCGCGTCTTTTCGACTTGCTGCCCCGTCAAACAAAATTATCCGCGGCACGAACACTGCGGTCGCGGCAGCATCGGATCTCCGCCGCTGCTAAAATAGTTGCGTGCAAGAAGCCGTAATCCCGCCGAAACCTCCCGC
Organism: Occallatibacter sp.; assembly: GCA_017883405.1. Taxonomy (GTDB): domain Bacteria; phylum Acidobacteriota; class Terriglobia; order Terriglobales; family Acidobacteriaceae; genus Telmatobacter. The sequence goes on along the minus strand of JADGNO010000281.1, from coordinate 11,808 downwards.
TAAAACTCAGCCAGTACCCATGCTCGACTTGAAGCGCCAGTACGAGCCGCTTCAAAAGGAACTACTTGAAGCACTTGGCCATGTGCTTCAGACGCAGCAATTCATTCTAGGAGAGCAAGTAGGCCGTTTTGAGAAATCCGCGGCCGCTCACCTTGGCGTTGCCCATGCCATTGGATGCTCATCTGGCACGGACGCGTTATGGCTGGCGCTTGCCGCAGCCGGCGTGGGGCAGGGCGTTACTGTCGTAACCACACCCTTTAGTTTTTTTGCCTCGGTCAGCTCGATTTTGCGCGCTGGCGGGGCTGCAGTCCTGGCCGACATCGATCCGGCAACTTTCAACCTGTCTCCCCAATCCGTTGAGCAGGTTCTGGAGGGCCCAAATGGGAATTCGGTGCGCGCGATTCTGCCGGTACACCTCTACGGCCAATGCGCAGATTGGACCGCATTTGGGCGGATCGGCCGTGAGCGGGGCCTGAAGCTGATTGAAGATGCGGCGCAGGCCTGGAGTGCGGAGTGGGAAGGTACCAAGGCTGGCGGGCTCGGCGATATTGCCGCATTCAGCTTTTATCCCACTAAAAATATGAGCGCCGCCGGCGACGCCGGCATGGTGACGACGAACTCCGATGAGCTGGCCGAGCGCGTGCGCATGTTACGCCAGCACGGTATGCGCCGCCGCTACTACCACGACGAGATTGGCTGGAACACGCGCATGGATGGATTTCAGGGCGCCATTCTCGATGTCAAAATGCGCTACATCGACGGCTGGAGTCATGCGCGGCGCACCGTTGCCAGGCGTTATCACGCGCTTTTTCATGCCAGCGGATTGGCGGAAGCCGGGCCCTATCCCAGCCATGGAATTGTGCTGCCGCATGAGGTGGCAGGTAGCCGCCACGTATGGCACCAGTACGTTATACGCACGCGCCGGCGCGACGCTCTGCGCGATTTCCTCGCCATCCGGCAGATTGGCTCGGAAATTTATTATCCGTTGCCGCTGCACCTGCAGGATGCTCTGAAGAGTCTCGGTTATAGCGATGGCAGCTTTCCTGAAGCGGAGCGCGCCGCGCACGAAGTGCTGGCGCTGCCAATCTTCCCTGAACTGCGTGAAGACGAGCAGCAGACGGTCGTCAATGCGATTGCGGAGTTTCTGAGCTAAGCGAAAGCCTGATCAGCTTTTCTTGAATCGCGCCGCCATCTGCTCGGCCGTGCGTGCCAATATGCCGACATCGCTCCCGACGGCCACAAAGTTGTAGCCCATGGCAAATAGCGGCTCCACATCATCGGCATTCCCAGTCAAAATACCGGCCGCCTTGCCTGAGGCGCGAATACGCACTGCCGCATCCTTCAGGGCCGCCTGCACATCGAGCTCTTTGGGATTTCCGAGGTGACCATAATCCGCCGCCAGGTCGCTCGGTCCAATAAAAATGCCGTCCACACCTTCCACCTCGGCAATGCTCTCAATCTCTTTCAGCGCCACGCGCGTTTCAATCTGCACGAGCACGCAGGTATCAAGGTGCGCATTCTTGTGGTAGTTCTGCACGCGGCCGTAGTCGTTGGCGCGCGGCGTCACGGAGACTCCGCGAATGCCCAGCGGCGGATAACGCGTGGCGGCCACGGCGCGCAATGCCTCTTCAACGTTCTGCACAAACGGGACAAGCAGCGTGCGCGCGCCTACGTCCATGGCGCGTTTGATGATCACCATGTCGTTCCACGGCACGCGAAATACCGGCTCGGCGGTGCCGCCGCGCATGGCCTGCAATTGCGTCAGCAGCGATGAAATATCGTTCGGCCCGTGCTCGCCATCGATCACGATCCAGTCGAAGCCCGCGCCGGCAATGATCTCCGCGGCGATGGGGCTTGCAAGTCCGCTCCAAAGACCGACTTGGCGCTGCCCGTTTTGAAGCGCTTGCTTGAACGTGTTGCGCGGCATGTTTGCAGGCCATTCCGGCATGAAGTTGCGCTCCTTCGCGGGTTGCGCCCGTCAGCCTATGTTAGTTCAATCAGAGGTTCGCCGTCGTGTTTGCGGGCGTTAGTTCAATGCGCTTGATTTCGCCCACAATTGGCCCGTAGCTCACGATGGCGCAAAATGCGATGGCTGCGACGAAGATAAGCGCGCCGTTGTACGAGTGCGTCTTCTGTACGATGTAGCCGATGATGAGCGGTGTGGTTACGCCGGCCAGGTTGCCGCACAGGTTAAAGAGCGCTCCGTTCATGCCGACCATGCCACGTGGCGAGGTATCGGAAATCACGGTCCATCCGAGCGCGCCAATGCCTTTGCCAAAAAACGAAATCGACATGAACAGCAGCATGATGGTCTGCGAGCTTGCGTAGTTGCAGGCGATGATGGTCATGGAAAGTGCCATGCCCGCCATGATGGGAAGCTTGCGCGAGAAGCTCAGTGAATAGCCGCGACGCAGCAGCCCGTCAGATATGAAGCCGCCAAGGATTCCGCCGAAACCGCCGCACAGGCCAGGGACAGCAGCGGCAAAACCTACCTTCAACACAGACATATGACGCTCTTGCGCCAGGTACAACGGAAACCAGGTAAGAAAGAACCACGTCAGCGTGGTGATGCAGTACTGGCCAATGTAAACACCCACCAGCATGCGATAGCTCAACAGCATTTTCACAGTAACCCAGGTGAGCGTATTTCTCTTTGCGCCGGCGTTGGCATCGGTGTTTACCAGTCCGCCGCCGCGTTCGATCGTTTCCACTTCAGCTTGAGAAATGCGCGGGTGATCTTTGACGCCGTAAATGTTAGTGAACCACAACACCGAGAACAGCGCTCCAATTGCGCCCATGAACCAGAAGCAGCTTTGCCAGCCATAGTGGTGAAGAAGACCGCCAAAGATGGGTGCGAAGATGGGCAACGCGAAGTATTGCGATGAATTGAAGATTGCGGAGGCTCGACCACGCTCTGTCGTAGGAAACCACGCGGCCACGATGCGTCCGTTACCGGGGAAGACTGGCGACTGTGCCAGTCCCGACAGAATTCGCAAAATAAAAATTGTTGTGAACGCCAGGCTCGCAGACACGAATCCGGCGCAGCCGGTGAGGAACGCGAACGTGGACCAGAGAATGATCGCGATGCCGTACACGCGTTTCGACCCGAATCTGTCGAGCAGGCCGCCTGAGGGCAATTGTCCCAGCGCATAGGCCCACCCGAAACCGAACAGCAGATAGCCCATTCGCTGCGGATTCAGGTTCATCTCTTTCGGCATGGCGGCCACTGCCTGCGACAAAGCAGACCGGTCTGCAAAGCTGAAGCAGCTTACCGCAAACAGAATGCCGATGATCAGGTAGCGGATGCGCGTTTCTCTTGCGTCTTGCAAAATTCAGGTCTTCCTTTCGTCCTGGATCGTTGCTTCTGCTGTGAGAATCAGTGTGCCCGGTTCATGCTTGTGAGCGGACAGACTGAATGAGTCCGCGAATATATCCGTAGCAGAAAGCGAACGATTGCAGCGAGTCCGGATCGTTGGCCGCAAGGGGCACATGATCCGGCATCAGCATTCCATCGTAGCCAATCTCCTTGTACGCCCGGATGGCGCGTACAAAATCGATGTCGCCCTCGTCGGGATACACCTCCTCGAAATCGTCGCGGTGACCGCGAATGTTGCGAAAGTGCACATTAAAAATCTTCCTGCGACTGCCGAAGTAGCGGATGACATCGAAGATTTCTTCGCGCGGATTCTGGAGTGCTTCTGAGACCGTTCCCTGGCAGAAGTTGAGTCCGTGATAAGGGCTTTCGCGGATGGAGAGGAACTTTTTCAAGCCGTCGATGGTACCGAGCACGCGGTTAATGCCCTGATAACCTTCTGGCGGAACACCGGGATCCTGCGGGTGGCAGGCCATGCGGACTTTGTATTCATTTGCCACCGGGATGATGCGATCGAGGAAGTAAGTGATGCGCTCCCAGAACGCATCTGCATTCACAACGCCCGCCTTGGTCAGCGGAGTTTCGGGATGCGTTTCTGAGAGCTTCCAGTAGTGGTTCATCGCGTCGCCGCGGCCGGGTTTGCGGCCCGTGCGCAGTACTCCCAGGATGCTCATGTTGTACTTGATCATTGGAATGCCGGCCTGCGCGCAGTTCCTGATGAGCATCTGAAGTTGCTCAATGTCGCGATCGCGCTCCGGGCTCTGGGCCAGCATAATGGCGGGATGCTTTTCGCGGTCAATGTAACTCGACTCAAGAAAAGGCGGCGCAATGCAATCGACGCTGAGCTTGTATCGGGTGGCCAGATCTTTCATCCGTTTCAGTTCGACGACGGTCGCGTAGAGGCGGTCGCCCTCGATGTGCGGATACCCACAGATACCTTCGACTCCGTAGCGGGCCAGGTACTTCACGTGTGTTTCTGTTGTAGGCGCGGGCTGGTCGCCGAGCTTCATCAGGGCCTTCTTCGCGCCGGGTTCAGCTTCCGCTTTTTGGGTAGCGCCGGTGCCTGCGGCAGCAATCCCCGCGGCGCCGCTTGCAACAATGAACTCTCTCCGATTCATATACTCCCTTTCCGGCAGCCAGCAGATCAGAACCACCCACCTACCGTAAATCTGGCCTCGGATGGTCATGGACTTTGTATGTGAACCGGTGCGCTTCTGTAAAGTGATTAGAGAAAAGCAGCGTGCTAGCAGCACGTTTCGATACGATCACATGTGCGACGAAGGCCAACCATGAAAATCCCTGAAAGAATTGTCGAGGTGGACGGTGGGGCGGAGCCGCAGCGCTTTGAGACATGCGGCCGGTCTCCGCGTGTGGTGTCGATGCGCATTGTTCCAGTTGCTGGCGAAGACAGCATGTTGCTGAACCTGAGCGGCGCACATGGGCCTTACTTTACGCGTAACCTGGCAATCCTTACTGACGAGGCGGGCAATACCGGAGTGGGGGAGGTACCGGGCGGAGAAAAAATTCGCCACGTTCTCGAATCCGCGATTCCGCTGGTGGTTGGGCACGAGATCGCTACCTGCAACTCGATTCTGCGCGAAGTCCAAGATTGTTTTGCCGACCATGACGCGCAGGGCAGGGGCCTGCAGACATTCGATCTTCGCGTGGCCATACATGCGGTCACTGCCGTCGAATCGGCACTGCTCGATCTGCTGGGGCAATGGGTTGGGTTGCCGGTCGCGGCGCTTCTTGGCACAGGACAGCAACGCTCCAAAGTGCCGGCGCTTGGCTACCTGTTTTTCATCGGCGACAGCAGAAAAACTAATCTGAATTATCGACGCGCAGACCTGTCTGCTCCAGACTGGTTCCGCATTCGCGATGAGGAAGCGCTGACCGCGAAAGCTATTGTGCGCCTTGCAGAAGCAAGCCATGCGCATTACGGCTTCAACGATTTCAAGCTCAAGGGCGGCGTGATTGCCGGCACCGAAGAGATGGAAGCGATTGAAGCTCTTGCTACGCGATTTCCGCAAGCGCGCATCACACTCGATCCCAATGGCGCGTGGTCGCTCGACGAGGCGATTGAACTTTGTAAAAGCAAACACGATGTGCTGGCCTATGCTGAAGACCCATGCGGCGCGGAGCAGGGATTCAGCGGCCGCGAGATTATGGCGGAGTTTCGCCGCACAACCAACTTGCCCACGGCAACCAACATGGTTGCCACGGACTGGCGGCAGCTACGCCACGCGATTCAATTACACGCTGTTGATATTCCGCTCGCCGATCCGCATTTCTGGACCATGCAGGGTTCAGTGCGCGTGTCGCAGGTATGCAGCGACAACGGCTTGACGTGGGGCTCGCACTCCAACAATCATTTTGATGTTTCGCTGGCTATGGTTACGCATGTTGCCGCTGCGGCCGCCGACCCAATCACAGCCATCGACACGCATTGGATCTGGCAGGACGGTCAGCACCTGACACAGAATCCGCTCAAGATCGTAGACGGAATGCTGACCGTGCCCGACCGCGCCGGGCTTGGTGTCGATCTCGATTTCGACGCTATTGAGCGTGCGTACGCGCTGTACAACAATCAAGGCCTGGGCGCGCGCGATGACGCTCTCGCGATGCAGTTCCTGATTCCCAACTGGAAATTCGATCCAAAACGTCCCAGCCTAGTGCGCTGAAAATGAGTGATACCGAATCCAAACCCGCTACGCAACCGCTCTACATTCGCGTGAACCCGCGCGACAATGTCGCCATCGTCGTTAACCGGGGCGGATTGCCGGCAGGCAGCCGTTTTGGAGACGGAACGATGCTCGTCGAGGCCGTGCCAGAAGCGCACAAAGTCGCGTTGAACGACATTGGCGGTGGAGAGCCGGTCCTTCGTTATGGAGTCGTGATTGGCTACGCAAAGCGCGCCATCGCACGCGGTAGTTGGGTGCATGAGGCATTGCTGGCGGCGCCAGATGCTCCAGCGCTTGACCAGTGCCCGCTGGCCACGTCCGTTCCCGAGCCGCTGCCCAGGCTTAATGGCGACACGTTCATGGGCTATTGCAATGCCGACGGCTCCGTGGGAACGAAAAACATTCTTGGCATCAGCACCACGGTGCAGTGTGTCGCGGCCACAGTGGCTTACGCAGTCAAGCGCATCAAGGCCGAACTGCTTCCGAAGTATCCGAACGTGGACGACGTCGTCGCCGTTACGCATCACTACGGTTGCGGCGTCGCGATCGATGCACCCGGCGCGGTAATTCCAATTCGCACCCTTCGCAATCTTGCGCTCAATCCTAATTTTGGTGGCGAGATTCTGCTGGTGAGTCTTGGCTGCGAAAAACTGCAGCCTGCGCGCATGATTCCTGCCGGCGCGCTGCCGGTCCTTGAGCAGGAACCCTCAGTGAGCGTGCTGCAGGATGCAACCAACGGCTTTGGCGAAATGGTGGCCGACATCATGACCAAAGCTGAGGCGCGACTGCAAATGCTGAACCTGCGTCATCGCGTTCCCTGTCCGGCGGCGGAGTTGATTGTCGGCCTGCAATGTGGCGGATCGGATGCGTTCTCCGGAGTTACGGCGAATCCGGCGGTGGGCTTTGCGGCAGACCTGCTGGTGCGTGCCGGAGCTACCGTGATGTTTTCTGAAGTTACGGAGGTGCGCGATGCAGCGCATCTCATTACAGCGCGGGCAGCAACGCCTGAAATTGCGAAAGATTTTATTCGCGAGATGGCCTGGTACGACAACTATCTTGCCGTGGGTGGAGCAGATAGGCAGGCCAATCCTTCGCCCGGTAACAAGCAAGGCGGCCTCACCAACGTAGTAGAAAAGGCGATGGGCTCGGTGGCAAAATCAGGCACGACCGCACTGATGGGCGTTGTCTCGCCAGGCGAACGCGCAACGCAGAAGGGGTTGCTGTTTGCGGCCACGCCTGCCAGCGACTTCGTTTGCGGCACTCTACAATTGGCCGCTGGCATGAATGTTCATGTGTTCACGACCGGGCGCGGCACGCCGTACGGGTTGTCAATCGTGCCTGTCATCAAGGTAGCTACCAACAGCGGACTGGCAGAGCGCTGGCACGATCTGATTGACGTGGACGCGGGCAGAATTGCCACTGCACAGGCGACGGTTGAGGAAGTGGGATGGGAAATTTTCTCGTTGATTCTGGAAGTAGCCAGCGGTTCAAGGAAAACGTGGGCCGATCAGTGGGGATTGCACAACGAATTTGTACTTTTCAATCCGGGACCGGTGACATAGAAAAGCGGAACCAGCATAGCCGGCTCCGCTTTCCAGGTTTCTTAATTAAATTTCCCTACTTTGCTTTCACCAGCGGTTCACCGGCAATTTTCAGATGTACGCGGAAGATGCCTTCGCTACCGGTGATGTACAGCGTCTTGCGGTCCGCTCCTGCCCAGGCCACATTCGAGGTTCGGCCGGGAACAAGAATCGTGCCGAGCGGCTTGCCTTCAGGCGAGATGATCCAGATGCCGCCCGGCCCGGCGCTGTAGATATTGCCTTCCGAATCCACCTTCATGCCATCAGGTACGCCCGGGCGGTTGTCTTTAGTTGCATCGTAAAGCAACTTTGCATCCGTAACGGTACCGTCGGGCTTCACGGTGTAGCGCATCCAAAGCTTCTTGGGCTGCGAATTGTTTACGTAGAGGTACTTTTCGTCGGGCGAGAACGCGATGCCGTTGGGACGCGTCAGATCGGAAACCAACAATTGCAACTCATCGCGCGCCGGCTCTGAACCGGCCTTTTGTGTAAGCGCGTGCGGAATGCGATAGACGCCGTTTATATCGAGCTGTTTCTCAGGATCCTTGTCGCTTTGCGTGCGCAGTCCATACGGAGGATCGGTAAAGTAAGCCGAGCCGTCAGACTTGTAGACCACATCATTGGGGCTGTTGAGCTTCTTCCCCTTGTATGAATCCGCCAAAACAGTCTGCTGCGCTTTGGGGTCGAGTGTTTCGAGCCGGAAGATGTCACGTTGGGCATGGCCGGCAGCAGTCAGGCGTCCGCGCACGTCAACCGTCATCCCGTTAGATCCAGACTCAGGGCCGCCGTACGGGGCCGAGCCTTTGTAGCCGCTGGGCTGCAGAAAGATTTCCGTTCCCTTGCCGGAGGTCCAGGTACGAATGCTGTTGCTGGGAATCTCCGCAAAATAGAGCCGGTCCTTGATCCATACGGGGCCTTCGGTCCACGTGAATCCTGTGGCGACGCGCTCCAGCTTTGCATCTGCCGGGACAATGCGGTCGATTGAGGCGTCAAGCCGATCGAGTTTCAGAGGTGTCGCCACGATCGCGTCTGCTGGATCGCCTGCGACGGCGGCGCTGACGGCGGCAAGGGTGAACGAACAGAGGACGGCTACCGCGGAAAGAGCAAGCAAGGAACGCAAGGAAATTCGTTTCATCAGTCTTATCCTTTAAGGGAAATGGGGCGGCCGTCCCGGACGCTTGGGCCGCAAGTTGCAAAGAATCTTGAAAATCCGGCGTATTCATCTTTAGCTTTGGCTCAGATGGGTGTCAAGCCACACAGAACTCGAAATTCCCGATCAAAGCGCATACAATTCAGGATTGAAATGGCGAATGAGACAGAAAAAACATTTGAGATAACCTGCCCCGATTGCGCGGCTGTCATCAAAGTAGATGCGGTTTCGGGATTGGTCCTGAGTCACACCCCGGCGCCACGCAAGCGAATGTTCGAGGATCTTGAGACCGCGGCCAAGGCCATGCGCGAGCAGGATGAACGCAAAGAGTCCATCTTCCGCCAGTCCGTTGACGCGGAAAAGAACAAGGCGGAGCTGCTTGAGAAGAAGTTCGCTGAAGCGCTTCGCAAGGCCAAGGATGCCCCTGAGGGTAGGCCACTGCGCGACTTTGACCTGGACTGATGCAGTTTCGACTGATGCAGTTGCCACTAATGCAGTTGCGACTGGCGCGGTATGCACGACAGGGTCAGGCAAATTTTGTTACTCGATCGGTTTCAGGTGAGGTTTTACTCAGGGCCTTCGAACGCCCGGTAAGAGATACTCAAACTAACGTTCCATTGCTCGCGGCTGAACGCGGCATGGGGAACGCAAGGAGAATTGATGGTGGTTCTTCCACTTTCCAAAATGCCCAGAGATTTTAATGTCGATCCAAACGCACCGCGCGGCATGAAACCCGAGTCCGGCGACGTCCCGATCAACTGGCTGAGGGTTACCTCGGCTGCCACACTCGTGACAGGCGGCGCGTTGCTGCTGTCCGGTAAGCAGCGCCTGGGTCTGGTGGTTGCTGCCGCCGGCACTTCCCTGGCCTTGATTGACCAACAGGACACGATGAAGAAGTGGTGGTCGCTTCTGCCCGGCTACATTGCCCAGGCACAGAGTGTATTGAACCAGGTAGAGGAAGCGGTTGAAGAGTTTGCCGAACAGCGAGAAAAAATAGGTAAAGTTCTGGGCCGTTGAGTCTAAATTCCAAGTTGGCGGCGCCCGGCTTCGCTGATCCGGTGCGCTGTCCACTTCGGTTCCCACACAAGATTCACTTCCACTTTGCTGACATCGGGAATGCCAGCAAGGCGGTTGTGTACCTGCTCAAAGATGAGCCCACTGGCAGGACACTGTGGCGTGGTCAGCGTCATGGTGACTTTGACCCACTGACGCGGCCACGCGGGCGCGGAGTCAGCGTCCGGTCCCGTATCGACGGCGTAAATCAGCCCCAGGTCGACAAGATTCAGCTTGACCTCAGGATCGAAGCAGTCGCGGAGCGCGGTCAGGATTTCGGCTTCTGAAAGCATCGGCTGGTTAGTTGCTCTGCTAATTTGTACGATCTACGAGGAAGCGAGCCACTGCTTTCAAGCCATCGGCCCGGCTGCCATACGGCTCCAGCGCTGCAAAGGCTTCGTCGATCAGGCGCGCGGCATCTTTCCGGCTTTGATCAATTCCGTAAACCGCCGGCCAGGTTGCTTTCTCGGTGGCCACATCTTTGCCCGCAGTCTTACCAAGCTGCGCGGAGTCCACCGTCATATCGAGCACGTCATCGACGATCTGAAACGCCAATCCGGCTTTGCATCCGAACAGGGTCAGGCGCGCCACGTCGTCCAGGTTGGCGCCGGCATATACGCCGCCGCTCACTACGCTTACGCGGATCAACGCACCGGTCTTGGCACGATGGATTGATTCAACCAGATGCGGCGTCGGTTTCTGGTGTTCGCTTTCGATATCCAGCACCTGGCCGCCGATCATGCCGTCTACCGTGCCCACCGCATTGGCGATGAGACCAATGATCTGCACGGTCGCGGCAGGTGGCGCATCGAGTCCGGCCAGAACTTCAAAGGCGCGCGTCTGCAATGCGTCGCCGGCAAGAATCGCAATCGCTTCACCGAATACTTTGTGACAGGTGGGCTTTCCGCGGCGCAGATCGTCGTTGTCCAGCGCGGGCAGGTCGTCGTGGATCAGCGAATACGTGTGCAGCATCTCGATGGCCGCGCCCAGGCGCTCAATACCCTTCGGCAACGAGCCGGCAATGGTAACGCCCGCCTGCATTGCAAGCACGGGGCGCAGGCGCTTTCCTCCCGCGAAGGTCGAGTGACGCATGGCGCCATGGATCGAAGCAGGCACTGTTTCCACGCTGGGAAGCAGCTCTTCCAGAGCCCGGTCAGTCAGCTCCGCGCCTTCCTTCAGAAGAGATTTAACATCGATGGTCATTTCACTCATGATAACCGAGCTTGCTTCAGCTTATTTTCGAACAAGCATAAGCCTGTGAGCGCGAATACACTCAAGGCGCTGAGCCAGCGCGCCAGGACCGTGTCGCGGGTTGTTGTCCAGTCCACAGACAGGTTAAAGGCACCCTGGGGAATAGAGATGACCATGAGTCCATCTTGTCGAGCAGGACCGGGCGCAATGGATTGTCCGTTCAGCGTAACCTGCCAGGCAGGGTAGTTTAACTTCCGCAAGATAAGGAACGCAGGATGCGGTGCTGTGCCACTGATACGCAGATGCTCGGGGCTGCTGTTTTGCGCGGCCGCGAAAGTTGCTTCGCAGGTGTCTTGCGCCGCGTCCCATAGCAGTTCGCCATCGGCATCGTTTTTGCCGAGCAGTCTATTCGGATCACTGACCAGGCAGGCCTGCGGCAGATTCATTGGGATGAGCGAAATGTCGCCGCCGACGGGCTCGTACTCGAATGTGCCGCCGTAGCCTTTGCCGGCTTCGAGCACGCTCAGCATGTCCGGCACTGCATCTTCCGGATGGCAGGCTTGGTACAGATACTTGCCGGCGCCCACAGTGATGCAAATGAATACCGCGGAACTGACGGCAATGGCAATGTTACGAGCACGTCGCGCACTTGTTTCAGGCCACAGCGCGGCCGCGAGAAAAACTCCCATTGGAGCTTCCAGCACGAGCAGCCAGCGCCAGGGAAACTGAAGGAACCGCAGATCGGGCAGCAGATTCCATAGCGCGTTTGACACGGGGAAC
>JADGNO010000280.1 GCA_017883405.1 Occallatibacter sp. | reverse complement strand
GACGGCCACCATACATATACGCTCAGCGCGCAGTCTTCCGGATCGCTGCTCTTATTGTCCATTGAGGCGCTGAACAAAGTATTTGAGAACTATCCCCCGCTGCGCATGAGATTGCTGGAAGAGCTGGCGCGCGAGGTTTCGCGAGGTTACCTGTCCTGCTGCCTGAACCGAACCGTCCACACAAGGCGGCGGGCCGGCGGTGTCGAACCAGCCTAGGCTGAACAGTTTGGGACTCCACTTTTCCCCGCTCGACCTGCTTCTGCGGGGAATTCTCGCAGATCCGCACCTGCGTTCCCGGTATGAGATATACTTTCCTCAGACCACCGGACCAACTATGGCCTTGATGCATTCCCATCACCCCCCGGAAGATTGTCAGAATTGCGAGCATCGCCATCTGCGAATGTTCTGCAATCTCACACCCGAAGCGTTGGCAGATTACGACGGGATCGGCATCATGATGAGCCATGCGCGGGGTGCCAAGCTATTCACAGAGGGTGACCCGGCGCGCAATGTGTTTGTAATCTGCTACGGCCAGGTCAAAATCTCCTCCACTTCCCGCGACGGCAAAACCATGATCCTCAAGATCGCGGGGCCGGGCGATGTGATGGGGTTGAGCGCAGTGTTGGCAAACGTTCCACATGAAGTGACTGCCGAAGCGATTGAACCATGCCAGGTGAAGACAGTGCGGAAGCAGGAGTTTGTTGATTTCCTGGGCCGCCACGGTATTGCCAGCATGCACGCGGCACAGGCGCTCAGCGGCGAATATCTGACCGTGTTCCACGACGCAAAGCGGCTGGCTCTTTCGGGCTCGGCTGCGGGACGGTTGGCGCGCTTGCTGCTTGATTGGGGACGCACGTCGGCAAACGGCAAGCCGGAAATTAAATTCACCATGGCCCTGACGCACGAAGAGATCGCCAACATGGCGGGCACTTCTCGCGAAACAGTGACACGGCTGCTGAACCAGTTCCGCCGCGACCAGTGGATCACGATCAAGGGCACAAGCCTGACGATCGTAAAGCCGGACCAGCTGGAACGCTTGACGGCCTAGTACTTCGCTTCTCACTAAAAACGATCAACCGTACGTCAGACGTGAAATGCCGAAGTGTGCTCGGGCAGTGTTTCGACCGCGGCAGCTTCCGCTTCGCGAAGCGTGAGGACCGGGCAGCGCGCGTGCGCGATCACGCGATAAACAGTGCGGTCCCGAGTGAGGTTATCAAACGCTGAGTGATGCGTGGCGCCGAGAACGATCAGGCTCGCTTTGCGTGCTGTGGCTTCGGCCAGTATCTCGATGAACGGATTGCCGTGCAGGACAATCGTCTCAATCTGCGGATGACCGCTTGCCGCGGTTTCGGCTGCCAGGGCCTGCAACTCACGCGCGGCAGCCGCATCGAAATCGGAAAGCGCGCCCTCGTGCGCCATCTCGTCAGCGGGGGGCAATACATGCAGCAAGACGAGTTCGGCATTCAGTTGCGCGGCCAATCGACAGGCAAGCGCTGCGCTCGGGCGAGAGGTCTCTCTGAGAGTGGTGGCATGCAGCACGACACGTTCCTCGAAGCCGCTTTGCACCGGGAGATGAGCCTCGGGACCCACGGTGATGACCGGGAGATTGACCGAGCGCAGCACTTGTTCTGCCACGGAGCCGAGGAGCAGCTTGCCAAGCCTGCCCCTGCTCCGGGTCCCAAGAAGAATTCGATCTGCAAAAAACTGGCGGGCAGCGGCCGCAATCTGCTGAGTGGGATTCCCCTCGCGCACAATGGCATGGCATTCCACGCCGTTCCGACGCGCCTCTTCGCACCAGGGCCTCAGCATTTTTTCTGCAACTTCAAGCGCGCCAGAGGGATCGTAGTACGGCAAGCCCACCGCATCGACTGACATGGACGCTGAACTGGCGATAGCGTGGAGAAGAATCAGGCGGGTATGTGCATCCACCGTCTGCTCCAGTGCAAACGGCATGAGCCGATCAAGGTCGCTCAGGTCCGTTGCGACCAGGATGACCGCCGGATGAATCCAGCGACTGCTGCATGGATCCGCCATAGCACCACCCCCAACTTCTGACGCCCGTTTAGACGCGCCAGACGTGGAATCGCTGCAGGGGAAAGGTTGACACCGTTCAACAAGGCTTTATGTGCCCAGCAGCACCAGTGGAAGTGATTTGGATCACCTGCCGCAGCCAAAGTATGATCGACCTGGCAGGGAGTAAGACGTCATCTCGCCGCGATAAAATCTGGATATGCCCGCCGTTGCTGGATTAGCCCCTGAAATTTTGGCGAAGTACGAGCCCGTGATCGGGCTTGAAGTACATGTGCAACTGCTGACCGCGAGCAAGGCGTTTTGCGGTTGCGCCAACCGCTTTGGCGCCCCGCCGAACACCAATGTTTGCCCGGTTTGCCTGGGATTGCCGGGTGCGTTGCCAGTGCTCAATGCCAAGGCGGTGGAATACGCCACCATGGCCTCGCTGGCGCTGAACTGCCAGGTACGCGAGCGTTCGATATTTGCCCGCAAAAATTATTTTTATCCTGACCTGCCCAAGGGCTACCAGATTTCTCAGTTCGACAAGCCCATTGCCGAGCACGGCTGGATTGAGGTGCCTGCAGCGAATGGCGGCCCCAAGCGAATCGGCATTACGCGCCTGCATATGGAAGAGGACGCGGGCAAGAGCCTGCACGATGGGTTTGCCGACTCGGCCACCCGCACGTACCTCGACCTGAACCGCTGCGGCACGCCACTGGCGGAGATTGTGAGTGAGCCCGACATTCGCACACCAGATGAAGCATTCGAATACCTCACGCGGATGAAAGAGATCCTGCTGTACTCGGAAGTTTCCGACTGCAACATGGAAGAGGGATCGCTGAGGTGCGACGCCAACGTAAGCGTCCGTCTCAAAGGCGCACCAAAGTTCGGAACCAAGGTGGAAGTCAAGAATGTGAACAGCTTCAAGTTTGTTCGGGCTGCGCTGGAGTACGAGATCGAGCGGCAGATCGAACTCACCGAATCGGGTGGCACAGTAAAGCAGGAAACGCGGCTTTGGGATGCGAACGAGGGGCGCACGTACACGATGCGTTCAAAGGAGCAGGCGCACGACTACCGCTACTTCCCTGAACCGGATTTGCAGCCACTGATTGTAACGCCGGAGTTTCTTGAAGAAATGCGCAAGAAGCTGCCGGAATTGCCGGAGGCTCGCCGCGCACGCATGATCGCCGAGTATGAACTGAGTGCGAAGGACGCGCATACGCTGACCGCATCGCGAGAGTTCGCAGACCGTTTTGAAGAAGCGGCTAAGAAGGCGCGGAATCCACGGCGCGTGGCGAACTTGCTGCTGAGCGAGGTCACCGGGCGCTTGAACGCGCTTGGCCTTGAGCTGGATCAATCTCCTGTAACCATGGCAGGCATTGTGCAGGCCGCCGACCTGCTGGACGAAGACAAGATCAGCTCAAAGCAACTGAAGCAGCTTTTTGATATTGCCTTTGAAAATGGCGAAGACTTCAGCGTAGTTTACGAGCGCGAGAAACCGCAGCAGATCACCGACGCATCAGCAATTGAAAAGCTGATTGATGAAGTGATCGCGGCGAATCCGAAACAGGTGGAACAGTACCGCGCCGGTAAAACGTCCATTGCGGGATTCTTTGTGGGCCAGGTGATGCGGATGACCAAGGGCCAGGCAAATCCGGCGCTGCTGAATGAACTGGTGGCGAAAAAGCTGGAAGGATGAGGCCTATGCAAAACAGGCGCTACCTGCAATGGAAGCGCCTGCCGCGTGCGTGATCTCGATGTGTTATTTCAGCTTGAGGTCGCTGACAAACTCCTTGCGAGAGTCCCATGAGCTGACGGTTTTAACCGCGCTCTTTTTGCCGCTCTTCTCGGCCCACAGATCGTAATCGTCGACCATGTTGACCTGGGCAAAGTAATAGTGGCCCTTCTCAGTGGACGAGTAGCTGCGGATGGCTTTCGTTTTCTGGTTCTTGAGGAAAACTGTTGCGCCGATCACCGGCTCGTCGCCATCGAGCACTGCACCGGATACTACGCGCATGCCGGTATTCTGAGCCTCGGCGCTGGCAGCAATCAGTGCATTGTTCGACCGAACGCCTGCAACTCCCGCAGCCAGTGCTGCAAAAGCGGTCAACGCAATTAACTTTGTGCGGTTGATCTTCACTCTTCTTCCTCTTCCTCTGCAAACAGATCATCTTCCTCGATCAGCTCTTCATCAACACGCGCCAGCTCGAGCGGTTCAACCCCGACGACCTCGTAATCCGTTCCACACTCTCCGCAGGAAACCACGTCGCCTTCTTCAACTTCGTCTAGGTCAACATCCAGTTCATTTTCGCATTCTGGGCAGGTGGGCATGGCAGCCTCCCTTCTTTCCAAGGTGTTTCACTCTGTAAGATCAGTGCTATTTCCAGCACAACCTACGCTAGTTTTAGGGAGAACCCTGCCTCAGGTCAAGCCTCAAGCGCTCCCGAAATCTCCTCGCTCCTGCCACTAAAGTAGCAAACCCCAAACCGCGGCGGGAGTTGTTGTATAGTGCACCATGCGCAAGCGTACCTGAAGCGGATTTTTCCTAGAAAAGCCGCACTGGAGAGACGGACAAGAACCTGGAACGTTTAGCATCCATATAATTCTTCAAGGGCTGCAGTTTTGGTCAAATCGGCAATCGCCCATGACACCGGACCGTCCTACCGTTTAACCTGAGGACTCAATGCGCAGGATAGGCTCAAGCCCGTTTTCCTTCCCCGAATTCAGAGGCGCTACGCGCACGCTGGTTTTCGTCAATCTTGGCGCCTACTTTGCTCTGCTGGTTTGGCAGCTCATCTCGGTCGACATGGCCAACGAGATCGGACGGCTGCTCACGCTCGATCCCACCTCGTTCTTTCATGGATTGATCTGGCAGCCGCTGACGTACAGCTTCGTCCATGTCGGCATCGTCGGCACTCTGTTTGAGCTACTGTCGCTGTGGTTTCTGGCCGGCTTCCTTGAGAACATGCACAGTTCCACATGGGTGAACGGCCTGTATGCCACCTCGGTGCTTGGAACAGCGGCCGCCGCGCTGGTGATCTACGTGTGCAGCGCCCCGCTGGGTTATGCGTTGATGCCGGTAGCGCTGTATGGCTGCTTTGGCGGGATTTTCGGCATGCTGGTCGCCATAGGCACACTGTATGGCGACATGGAGTTCCTGCTGTTCTTCGCCATTGGAATCAAGGCCAAATACATGGCCGTAATCTACGGCCTGATTGCAGTGGCCATGCTGTTTGGCCAGCAGCGGATGTACGCATTTGCGCAACTGGGCGGCGCGCTGGCGGGCTGGCTCTATGTTCGTATGGCGCCGCGCAAGGGGCTCTCCTTCACGCTGAGTGAGCGCTGGTACGCCCTCCGCAACGGGTACTATCGCTGGAAGCGTCGCCGGGCTGCACGCAAGTTTGAGGTATACATGCGCAAGCAGGGCCGCACCGTTAGATTTGACGGCAACGGCCGCGTGATCAACGAAGACGAGGACGACAAGAAGCGCTGGAATTGAAGGCAGGGGTCAGGGGTCAGGGATCCTGAGCTGACTCACTGGGTGGGATTTGTTGCTTCGATAATCCGATCTCAGCCAATAAAATAGATACAAATGTCCACCAAGATCGCGTTTTTGTTTCCGGGGCAGGGCTCGCAGGCGGTTGGTATGGGCCGCGAGCTTGCCGAGCGATTTCCTGTAGCAGCACAGACCTTTGCCGAAGCCGATGAGGCGCTCGGCGTTCCACTTTCAAAACTGTGTTTCGAAGGGCCTGAAGAGGACCTGCGCCTGACCGAAAACACGCAACCGGCGATTATGACGGTGAGCGTGGCGGCTGCGCGAGTACTCGCCGAGCATGGCGTGGTACCAGCCTTGGCTGCGGGGCACTCGCTGGGCGAGTGGTCAGCGCACGTAATTGCCGAAACGCTGAGTTTTGCTGATGCTCTGCGATCAGTGAAAGCTCGTGGCCGGGCCATGCAGATTGCCGTTCCAGCAGGCCAGGGCGCAATGGCAGCAGTTCTGCAACTGGATGCAGCGCAGGTGGCAGAAGCTTGTGCTGAAGCCGCGGCGGAGACCGGGCAGGTGGTGCAGGCGGCTAACCTGAATTCGCCTGGGCAGACTGTAATTTCAGGCGCACTGGCGGCGGTTGAAAAGGCCTCGGTGCTATGCAAGGCTAAAGGCGCGCGTCGCGCCGTGATGCTTCCAGTTAGCGCTCCCTTCCATTGCTCGCTCATGCAGCCCGCACAGGAAGAAGTTGCGCGTGTGCTTGCCGCGCTGCAGATTGCCGATCCGCGCATTCCAGTAGCAGCAAATGTTACCGGCGGCATGGTGACAACAGCAGCAGATGCGCGCGATGCGCTCACGCGCCAGGTGACCGGCGCGGTGCGCTGGGTGGATTGCGTGCAGTCGCTGAAAAACGCGGGCGCCGATTTCTACATCGAAGTTGGTCCGGGGAAGGTGCTCTGCGGGCTGCTGAAGCAGATTGATGCGGCGCTGAAGACGACCAACGTTGAAGATGCGGCCAGCCTGGAAAAGGCTCTTGCCGAAGTAAAGGGCGCGTGAGGGCGCCCTTTGGACTTTTGCTCAGCGCGAATTTGTGCTTCGGCTACTTGTAGAACTCGGGATTGATCTCCATGTCCGGCGGAGAAAAATTGAGCGAATGCGTTTTTGGATCGTAGGTCAGATTCAGCGCATGGCTCTTTCGACCGTTGATCAAAATCGCCATCAGCACGATGTTCCCGTACTGATGTGCGACAACGATATTGTGGCTCTGAATGACTCCGTATTCGTTGTCAGGGCTGGTGCGGCTCCAGTCATCCTGGAACCGTTTGAACGGATAGTTTGCGTGGTTAGCCTCATGCTGTTGCCAGTCGGGGTCGTGCATCCAGACGGAATAGGCTTTGGACAGGTCGTTCTGTTCAACGTCGGCGAGGAACTGGTTGGCGGTGTGCCTGGCGAGCGTATGGTTAAGCCAGTACCATGGCCAATCTACGGGATGACCGGCCACTAGCCAGAAGGCCACAATCAGCGCGAATAAGGCTCCGGCTGAGCCAATCAGAACGGTGCGATTCCGGCGGTCACGTACTTCGTCGAATTTCGGTGCATCGAGAAGCGTCATCGAACTCAGTCCTCTAAAAGCAGGGAATAGCGAACAGGGATAAGGGAATAGGCTTGCCTGCACCCAACATCCCTCATTGCTTGCTCATCCAAGATACACCCCTGATAGCTTAGACACCGAGTCATCACTTACTGTTCCCTGTTCCCTGTTCCTTGTTCCCTGCTCTTCAATCCCGGCTGTAAGTAGTTCTGCTCTTCTCCTCAAAGCGTTCTAATGCCAGCTCGATCAAGTTGGTGATCAGGCTGCGATAGGTGACGCCGGTGGCGTCCCAAAGCTTGGGGTACATGCTGATGCGCGTAAACCCCGGCATGGTGTTGACCTCGTTCAGGAAGATTCGCTGCTTGCCGCTTGGTTCCATCAGGAAATCGACGCGGGCAAGTCCAGAGAGATCGCAGGCGCGAAAAGCCGCAACGGCCATCTCGCGCACTTGCTTGCTCTGCGCGCGCGTGAGCTTGGCAGGGATCACCGGCACCGATCCTTCAGATAAGTACTTGGCTTCGTAATCGTAGAACTCCTTGCCGGGAATGATTTCGCCCACGACGCTGGCTTGGGGCGAGTCGTTGCCGAGCACGGCCACTTCGAGTTCTCGAGCGCGAGATTTCTTGCCGCCAACACCTTCCTCAATCACCAGCTTGCGGTCATAGCGAGCGGCCACAGTGAGCGCGGGGCCAAGCTCCTTGCGGTCGTGCGCTTTGCTGATGCCGACCGAGGATCCGAGGTTCGCCGGTTTAACGAAGAGCGGGTACTTGAGCGCGGCTTCAATTTTGGTAATGCACTTGCGCGGTGCGCTTTCCCACTCAGCGCGGAGTACCGTAACGTGCTTAACAATCGGCAGTCCAGCCTGCTTGAAGAGACGCTTCATCACGTCTTTGTCCATGCCGCACGCGGAGCCCAGCACGCCCGATCCGACATAGGCAATGCCGGCCAGTTCAAAAAGTCCCTGAATAGTGCCGTCTTCGCCAAACGTTCCGTGCAGAACTGGAAACACGACGTCCAGAGGCTTGCCGCCGTGAGCATGTTCAAGCGCGGTAGCGCGGCCCGGCTCCGGCGCCATCAGCGTGGGTATGCCTTCGTGCAGCAGTTTGGCTCCCGGTGTTGTTTCGGGATCGCCGGCGCGCAATCGCTGCTTCACTTCATTGCTGTTGCCTTCCAGCAGATCGTGCGCATCCGCGGCGGCAAGCCAGCGGCCTTCCTTGGTAATGCCAATGGGCACCACATCAAACTTTTCGCGATCAATGGACTTGAGAACTGATGCTGCTGAGAGCAGAGAAACTTCGTGTTCGCCGCTTCGCCCACCAAACAGAATTCCAACGCGCAATTTTTTTTGCATTTCCCTCTTCTATTCCGGCCGGGCCTTGCGTCCGCGACCATGCACCAGTTTAAAACCGTCATGGTCCATTGTTCCCAAATACCGATCATGACCTTTCAGCAGCGGATCAGCCTTGCGGGTGTCCGTGTTGATTCCTGGGTTCCTGCTACGAAGCCGGGAGAGTTGCCGACAAATTCCCGACCAAAAATTGGACACCGAAGTAATGCGATCACCGCTTCTCCCCGGGCGCGTCTGCCTCAGTTTGATAAAACCGCAGCACGTCCGATCGTTAATTTACTGCATGTGATTGTGAAGTAACACTTCATTTCCATCTAACCTGTGCAAAAAGTGTCATATACACTCCGAAAGTGCTATTTGATCCGCTAGGTCAAAGGGTGAGAATCATACGTAGCAATTCAGAGGCAGTTCTTTTTATCTATGCCCAGGTTTCGCATAGACTTACCCAGTTCCCAGGGTTTGCACTACATTTACCGGCAGCAAGAAAGTTGGGGCGACAAGTATTCACCCCCCGGAAAAGGTGATGAAGAGAATCTTCTCCTCGATTATCGCAGTATTTTTTTTAATTTCAGTGGCTTGGGCAAGTCCCCCAGTCATTCGTACGACCGTCCAAAATATTCGCTCTTTTTCCCGCGCCCAGATTGAGGACGGTATTCCCGTCACAATTGAAGCGATCGTCACTTACTGCAGGCCTCAAGTGAACGATCTATTCGTTCAGGATGGCAATCAGGGAATCTTCATCGAGACCACTGCGAAGCAGCATTTGCTTCCCGGTGACCGCGTGCGCATTACGGGTACTACCCGTTGGGGTTACTCCGCCAACATCAAGAGCAACGACATCACCCTGCTGGCCCACGGAAAATTGCCTAAACCTTTACCCGCGCACTATGAACAGCTCATCCAAGGAACATTCGACTCGAATTTCATAACCGTTCAAGGCGTAGTGCACACCGCTGACTTGATTCAGCCCTTGGGCGGCGAAAAGCCGATCGCAAAACTGGGAGTCCTCACAGACAGCGGTTACATCGGCGCAGAGGTATTGGACGCGGACGCGCAGGCACTTAAGCATTTATTGGACGTCAAAGTGGAGATTGCAGGCGTCGACGGCGGCAAGTTCGATGGCAAGATGCAATTGACCGGGGTTGCGTTGCGCGTAAACAGCCTGGCCAATGTGATGGTGATAAGACCCGCTGCCCAGGATCCATGGTCATTGCCACTTACTGCAATGGATCGGATTCTGAGCGTCTCCAAGGTCAAGAACGAGACAGCCCGTGTGCATGTAGCTGGCACAGTGACGTATTTCGAGCCGGGATCGGCACTGGTGCTGCAAAGCGGCAACAAGAGCCTCTGGGTCAAAACGCAAAGCTCCGATGATATCCATATCGGAGACTGGGCAAACGCAACGGGATTTCCTGGCGTGAGCAATGGATTCCTGACGCTTACTGGAAGTGAGATCCAG
>JADGNO010000279.1 GCA_017883405.1 Occallatibacter sp. | reverse complement strand
TCGACGATCCGGACCTCTGACAGTTTTCGCCTGAGAGCAACGGCTCCGCTATTTTGAATGCGCGAGCCAGACCTCGCCGCCCAGGAGGCCAGCCGAGATACCGAGAAATGTTGCAGCGATTACATCGCTGACGAAATGCCAGTCACCCACGACCAAGAGTACTGCCGCAATGAGCAGCAGTGCGGAGAACGGCAAGATACTGGTTCGATAGAGTCGCATGAAAACACCCGCGAAGGCGCAGGCGAGGACCATGTGGCCCGAGGGAAAGCTGCTGTTCGAAGAACCGGCCAGGAGATCGAATGCATGTCGGGTTCCGTGCAACACGGACGCAGGATTCGGTACCCCAAAAATGAGCTTCAGAATGCTATCGTTGATTGCATAAGCACAGATGGAAGTGAGACACGCGAGCGCGGTCGCCTCACCAAAACGCGACAAATGTCCGCGCGTTATCCGAATAGAAACCAGTGCCAGCGCAACAGCCGCTTCGATACCGAGAAGAACCGCACTTGCAAATCCCTTCTCCAGGCCCTCAGCTGACCTGAGAAGCCCATAGACGCGATGGGCTATCGACACATCGACGTAGACGAACGCCAGCGCCACCGCGAACGTGCAAATCAGCAGTGACAGAAGCCACATTAGTTCAGGGAAGCGTAACGTCTTTCGTTCCAATGCGCGACCGCCGTGCTGCCGAGCCCTGCCGGCATTTTGAAGCAATGGAATCTCCTCTTTAGGCCCCACCCTCGACGGCACACAACCAAATCTTTGTTTGGCCTTGCCTTGCTGTGTACAAGGCCCGTGGGCGCGAGGTAGTGCAGGTCAATGATACTTGTGAGCGGTCTCATGGCGGTCTACTGTTTCCCTTACATCAGACAGATCACCGGGATAGGCGAAGGTTGGCCAAAGGTCCGAGTGGCTGGTGATTCGCTTGTAACCCGATTGCAGATTCCGACGCTCGGGGGTGAGTTTCGCAGACGCTAGCGCGTCATGATCACTTCAGAGACGCTGTCTTTTGCCAGGAACTGCCGGTGCCCTGACCAGCCTGCAAACAGCTTCTCAATGCTGCGATTTGTGAAGGCGCGCTGAATGGGAAACTGCTGCGTCAACTGCATGTCCACTTCGTCGCCGGGAGTGATGTGATAACGAACCCGTGTTGCTTCCTCGCCGGTGGTACGCGTGTGGAAAAAGGAAAGCACCTGCCCACCCGGATTCATGGCTTCAAACAAATGACCGACCACCGGCTGGACCAGCGCTTCAGGCAGGTAATCGAGAGCCGTCCACATGAGCACTACGTCGAACTTGCGGTCCTCAAAGTTGAGAGTTTTTTTGAGAAAACCCTCAACATCCCAAAGCTGTTTGCCGTCTTCGTCCAAGCCCTTTTTCCAGTCGCCTGTCCAGGCGTCGAACACCATGTCGGTGAGGAAAATGCTGTGGCCGAGTCCGGTCAGGTAGTTGATATTCGCAGGCGAAGTAAACCCGTTGTCGATGACGCGCAGGCCCGGCTCAGCCTGGAGACGCTTGCGGATCGTCGACCAGCCATTGGAGTGGCGCGGCACCCTGGGGCCGGAGAGACCCGGGCCGGATGCGGAGGGAAGAGCCTCCTGCTTTTTTTCGAACCAACGGCTTAACAACCCTTAAACCCCTTGCGGACCTTTGCCGTGAAGGCCGTCGCGATCGCTGTTAGGAAGTAGTGGCTCCGCCAACAGGGACGGTTGCACCTTCGTGCGCCTTTGACGCTGCCTGAGTCAAGTCTACCTTGCCCCGGAACAGAGCGTTGTCCTCAACAGCCAGGCGCAGCGCGGTAATGTCGCCCTCGACGTTGCACCCTGAGCGCAACTCTACCCGGCCGCTGGCAATGATGTTGCCTTGTACATGCCCCTGCACCAGAACATCTTTAGCCGCCAGATCGGCGGCAATATGAGCACTTGACCCAATGGTCAGACGGCCCTCGGTCAGGGTAACGGTTCCTTCGACCCGACCGTCCAGAACCAGGTCTTCACTGCCCTTGACTTCGCCGCAAATCACTATGCTCTTGCCAATGCGTGCTTGTGCGTTCTCCCCTGCCATGTCTTTATCCTTCCGCGCGTTGAAAAATAATGCCCTGCCCGAACTATACGCAAAGCGGGCGGGTTGCTTCAATGCAAGTTGTGATGATTGTCAGTTACCAACGATTTTCAGGGCCGTAAATCAGTTCGATATCCGCCATGCCAGGGGTAAATCCAGCGTATTTGTAAGTCATTCCGGTGATTCCCGACCATTAGAATAATGGACGTGCGCAGATTTCTATCGCTCCTCTGCCTCATTTCATGCGCTGTTCACGTTCCCGTTTGCGCGGGCGCCGAAGCACTTTCGGATGCGCAGGCACAGGCGCTGGTTGCGCGCGCTCTCGGCACTGAGCTGCGGGTTGCCCGCGATCCCAGCCACCCCATGCGCTACATGCTGCACAGGTCCACGCCGCGCCTGACTTCAACCAAGGACATCATCGAGACCAAAGACGGCGATGTTGCGCGACTACTCTCAGTCAACGATACGCCGCTGGCGCCGGCAGATGAACAGCAAGAGCTGGCGCGGCTTGGGACTCTGGCAGCCAACCCAAGCCTGCAGAAGCACCGCAAGGACAATGAAGAAGGGGACGCGGGTATTGTGCTCAAGCTGCTGCGCATGCTGCCCAACGCGTTTCTGTATCAGTACGCCGGCACCGTGAATGGCCCTTTCGGTCCGGTGCACCGGTTCACCTTCAGGCCCAATACCCGGTTTGACCCACCCGACATTGAAACGCAGGCGCTGACGGCGATGAGCGGCGAACTACGCGTGGATGCGGCACAGGAGCGCGTTATCCGCCTGGAGGGCCATCTGCAGCAGGACACCAACTATGGATGGGGCATCCTCGGCAAACTGAATAAAGGCGGTTGGGTGGTGCTTGAACAGGCAGACGTGGGCGACAAGCAATGGCGCATTGTGAACGTGCAATTGGAAATGACGCTGCGCGTCCTGTTCAAAACGAAGATCATCAACACCACCGAGCAGATGAGCCGCTATGCGCCAGTTCCGGCGGGTATGGATTATCGGCAGGCGATCCAGATGCTGCGCAGTGGACCTGCGGCGGCGCCCAGCGGCCGCTGAACTGGCTCAATAACAAAACAGCCCCATCCGCTAAGGATGGGGCTGTTCCGCTTCCTCCGATGAAACTTTGCCTGATCAGGCGAACTGAGATTACATCTTTGCGAAAACGATGACCAGGGTAAACAGGGTGAGGGACTCGATCAAAGCAAGACCGAGAACCAGGAAGGTAAAGATGCCGGCGCGGGCGCCTGGGTTGCGGGCGAGCGCTTCGACAGCAGAACCAACTGCACGGCCCTGGCCAAGTCCGCACAAACCGGCGGCCAGGCCCATGCCGAGACCGGCGCCAATCGGCACCAGGCTAATGGCGGTAGATCCGCCGTCTGCTGCAAACACGGGGACGGCGAAGCAAAGCACTGCAAGCGCCATAAAGATGAATTGAAGTTTACGCATAGTTCTCCAGCTTCCTTGAGATTTGGCTGCCAGTGGGTGGTTGAGGCTCACCGAGCTGGCCCCCTCACGCTTGCAGCCTACCGTTGGTCCGGAGCAGTAGCATTCTCCGGCGGAATCTTTTTTCTTGAGCTTTCAGCCTTAAGCTCTCAGCTTTCAGCTCCATCTCGCTTGGGCTCAGTTCGTCGGCTTGTACAAACAGACTGGAGGCTGACGGCTGAGAGCTGATAGCTGCTTTTAGTGCTCATGCGCCACTGCCAGTGATAGATAAATCATGGTCAGTAACGTGAAAACGAATGCTTGAATCAGCGAGACAAAAAGGTGCAGTCCCAGGAAGATCACCGGAATGCCCACGGGAATCAGTGAGAAGAACACCAGGGTGACCAAATCGCCGGCAAACATGTTGGCGTAAAGACGAACACTGAGCGACATGACGCGCGCAACATGCGAAACGATCTCGATGGGGAAGATGAGCCACGAGATCCACCACACCGGACCCGCAAAATGCTTGATGTATCCGACGACGCCCTGTTCTCTCACTCCGTGAAAGTTGTAATAGAAGAACGTGGGCACAGCCAAGCCAAGCGTAACGATCATCAGCGTGGTTGGCGCTTCGATTCCGGGAATGAGGCCGGTGAGATTGCAGAGCAGCACGAACAGAAAAATGCAGGTAACATACGCCTGAAATCGCTGATAGCCGTGCCCGATAACCTGTTCGGCCTGGTCGCCAATTGCTTCATGAATCATTTCGGCGAGATGCTGCACCGGCCCTGGCTTTTCGACTGAAAGCGTCATGCGCACGATGATGAAAAAGGCAATCAGAACGCCGGCGACCACCAATTCAAGCGCCAGCGCGCTATTCATCTTGGAAGCCTTTTCCGTAGCCTCCGCTGCGGTGAGGCCGACCAGCGACTGAAACGCCTTGAGTTCCGTATTCTTCAACAGAAGGTCAATAAAGTGCGTGATTGCGAATGATTCCGGCATGAATCCTAAAGTCTTTCCGCCCTCGATGCCTTTGAGCACCTTCCGGGCCTATTGAGTCCAGTACTTTCCCGCTTCGATGCGTCCTGAGGCAATCAGTCTCGGAGTAGCCGGATCGCTTCCCAGCCTATGGTCAGAACCGCCAGACAAAGGCCGCACAGAAGCGCCGTAATCGAACCATGGAAACACTTTAGGCTACCATAAATAACCGCCGCAAAGACGGTGAGCCTGAGCACAAAGAAGAGCACGACAACGGGGGCGCTGGCGGGTGACTTCTGCTTGTCCATGCGGGCGTTAATCAGGCGAACAAGGCGCTGCCATTCGAGCACGCTGGCGGCTGAAATGGCGGTGCCCACCAGCAGCATGGCGGCATGGCGCCAGCCCCCGCCAATCAGCACTGCAACCGCAGCTATCCCGCCCAAAATGAGCGTGTTGCGAAATGCCCGCTTGAGCATTGCGTCGAGATCTTCGTTGGTAATGTCGACGATGGGATGCGTTTGCTCGGTCATGACTTGCTGTCGGGACTTCCCTTTCCAGTTTCGTTCTGGGACCCGTCTCCCAAACTGGCTTTCTTTTCCACCGCGACCGCCATCTGGATCACGTATGCGAGTCCCACAATGCAGCCAAACACGATGCCGGCGATCTCAATCCATTTCTGGTGAGTGCGGCCGGCAAGCCACCATCCGCCAATCCAGCAGAGGACGAGCGCGGTGGGCAGCACAAACGCCACCTGCATCAGCCTCTCAGCCTCTACAAGGCTGCTAAAGCCGCCGCCGGAGTCGGACTGCCGCTTTGGATCGGAATCTGGGCGCTGCTGTGCCATCCATGCTCGTTATACACGAAGCGTGAGCCGGGCACGAATTGCAACAGACCCCGTTGTCACTTGTAAACGTTGGCTTCAGGCACTCCGTAGTTGGGAGCGCTGGGCACGCAGGTGTCGATCGATTTCATGACGATGTCGTTACCGTCTCCGATGGCCTGTCCTGAGATGATGTATGGGCTGTATTTTTCCGCAGGCGTGTGATTGTCGAGATAGCGCTTTATCCAATCGGCGCAATGAAACCTGAATGCAGTCTTCTCATCGCTCCACCACACGGCTCGAACGCTGAAAGCCCGATGGCTCGTGGTTGTTCCGGCGATGACGGAGTACGATTCGTCTTTGCTAGTGGTGATGGATTTGAATGCCGCCACTTTGAACACAAGCCAGCGGCCTTTCGCATCCTTGTCGAGGAACCGGCAGGCCTCCGCCTGGCAGGTCCTTTCGATGCGATAGATGTTGATGATGACCGGCTCGCTTGAAACATTTTTGTATTCGATCGAAATCTTGCCCTCAGCCGGCTTGTACTCCTTGCTTGCGCCTAGTGAAGTGATAACCGAGTAGTGAATCGGACCATTCAAATCAGTGGCTTCAACACAATTCGTTGTGCACTGCTTTGCCTGCACAGCCGTCCAGCCAATCTCCATCGGCTTGGCCGCTTCCATAGTTACGGTGTAGGCCTGCCCCGGCGCCAGAGCAACGCCCGATTTGATGGGGACATGCGTTACCGCCGCATGCGAAATGACCGTCACAAACACGAGAGTTGCCAGCATCAGTTTGCGCATATGCCCGCGATTCTAACTTTGATTAAGGCCCGCACAAAGAAACCAAAGTGTTACGAGCCTCTGTGATCTTCATCAGCGACGTCCCCAGGCCTGACCTTATCCACTGATAGAAAAGCCATTACTACCGATCTACTCCTTATACGAAGGAAGTGCAGGGTGCGTGTGTTCGTGCGACTATTCTCAGGTTCATTCAAGTTTCTGGTTTTGCTTCTAGTTGGAATCGCATTGTGCGGAAATGCAGTTGCGCAGCAGAATGGGGCCGCGCAGAAACGCAGTCCTCTGGCGGAGATCCTACTCCGCAAGGGCATTTTGACGCCCGAAGAAATGAAGCAGGTGGATGCTGCGGCCACTCCCGAGCAGAGCGAATTGACTCTGGCTCGCATTCTTGCGGACAAAGGCGTCCTGACCAAGGCCGAGTTCGAGCAGATTGCCGGCAAATCACCTCAGAGCAATCCGGCTCCAGTTACGGAGCCTGCTGTACAGGCTCCGAAAACAGAAATAGCCGCGGCTCCAGTCGCAATCAAGCTGCCGCCCGTTTCCGTCATTTCCGCCATTACGCCGCTTCGGACCTTGCCCATTGGTGGAGTCAGCCGCGAAGCCGCGCCACCGGCCATCAAAGCCAATGGCGTGGGCATCACGCCTTACGGCGCCGTCAAGTTGACTGCCATTGAAGACAGTTCATCGCCCTATGGAGATGATTTTCCGTTGCCGGGATTCATCTGCGATACGGGCCCGGACGGCGCGCCCGAGTTCCACATAAAAGCGCGCAGCAGCCGCGTGGGCGTTAACTTGGCGTGGAATGATGCTAATCCGAAGTTGAGCCTCAGCGGCAAGATCGAAATGGACTTTGAGGGCAACTTCAACCGCTCCGATAACCGGAACATTTCCAGCATCCGCTCCAACAACCCTTCGCTGCGGCTGGCGTGGGCGCGCATGGATTATTCGCCGAATCAGAAAAACGTGCTCTCTGCCTTGTTCGGACAGGACTGGACGCCTTTCGGCTCTTCGACAATTCCGAACATTGTTGAGACCACGTCGATGGGCATCGGCTTCGGCACGTTGTATGAACGCACGCCACAGATGCGGTTCGGCTATACGTACAAGGGCCGCGCACTGCAAATCATGCCGGAGTTTGCCGTCACTTTGCCGGCGTCGGGCCTGGCCCCATCCACTGCTTACGTTTCGCAGCAACTTGGCTATGGCGAACGCCAGGGCGCCGACGCAAACCGGCCCGATCTCGAAGGCCGCATCGTTGGCCAATGGCAGCTGGACCACGCTCCAGGAGTGGCTCCGGCGCAGTTGATCGCCAGCATGGAGCACGGCGAACGCCGCGCAATTCTGCAGGCTGCTCAAGTGCCCGTGGCGTATCAAAAAACATTTGCTACAGGAGCTTCAGGCAGCAATTACTCGAACGGTTGGGATTTTGAGTGGCAACTGCCCACGCGCTATGCCACTTTAATTGGCAAGGTATACGGCGGCGGCGACCTGCGCTATTTCCTCGTCAACCAGCTCTACAGTTACTACAACGACACGACAGGGCTGACGAATCTCGCCTCGGTCCCTTCGCTGGACGGTTCGTCGACAATCGTCTTCGGCACTAACAGCGCAGGCCAGCAAGTAGTTGCGCCGGAACGGCCGGTCAGGACTGATGGCGGATTTGCGCAGCTGGGCATTCCACTGTCGCGCCTCTTCAACGCCAACCCAGCAGGTCGCAACGCGGGATGGACACTCTACGCGCTTTACAGCATTGACCAGGCAAAGGCACGCGATCTTGCTCGCATGGGCGGAAGCACACGACGCTACAGCACCATGGCAGTGGGAACAATAAACTACAGCCTCAATCGCTGGGTTTCGTTTTCATTCGAGCAATCGCTCTACACAACGCATGCCAATCCGGAGCAGCCGTTGCCGCTCTTCAAGGGCATGCCGGCACGGGAATGGAACGACGTGCGCGAGGAGTTCGGGCCGGTATTCACGTTCTAACGCACGGTATGTCGGCAAGTCGGTAGAATCTCTCAGAGCACGCTTAGAGAGCAACGAGTGAGATTCGAAAACCTGTCCAACCTGCTGGCACACCTGGAATCCGATGTGAGCCTCTTCGCGCCCGAGCAGTTGCGCCAGCGGATCGAGGTGCTGGACGAACTGGACGCGCACTTTGGCGATGATGTGTTGATAGCGCCGATGCCGCCATCGACTGATGCCACCGTATTTGCGCGTGCTGTATCGCTTCGTAAAAGGCTTGCCGCTGCGAATGCCGCCATCTACAGCGCGATTCGTAAAGATATCCAGCAAGGCAACGCTGACGGCCTGCGCGACTGGGTCGATCTGTGCAGACAAGCATCAGACGCTTCAGCACCCGGGCTGGGCTACGACCATCTGGACGATCTTATCGCCGGAGTCCTGCAGATTCCTGATCCAGTCGAAGTAATCCGTCCAGGGCACGAGCAAGTCTTCTATCAACCCACGCCGGTTCGACATGTACTCGCAATGATCGAACAGAGCGGGCTCTCGGAAGACGACGTGCTCGTCGACTTTGGCTCCGGCCTTGGCCAACTCTGCATTGTCGCCTCCATCCTGTCCGGTGCGCGAGCAATCGGAGTCGAAATTGAGCACGCCTATACCGAAAGTGCGCGCGAATGTGTCCGCAAATTGCGGCTGTCACGTATTGAGTTTTTGCAGGCAAACGCCCGCGAAGCCGATCTTTCCGAGGGAACCGTGTTCCACGTGTACACGCCATTCACCGGATCAATTCTTCGAACCGTGCTGGACCGTTTGCGGCACGAAAGTACAAAGCGACCCATCAAAGTCTGCACGCTCGGCCCATGTACAGACACAGTCGCGCGGGAGCCGTGGCTTAGAACTAATATGCGGCCAGATTCAGATCGCATTACGGTCTTCTGCTCTTGAGCAGTTACGTGCTCGTAAGCGGCAACCCGTCCGCAGGCGCATACGCAGCAGCCGGTATACTGACTTAGACCCGAGTCAAGCTGCACAAATAGAAATCGGCGAGAAGGAATCAGCGTGTTCGAATCGGAGTTTGAGCGCAGTTTATTCGACCTGCGTAAACAAAAGCTCGTAGAGATTGAGAAGCTGGGGCAGGCCGCATATCCCAACCAGTTTCCCGCGTCCCACACCATTCCGGCTGTGCGCGAAAAATGGGACGCCTCCACCAGCGAGGAACTTGAAGCCAACCGTGTAACCGTTGCCGTGGCAGGCCGCATCATGGCCATTCGCGCACAGGGCAAGGCCGGCTTTGCCACGCTGCAGCAGCAGGGCCAGCGCCTGCAAATATATGTTCGTCTGGACGCAGTGGGCGAGCAGGGATTTGCACTCTACAAGTTGCTTGACCTGGGCGACCACATCGGCGTGTCCGGCTACCTGTTTCGCACAAGGACGGGAGAGCTGACCGTCCATGTTGAACGGCTGACATTTCTGGCCAAGGCCATGACTTCGTTGCCGGAAAAATTTCATGGGCTGGCCGACGTTGAATTGCGCTATCGCCAGCGCTATGTGGACCTGTTTACGAACCTCGACAGCCGCGAAGTTTTCGTCAAGCGAGCCAAAACGCTTCGCGCGCTGCGAACATTTTTTGATGAGCGCGGCTATCTTGAAGTGGAAACGCCGATGATGCAACAGATCGCCGGCGGAGCTGCGGCGCGGCCTTTCAAGACGCATCACAACGCGCTGGACCAGGATTTGTTTCTGCGCATTGCGCCGGAGCTTTATCTGAAGCGCCTTGTCGTTGGCGGCATGGATCGCGTGTACGAAATCAATCGCAACTTTAGAAACGAGGGCGTGAGCACGCAGCACAACCCCGAGTTCACCATGCTGGAGTTTTATCAGGCTTACGCAAACTACCAGGACCTGATCGCATTGACAGAGGAACTGCTGAAGTTCGTTGCTATTGAAGTGAATGGCACAACAACGTCAGAATTCAACGGCAACTTGATCGACTTCAGCACGATTGAAAAGCTGACCATGCGCGAGGCGATCATTAAATTCTGGCCGGATGCAGGGCCCACTCCAACGATGGCAACCTTTCAATCTCCGGCCGATGTGCGTGAACTTGTGCTGCGACTTCAAGCCGCGGATCAGAATATTGCGCATCCGGATCACATCGGAGCCGATCCAAATGATCCTTCGTCAGGAAAGCTGATTGCGGCGATCTTTGAGTGTGTCGCGGAAGAGCACCTGATTCAGCCGACCATCATTTACGAGTTTCCGACGGTCATCTCTCCCCTTTCAAAGCAGAAGCCGGACGATCCGGACTGGGTAGAGCGGTTCGAGATCTATGCCGGCGGCTTTGAGCTTGGCAATGCATTCAGCGAGTTGAACGATCCTGAAGAGCAGCACAAGCGATTCGCGCAGCAGCTTGCAGAAAAAGCGCGCGGTGACGACGAAGCACACGCCATGGACGAGGACTACGTGCGCGCGTTGATGTACGGCCTGCCTCCGACCGCCGGCGAAGGAATTGGCATTGACCGGCTGGTGATGCTGCTGACTGGTTCAAAATCAATTCGCGACGTGATCCTGTTCCCGTTGATGAGAAACAGAGAACAACAGGACAGAGAACAGGAAAGCGGGGATCAGGGAACAGGGTCCAGGGAACAGGAAAACAAGTAAACAAGTCGACAAGTTTACGAGTTCACTTGGCCCTTTCGTCCACTGCCCGTTCGTCGTTGGGACGATAGAAGCTGATAGCCAGGAGCTGTTTTTTGAACATTCTTTTTGTTGGCGACATTTTCGGAAGCGCGGGACGCCGGATTGTGCGCGAGCACATCGACCACGTCTGTTCGGCAAACGACGTGGACCTGCTGGTGATCAACGTGGAAAATGCTGCGGGCGGTTTTGGTGTAACACCGCAGATTGCCGACGAGTTCTTTGACCTCGGCGCAGACGTGCTCACCACCGGCAACCACGTTTGGGACAAGCGCGAACTGGCGGACTATCTGAAGTCTGCCCCTGCGGAGAGCCAGGAACGCCCGCGGCGGGTGCTGCGCCCGGATAACTTACAGTCGGGCCTGCCGGGATATGGCGTTTTTGAGG
>JADGNO010000278.1 GCA_017883405.1 Occallatibacter sp. | reverse complement strand
GCGTTCGCTGGGTGAAGCGATGCGTTCGGCGATCTGTTCCGGCGAGAGGCCGTTGTACATCCAGACGACTGTAACGACAGGGATATCGATATTCGGAAAGATATCCGTCGGCATCGATAGGATGCTGAAGACGCCAAGAATAAGAATCAAAAGCGCGAAGACGACGAAAGTATATGGCCGCCGAAGCGCAAGCCGTACAATCCACATAGGGCTGCTACCCGCTCCCGAGTCGGGCTGGCGATTCTTTGTTCTGTCCGCTACCGATTCGCCGCTTGTCGGAAGGAACTACAACATAAAC
The DNA here is from genome assembly GCA_017883405.1 of Occallatibacter sp. Lineage (GTDB taxonomy): Bacteria > Acidobacteriota > Terriglobia > Terriglobales > Acidobacteriaceae > Telmatobacter. Next base: position 14,534 of record JADGNO010000278.1, on the reverse strand, counting down.
ATAGACATGCTGCGTCTCCGGATTGAGGAAATTCCCGCATGCCTAAACTCAGGAACTGACCTCACACCGCGACCCGATCAATACAAACCATCGAGACTTCCATGTTATCTGATGAGACAGCTGAATAGAACCAATGCAGGGAACGACTGATTCGCACTATGCCTCTTTGACGTTTAATCAAGGCTGTCGGACGCAACCTTCGTCTCTTCCATCCCGGCATGTGAGCCGGGTTGCCGTATTGTCATACAACTCCAACCAATCCTGCCTAAAGGGGGCCGAGCAGCCTTTCGATCGCCCCTGCGAGCTTTTCCGGCTTCCGAGCGGGGCCATATCTAGCCGTCACGCTCCCGTTTCGGTCAACGAGAAACTTGGTGAAGTTCCAACGGATATTCCCTGAGCCGAAGACGCCGAGCAGTCCCGGCCGTTCGCGTTTTAGCAAACGATAGAGAGGATGAGCGGCCGGCCCATTAACCTCGATTTTGGCGAAAAGTGGAAAAGTGACCGCGAAACGAGTCTCGCAAAAAGTGGCAATCTCTGCTGCGGACCCTGGCTCCTGCGCGCCAAACTGGTTCGATGGGAAGCCCAGAACAGCAAAGCCTCGGTCCCGGTAAGTCTGATAAAGTGCCTCGAGCCCAGCATACTGTGGCGTAAATCCGCATTTGCTGGCGGTGTTCACAATAAGCAACACTTGCCCACGGAACTGGGCAAGAGATTGCTCGTGCCCATCCAGAAGAGGTGCCGAATAGTCAAAAACCGTCTGCTTTTCCATGTTGAAAATCACCTCCCCGGCCGGATGCCCTGAGCGCTACCCGTGCGTCTAAAAAGAATGCCGCCAGAAGAACGTCAAGAGCAAGCATGCAACCCAATTCGTTCCGGTAGACTGAGTGATGGGTGGTAGTTAGCCGGGTTCCCAGCCAGGACTCCTTATTGGTGTCGCTGCAGAACGCCCGGCCCATGTCCGCGGGGATTACGCGGTGAGGAAATTAGGGGAAAGATTCGATTTCCGTCTGCGTGCATCCCTGTTGTTTGGGCGGGGCCACCGTGGTCAAATATAATCAATCTTTCCTTGAGGCAGGACCAGATTTTTAACGCAATGAGGGTGTGCATATTCTTCCCGTGAAGCCGATTTTTGGAACGCACCAGCACTTGTGCTCGTCGCAGGGCTCCAGCCCGGTGAGAATCAAGCACACTTCCACTTCCTGCCGCGTGCGGGCCCGGAGCCGTGTTTCGCGCCTGGGAAGCATCCTGTTCGGGTTGGCGCTGTTAATTTGCGCCGGTACGGCTTTTGCCCAGGGCTCCGACACAGTCCAGCAGATTCGCGTCATCGGCAACCGCCGAATTCCCAAAGAAACCGTTCTCGCACGCCTATTTACCCACGTGGGCGACACTTTCGATCCCATTTCGATCGAGCGCGATTTTCAGTCGCTTTGGAATACGGGCTACTTCGATGACCTTCGTATTGAACGTGAGGATTCCGAAAAGGGCATCATCCTCGATGTTTTCGTTACCGAGAAACCGAATATCCGTGAAATCAACTACAAAGGATTGAGTACGGTCTCAGTCTCGGATGTTCTGGACCGCTTCAAGAAGCAAAAGGTCGGCCTCTCCGTCGAGAGCCAATACGATCCGGCCAAAATCAAGCAGGCTGAAACGTCAATCAAGCAGTTGCTCGCCGAGCATGGACACCAGTTCTCCACCATCAAGACTGAAGTCAAAAGAATTCCTCCCGCTTCAGTGCAGGTGAACTTCAACATCAAGGAAGGCCCCGTAGTTAAAGTGGGCAAGATTTCTTTCCAGGGCAACGAACATGTGAGCGCACTGGTTCTGCGCCGCTCCATGAAGAACCTAAAGCCGATCGGTATTCCGTACTCCATAATTTTTGAGAATCTGTTTTCTCAGACCTTCGATGCGGGCAAGCTGGAAGAAGACACAGAGCGTGTTCGCCAGGCTTATCGGCAGCGCGGCTATGCCAACGCCGCCATCGAGCAGCCGAAGACGCAGATTCGCGATCAGGGCGGCCTTAACTGGTTCACCTTCCGCCCCAACAGCGGAAAGCGTATCGATATCGGAATGACCGTTGAAGAAGGTGGGCGCTATCGGTTGGGAACCATCACCTTCTCGGGCAACAAACAGATCACCAACCTCAAAGCCCTGCGCGCCACGTTCCCCATCAAGGACGGCGATTGGTTCAACGTCGTTGATGTGCAGAAGGGCCTCGATAACCTGAAGAAGGCATACGGCGGACTCGGATACATTAACTTCGGAGCTATTCCCAAGCCAACTTACGATGACCAGAAGAAGACCGTCTCGTTCGATATTGACATCGACGAAGGCAAGCAGTTCTACGTATCGCGGATTGAGTTCCAGGGCAACACCATCACTCGCGACCGAGTCATCCGGCGCGAACTGATGCTCGATGAAGGTTCGGTCTACAACTCCCAGCTATGGGAGTACAGCCTGCTTCGCCTCAACCAGCTTGAATACTTTGAGACTCTCAAGGTGGATCAGGACTCTGAAGCGCACCAGGATCCGGATAACGGAACCGTGGAACTGCTGCTCAAAGTGAAAGAAAAAGGCAAGAACTCGATCGGCATGAACGGCGGTTTGTCTGGATCGTCGGGCGCGTTTATCGGCCTCAACTATCAGACAAACAACTTCCTCGGATTGGGTGAAACGCTCAGCGTGCAGGCCAACCTGGGCAACCTGAACCGCACGTTTACGTTCGGTTTTACGCAGCCGTACATTCGCAATCGTCCCATTCAGCTTGGATTTCAGATTTACAACAACAAGCAGGACTTCAACGCCGCCAAGAACTACCAGGCCACTACCGGCGCCTCACTCAACCTGACCCAGGCTGAGCAGTCTCTGACCCAGAACTATAACCAGGCCGCCACCGGCTTTAACGTTTCGCTGAGTTATCCGCTTAAGAGGCACGCGTTCCAGCGCGTCGGCGTCACCTACTCGTTGAGCCGCTCGTCCATCACGGCATTCAGCACGGCCTCGCAGACCTTTTTCCAGACCATCAGCTTCCGGTCGGGAATCCAGGGCAATAACGCGTTGTCTGGCATCGTGAGCAGCCAGCTTTCGTTCACGTACTCCTACGACACGGTGAACAACCCGGTTCGTCCTCGGAGCGGCAAAGAGTATTCGGCGGCAATGCAGGTTGCAGGTCTTTGGGGCAACGTCCGTTACTTTGCGCCATTTGTCGCCTACAAGCGATATCTGCCGATGCATTATCTACTGCCATCAGAAAACGGGCACAATGTGCTGGGCATCCGCGCGCAACTGGGTTACGTGCAGGGTTTTGGCGGCGCGGTGGCTCCGCCGCAAAATCGCTTCTATGCCGGCGGCGAAAGCGAATTGCGCGGCTTTGACGTTCGTGCTGCCACGCCGTACGGATACGTTCCAAGCCGGATCAATTTCCAGCTCACCAACCCCGACGGCAGTTGCGTTCCGCGCGACCCAACAAATCCGCAGGACAACCAGTGCATCCAGGTGCCGCTGCCCGTTTATGGCGTGGCGTCCATCGGTGGTGACACCAGCTTCACCTCGAACCTCGAATACCGCATCCCGATCGTCAGTACTCTGATGTTCTCCATCTTCGACGACTTCGGTATGGATGTGGTGACGAACCATGGCCAGCTCAAGCAGAGTCCCGAGGGTTTCTCAGCGTTGCTTGCTCCGCTATACGGCTGCCCGGTCTTCAATAATGGATCGTGCCAGGGCGGCATATCCGGTTCAAAGGTAGGCTTCCTGCGCAACATCCGGCCCATCTCCGGTACCAATGTAGTTCCGCGTATGTCCTTGGGCGGCGAGCTTTCCATCATCATGCCGATCGTCAACGCTCCATTCCGTCTCTACTACGCATACAACCCGTTGCGCCTTGACGAGGCGCCCTATTGCAACAACGTGCTGGTGGGCGGACGGCAGGGAAGCTGCTCAGCGCAGTTGATTACCCGGGCCATGTTCCCGCCGGGCGGCGCAGGTGATTACAGCTTCCAGGAGGCCATGCAGGCCTACGGCGCGCGCTACGTCTTCAGGGAGCCCCGAAAGACCTTCCGCCTGACGGTTTCGACGACGTTTTAACAGCAGTTTAGGCGTCACCAAAGTAGCGAGTTTACAACCCAGCAATATTACTGGACTTGGAAACTCGTTAACTTGTTAGTTGGTGAGCAGCCCGTAAACCTTTCACCCTGTAAATTGTTGTTTGTGAACTCGAAAACTTGTCAACTTGCCAACTTGTAAACTGTCCTTACGCCTCCTATAATCCATCTAGTTCCTGCTGACGTCTCCATTCGCGTCTCTGTCCGCGCCTCCAGTATCTGGCGTGGAGTTTCCGCAAGAAGACCGGCATCCCACGCGACGGTTTTTGAGTGTCGAAAGGGGATGAGAGATTGCGAAGTTGCTCAGGAGGCACAGGCGTGAGTTCGCGCACCAGCGCGAGCAGCCAACCAGGAATTTTGAAGGAGCAGTTGAATCAAATGAAGCGTTCGCTTGCACTCGTCCTTACTCTGGCCTCTTGCTTTGCCTTGAGCGCCGTTGCCCAAACTCCCGCTGCGGCAGGTACTGCACCCGCTGCGGGGCCCGCGAAGGTTGCCGTAATTGCATTTCAGGTTGCCGTTGCCCAAACCAATGAAGGCCAGCGCAACTTTGCCGACCTGCAGAAAAAGTACGATCCGCGGCGTGAGCAGCTCAAGAAGCTGAGCGACGATGTCGATGCGATGACCAAGCAGCTGCAGGCCGACGAAGCCAAGCTGACCCCGGCTGAACAGCAGAGCCGCGCCAACGCGCTTGACATCAAGAAAAAGCAACTCGATCGTGATGCACAGGATGCATCGAACGATTTCCAGCAGGAAATGCAGGATATTTACAACGGCCTGGCTTCCAAGGTATATGACGTGCTTCAGTCCTATGCCGAGCTGCACGGGTTCACGCTGGTTCTCGATGTTTCTCAACAGCAGAATCCGGTGTTGTATGCGAACAATTCCACCAACATCACCAAAGAAATCATTGATGCCTACAATGTGAAGTCCGGGATCCCGGCTCCTCCGGCACAGCCCGCTGGCGCAACCCAGGCACCAAAGCCTGCTGCTCCCAGGCAGGCTGCTCCGCGCCCAGCTCCTGCTGCCCACTAAACCTCGGTTTCAAAAAGCACGCCTGTTGCAAAAGCCTCGCCAAACGGCGAGGCTTTTGCGTGGGGCCACTTTCGAGGCCCAAGGCCAGAAAATGGTTGCCTTTACGTGAAAATAAACATTTCCAAGCAGTTGCTCAGCTTGTGGATAAATTTGTGGATTACTTTCGGAAAGCACAGCGAAAAAGCTCATTTTTGGAGCTTGTCAAGCTACATTCTTTTCTGCTAGATGCAACAAACCCTTCATTTTAAAGAGGAAACAAGGCCGAAATCAGCCAGAGAAATCCCGCCTACATTGAAAGCCGGAGAACGTTGATTCCCAGAGCTTTCCACAATTTCAGGTGAATGGCAGATGACTGGGGAATTCCCTTGGTTAACAGGAATTGCACTATTTCTGCTGCTCTTCGCCCACGCGTAACACTGCCAAAAAGGCTTCCTGCGGGATATCGACCTTACCTATGCGCTTCATGCGCTTCTTGCCTTCTTTTTGTTTTTCCAGCAGCTTGCGTTTACGGCTGATGTCGCCGCCATAGCACTTGGCCAGAACGTTCTTGCGCAGCGGGCTCACTGTTTCACGAGCCACGACTTTGGCGCCAATTGCGGCTTGGATAGCTACTTCAAACTGCTGCCTTGGAATCAGTTCGCGCATTTTCGATACCAGGGCCCGTCCGCGCTCGTACGAATGCTCTTTGTGCACGATGATAGACAGCGCATCCACCGGTTCGCCGGAAACCAGAATGTCGAGCTTCACCATTGGGGATTCCCACTCGCCGGCCAACTGATAATCGAGCGACGCATAGCCGCGTGAAATGCTCTTTAGGCGGTCGTAGAAATCGAGCACGATTTCGTTCAACGGCAGCTCGTAAGTAAGTAGTACGCGTGTTGGAGTTATGTACTCAAAGTTCAACTGGCGGCCGCGCTTCTCCTCAACCAGCTTGAAAATTCCGCCGACGTATTCTTCATTGGTCAGGATTTTTGCGGTGATGACAGGCTCCCGAATGGCGGCAATGCTCTGCGGCTCAGGCCAGCGCGAGGGATTGTCCACCTCGATCACGCTGCCGTCTGTCATCGTGATGTGATAACGCACGCCGGGGGCAGTGGTTATCAGGTCCAGTTCGTACTCGCGCTCCAACCGCTCCTGGATGATCTCCATATGGAGCAGGCCAAGGAAGCCGCAGCGGAAACCGAAACCCAGCGCAACAGAGCTTTCCGGCTCAAAGAAGAATGATGAATCGTTCAGCCTGAGCTTTTCCAGCGCGTCGCGCAGCAGTGTGTGTTCGTGCGAGTCCACCGTGTACAAACCGGAAAAGACCATCGGCTTGATGTCTTCAAAACCCGGCAACTGACCTGCAGCCGGCCGCTCGTCGTCCGTTACGGTGTCGCCGATCTTGGTGTCGCTCACGGTCTTGATAGTGGCTGCAAAAAAGCCGACCTCGCCTGCCGTGAGCTGCCCGATTTCTACGGGCTTGGGCATAAGAACGCCCATGGAGTCGACTTCGAAAGACTTACCGTTCGACATCAGCCGGATTCGCTGGCCTTTGCGCATCGTGCCCTGCATTACGCGCACCAGCACAATGACACCTCGGTAGGCATCGAACCATGAGTCGAAGATCAGGGCCTGCAACGGCGCCTCCGGATCGCCCGTAGGCGGCGGAAGGCGATGTACGATCGCTTCAAGCACCTGGTCCACACCCTGGCCCGTCTTGGCGCTTACGGCAATCGCGTCCGTTGCGTCCAAACCGACTGCCTTCTCAATCGCCTCCTGCGTGCGCAGGATGTCGGCGGAAGGCAGATCAATTTTATTAATGACCGGGATGATCTCCAGACCGTGATTAATGGCAAGGTAGGCGTTGGCTAATGTCTGCGCTTCCACGCCCTGACTCGCATCCACCACCAGCAATGCGCCCTCGCACGAGGCCAGTGACCGCGAAACCTCGTAGCTGAAGTCCACATGCCCAGGAGTGTCAATCAGGTTGAGTTGATAGGTGTTGCCGTCTTGAGCTTTGTACATCATGCGCACGGCGTGAGCTTTGATGGTGATGCCGCGCTCGCGTTCCAGATCCATATCGTCGAGGATCTGCGCCTGCATCTCACGGCCAGTGACCGAGCCGGTGTATTCAAGAAGACGGTCGCTCAGCGTCGACTTTCCATGGTCGATGTGGGCAATGATAGCGAAGTTTCTAAGAAAGCGAGCGTCCATGAATGGGTGGCATAAGGGGCTTAGGCGCTGTTCAGCGCACAATGCCTCCATGGCATAGCTTATCATCAGCATTGGGGCATGTTTCCCAGTCTCCGCAGACATTGATCGGAGCCGTTTTTGTGATCCAGGTTTGTGATCCAGGAGTAAAGAGTGCTGCATACCGGACGACTGAGAGCGACCAGCAAAACCATTCATCAAACAAGCAGGCTGGTGCATCCGGGTTGCGGCGAAAACAATTTTTCCTCCACTTCAAGAGACCAACGCAATGAGCAGCCTCATCGGAATGAGCTGCGCAACTGGCTACGTATTTCGCTATGCCTGCTCCCCGCAATTTTGATTGCAGGCTGCGCGCCGTCTGAAAAGAAATCCGCGCCGGCTGCTGTGAGTTCGCAGGCGATAGCACCGCAAGTTACTGAAAAGCCCGACCCGCCGGCTCCGGCACCGTCACAGTCCACCATGGAACAGCAGCGCGTTCGCGTGCTCATTCAGCAGGTTGAATCGGCGTATAACCGGGGCGAATCCGACTACCGCAAGGGTTTGCTGCCTGAAGCCAAGCTGGAATTCGATCGCGCAGTTGATCTTCTGCTATCGAGCAACCTCGATATCAAGGGCAGCCCACAGCTGCAGGACGAATTCGACCACGTCGTAGACCGGATTAATGCGTTGGAGACGGAGGCATTGAAGCAGGGAAACGGCTTTGTGCCGCAGGTTGAGCCCACCCCTGCCGATGTGGCCACCGACGTTACCTTCCAGGTTGATCCCAACATCGTTGCCAAGGCCAAGGCCGATCTGGCCACAACCAAGTCTGATCTACCGCTCGTGGTCAATGACTACGTGGCAGCATTCATTAATTTCTTTGCCAATACGCAAAAGGGCCACAACACGCTACTGCACTCGTTCCAGCGATCCGGACATTACCGTGCAATGATTCAGCGCGTGATGGCCGAGGAAGGCGTGCCGCAGGATCTCATCTATCTGGCGGTGGCTGAGTCCGGCTTCCAGCCCACGGCGGTAAATCGCAAATCACGCGCCGGTGGCATGTGGCAGTTCATGCCCTGGGACTACTACGGGCTGAAGCGCAACTCGTATGTCGACGAGCGTTTTGATCCGGAGAAGTCAACACGCGCCTACGCCCGCTACATGAAGTACCTTTACGACCAGCTCGGCGACTGGTATCTGGCCATGGCAGCCTACGATCATGGCGCCGGAAACATTCAACGCGAAGTCTCTAAGACTGGTTACGGTGATTTCTGGGAGCTGTACAAGCGCAACGAGCTGCCCCGGGAGACAGCGAACTATGTGCCCGAAATTCTTGCCGCCATCATCATCGCCAACAATCCCAAGCAGTACGGTTTTGAAGATGTCACACTCGATCCGCCCATTCTTACCGACACTGTGACGGTTAACTACTCCGTGGATCTCCGGCTGGTCTCTGACCTGGTGGGCGCGCCTATTGATGAGCTGCATGCCTTGAATCCCAGCCTGCTGCGGATGACGACCCCTCCCGAGACATCGTTCGATCTCCATCTTCCCGCGGGAACTGCGACGCTCTTCAACGACCGAATCGCGCTGGTGCCTGAAGACAAGCGGAACTCATGGCGATATCATGCGGTCGCTCAGGGCGATACCGTTGCTTCGGTTGCTCGCGAATATCGAGTGGAGCCTTCGGCGTTGGCCACAGCCAATCAACTGAAGACGGATGACAGTCTAGCTGGTCTTCAGGCAGTAGTGGTGCCGGTTCCACTGTCGGTTTCGCCTTCCTCGCACACTCGGCTCTACACCGTTCGGCGCGGCGATACGCTGGTGACCATTGCTGACCGCTTCGGCGTGTCGCTCACGGAACTACGGCGTTGGAACAAGCTAACCGGTGTCAAAGTTGAAACGGGCAGCCGGCTTCGCGTTGCTGAACCGACTGCAGTGCAGAGCACCACGACGGTGCATCGACGCAAGACTTCCAGCACAACGTCGGCCTCATCGACACCCCACGCCGGCGCCTCAGCGAAGACTGCACCGGCCAGGAGCCGCACTGCAAGGCCCGCGACTACGGCCAAGAGCACAGCAAAGAAGAGCACGTCGAAACGAAAGACCGTCGTTCGCAATTGAAAAAGCCTGCGAACATAGCACTACGTGCTTGTGTTTTAGTGGGGTTTGCGTGCAAGCTATAACTACAATGATTTCCGCAAGCGGAACGCATTTGTTCCCTGCGCGAAGTGACAAATAAATTGTGGGCAGCGGTGAGCCGCTGGAGGCAATGGGATGGAAGATCTAGTCAAGATGTATGCGATGAGTGACGGCGATCCCAATGGAGAGCCGACAGAGCTGGACCCCGATCGTGCGGAAGACTTTGGCGACGAAGATGAGGAAGATCTTGAAACCGCCAGTGTACTCACCTCTTCAGACGACGATGAAGTCGTAGTCGAGGAAACCATCATCGTGGTAGAAGCGGCACCGTTATCCCCACCAGCAAAGAAGCCTGCCGCCAAGAAGGCCCCTGCTAAAAAAGCTCCTGCTAAGAAGGCTGCCAAGAAAGCGCCGGCCAAGAAAGCACCTGCCAAAAAGGCGCCGGCAAAGAAGGCAGCAAAGAAAGCAGCAAAGAAAACGGCCAGGAAGGTCGCCAAGAAATCCGCCGCAAAGAAAAGCAAATCCAGCGCCAAGGGCGGAAAGGTTGCGGCCAAGAAAACCGCAGCGAAGCGCGTTGGAAAAACCACTAAAAGAGGTAAAAAATTGGCAGTTAAGAAAGCAGCAAAAAAGGCAACCAAGAAGGCAGTAGCCAAGAAGGCTCCTGCAAAAAAGGCAGTTAAAAAGGCAGCTAAGAAAGCGGTCAAGAAGGCCGCCAAGAAAGTTGCAAAAAAGAAGTAATCAGGGAAATGAAATAAAGGCAAGCAAAAGGGCCCGGCTCACGCCGGGCTTTTCTGCGTCTGGGGGTTTTCGATTCCCGGAATATGCGCCGCTTATCCGTTTCAAGAAATAGATAAGGCCCCGGCAAATTAACTTGCTTCGACGCAAGCTGATTTGCCAAGGGCCTCATCTGGATGACGGACGTTTCGCGCCACTATTTACGGAAGTGCGGCAAGGACGTCGGAAGCAGCGGAGGACGGATTGACTTTCGTCCACACCTTCACGATCTTGCCCTTCGGATCGATGAGGAACGTGTTGCGGGCGGCCATCGCGTTGCCACGGAACTCAGACAGCGAGCCGTATTCACTCACGACCTTGTGATCCGTATCTGAGAGCAGGCGGAACGTAAGGCTGTCCTTTGCGCAGAACTGCTGATGGCTTTCTTTGGTGTCCACGCTCACGCCCAGAATCACGGCGTGCTTGGCTTCAAACTGTGGCAGGCTGTCCTGGAACTTGTGAGCTTCAATAGTGCAGCCGGTGGTCATGTCTTTTGGGTAGAAATACAGAACAACCCACTTGCCGTGAAAATTCTTGAGAGAAATCGGGGTGCCGTCCTGCGAGGGGAGAGTGAACTTGGGAGCCGGCTTTCCAACTTCAGGCATAGTCACAGCAGCATCATCGGCGGCTTTTGCGGTTACAAGGGAAGTCGCCAGTAGAAGTCCGGCGGCCACGGAGAAGAGACGAGACATTTTCACAACTACCTCCTGGTTAATACTGAAAGGGGAATCCTGCAAACGGGGAACAGACGCTAATCAGAAGACGCTTTTCACTCGGCTTAAGTTACACGCGGAGTGGCAACAAGAGTGATTCCTGCCTGGTTGGCGCGTTCCAGTACGGTTTCGCGATCGAACAAAAGCGTACGCCCAGCCTCCACCGATAAGCAACTGGCACCGGCGCGGATCATTGTTTCGATGGTGGCAACGCCGATCACGGGTACATCAAAGCGCATGTCTTGATTAGGCTTAGCTACCTTGACCACAGTCAGGCGGCGTTCAAGTGTCGATGCGTCACCGACGAGCGAGTCCATCAGCCGCCCGGCGCGCTCGATGGTCGCATCTGTGCCCTCCATGGCCTCAACGGCAACGCAAGCCTGCGCAGCCACCACCACCGTTTGTCCAATGTCGAATCCGGCCACGGCTCCTGCAACCGAGAGACCGTACTCGATATTTTTGAGCTCATCCTCGTCGGGACACCGGCTGGTGAGCACACCCTCCTGAGCCAGCAGCGGCTCAAGAAAGGATGTGGAACTGATTAGTTCGATGCCTTCGTCGCCGAGCACTTTCGCAACCGCGCCCAGAAGCATATCGGTGTTGCGTGTGCGCAGGTTCATTAGCAGCTTGGCTAGCCGCCAATCAGGCCGGATACTCGAGAAGATCTGCTTGTGCTTTACCTGCCCGGCCATCACTGCCTTCTGCACGCCCTCTTTTTGGAATGTTTCAATGAGCCGGGACAATTCGCCAAGCGAGAGCCAGTGGACGGTGATGTCGGGATCGGCAGCCGCGCGCTGGTCGATCTCGGCGTCGGTTTCTTCCTTGATAGCCGCGACCACGACGGAGTGGCCTTCAGCGCGCGCCGCGTCGAGCAGCAGAAAGGGAAAGCGCCCGTTACCGGCAATGAGGCCGAGCTTCATGGCTACTTGATAACCCCGCGTTCGCTGCGTTCGAGGAAATTTACCAGCAGTGCCACGTCATCGCTTTCCAGCACTTTCAGCTTTTCAAGCGCTTGCGAGGTATTCAGCTTAGCTGCCAGCAATAGCCTGAAGGCCTTTTGCAGTGTCTGCAGGCGCTCCGGTGAAAAGCCGCGCCGCTGCAAGCCCACCTTGTTAATGCCGAAGGCCCTGTTTTCGCGCTTGGATGAGGTGAGCGAGAACGGCAGCACATCCTGGGTGACGATGGTTCCGCCGCCGATAAAGGCGTATTTGCCCACGATGCAATGTTGGTGCACCGGGCAAAACGCGCCCAGCGTTACGTAATCCTCGATGATGACGTGACCGGCAAGCGTGGCTGCATTGGCCATGATGCAGTGATCGCCCACTACGCTGTCGTGACCGATGTGCGCGCAGGTCATCAGCAGGCAGTTGGAGCCGAGACGCGTAATGCCGCCGCCACCCACTGTTCCGCGACTGATAGTTACGTTCTCGCGAATGGTGTTGTCATCGCCGATGACCGTTTCGGTCGGCTCACCGCGATATTTCAGATCCTGCGGCGGCACGCCAATCGACGAAAAGGGGTAAATGGTATTGCGCGCGCCTATGCGCGTTCGGCCGTCCACTACCACGTGTGAGATCAGATTGCAGTTCTCGCCCAGCACTACTTCAGGGCCGATGGTGCAGAAAGGCCCCACAGTGCAGGAGTCGGGAACCACTGCTCCAGGAGCAACGATCGAGCTCGGATGTACGCTCACTGCTGCTCCGCTTCTGACCCCGGCTTGTCCTGCGTGTCGGCAGCTGCATGAGTGCTGGTTTCACGCTGGCGCGGAACCACCTGGCAAGTCAGCGTAGCCTCGCAGGCCAGCTTGCCGTCCACGTACGCTTTGCCTTCAATACGGCCGGCGCGTGAACGGAACGAAAGCACGTTTACTTCAATGCGGAGCTGGTCGCCGGGCGTCACGGGACGCCTGAACTTAGCGCGCTCAATGCCGGAAAACACAACCAGCTTCTTCTCGCGGTCAGGCATCTCGGCCGTCATGATGATGCCGCCGGCCTGCGCCATGGCTTCAACCACCAGTACGCCGGGCATGATGGGATAGCCGGGGAAATGCCCCTGGAAGAAGGGCTCATTGACTGTCACGTTCTTGATCGCGACCAGACGCTTTTGCGATTCGAACTCTACGACCCTGTCGATCAGGAGAAAAGGGTACCGGTGGGGCAGTAGACCCATGATCTCCTGGATGTCAAACTTCATTCTCTGGCTCCAGAGAGCGGGTTGGCTGGGATGCTTTGCGCTCGTCTGGATTATAAATAAACACGCTATGGCCCAACCGGATCAGAAGCCGGAGGCTATATCGTGAGTGACCACAAAGCCGAAATCCCGCTTCCGTTCCGGCCACTCATTCATAAACTGTGCGAACTCGTCCGCTGGAATGGGCCGCTGGAACAGGTAGCCCTGTCCTGCGTCGCAACCGATCTCGCGCATCACTCTGAATTCACCGGGAGTCTCAATGCCTTCGGCCACGGTGCGCAGCTTCAACTGCCGAGCCATGGCGGCAATCGTCCTGCAGAGTGCCCGCATTTCCTGGGAGCGATCGACTCCCTGCACAAAGCAGTGGTCAATCTTCATCGTGGTAAGCGGCAGCCGGTGAAGCATGTTGAAGCCGGTATAGCGGGTGCCAAAGTCGTCGATGGCCACGCGGATTCCGGCGGCCCGCATCTGATGCAGCCGGTTGCCGAACAGTTCCTCATCCTCCAGCAGCATCGACTCCGTCACTTCAAGCTCCAGACGGGTAGGCGCCATCGCAATTTCCTTTTGAATAGCATGAACTGTCTGGATAAAGTCGTCGCGGCGTAGATTTGCCGGCGAAACGTTTACGGCAATGCTGGGAAGGGCAATACCGCGGTCGCGCCACTTCTGCGAGTCCCACATCGCTGTTCGAAGAGCGAAATCGAAGATGCGATGGATCAGGTCAGAGCGCTCGGCAATAGGGATGAACTCACTTTGCGGCACCGGACCCCATTCAGGATGGTTCCAGCGCATCAGCGCTTCGGCGCCTGTAATCTCGCCAGTTTGCAGATCAACTTTAGGCTGATAGTGAACGCGGAATTGATCGTTATCGAGCCCTTTGCGAATCTCCACCTCGAGCTGGTGGTCGCGCATCACCAGGCTGTTCATGGCGGCGTCAAAGCTCATTACGCTGGCGGTTTTCATGCCTCCCGCGCGAGAAGCGGCCAGGCTTGCATACCGGATCAAGTCCTCCGCCAAAACCGAGTCCGACGGGTAAAACGCCACTCCGGCGGCGACTTCGGGCCTGATTTCGGTGCCGAGAACGCGCATTGGCTCAAGCGCGTCGGCGGTCATTTGAATACGAGCACGGTCGGCCGCATCGGTTTTTGAAGCCGGCATCGCCACCAGAAAACAGCGCGCGCCGAACCGTCCAATCAGTGCATCGGTATCCACCGCCGAACGCAGTGAGTCAGCGATATGAGCCACCAGAGAGTCGACGCCTTTTGATCCCCACCGCGCAAATTCGCGGCGCAGGTTCAGCACGTCAATCCAAATCAGCGCGACCTCTTTGTCAGCCGGGCGATTGCGTAGCAAATCTGCAAGCGCAGCCTGGAATGCCTGCTGATTCATCAATTTGGTCTGAAAG
>JADGNO010000277.1 GCA_017883405.1 Occallatibacter sp. | reverse complement strand
CATCGTCCGCACTGGCGACGGCGAATACCGGGATGTTCACTTCGCTTTTCGGCAATGCCTGCGTCAGCGCATACATCTGCGCCGCGGCATTTTTGCAGAACGATTCATATTTGTAGAGATCGCGATCTTGCATCCTGCTCACCCATGCTGCCTTGGGAAACAGCCAGCTGTATAGCTTGTGCAGATTCGCCCAAGCCGCGCGCGGGGTGATCTCGAATGCAGGCGAGAACAGGAACAGGCCGCGCACCCGCTCGTCATGCGCAGCTTGCAACACGCTCAATGCAGCGCCCGCCGAAAAACCCGCCAGATACAGCTCATCCACTTCGGCATCCAGACAGTCTGCGCCGTAGGCCACCGCCTTGGCCCATTCCTGCCAACGCATATCGAGCAAGTCGCCGGGCTGCGTGCCGTGCCCGGGCAACAGAACCGCCATCACACGAAAGCCTTTGCGCTGGAAGAACGCTGCCAGATGGCGCATGTGATAGGGGGAATCGATCAACCCATGAGTGAGCAGCACGCCGCGTTTATAAGGCTTATCTCGCCCTTTTTCAAAGTCGCCTAGCGGCAGCAATTCAAAAGGCGCGTTGCCTGCAACGATCTTTTCCTGATCGTTTTTACCGTCATGGAGCTGCCACAGCATGGCTTGTGTGCGCTGCACATAGTCCGCGAACGGCAGCCCTTTGCCGACAAAGGACGAGTTCACACCGGACGCGCGGTGCCGCAAACCAAGTATTTCCATCATCTCTCCGTCATATTAGCGTAACAACTCGGCGTTATCTTCCGCATCCTAGTAAGACAAGCAGGAGGACTCCATGCTCAGCATTCTACCTCTCGAAAAGTACCGCACCACTGCCCGCGCACAGTTTTTGGCGAACCTGATCTTGCCGCGCGCCAAGGAGCAAGCAATGACGCCACTCCGTGAAATCCTCGAACAGCGGCGTTTGAGCGCCCTGTTCCAACCCATCATCGATCTCAAGAGCGGCGAGTTCCTGGGCTTCGAGGGATTGATACGCGGTCCCGCGGACAGTCCGCTGCACTCGCCGATCAACCTGTTCGGCGCGGCTGAACAACAAGGTCTGCAACTGGAATTGGAGATGCTGTCGCGCCAAATCGTGCTGGAATCATTCGCCAAACTCAACTTGCCGGGGAATCTCTTTCTCAACGTCAGCCCGGAGGCATTGACCAATCCCAGCTTCAAGGACGGCCAGACGCTGGCGTTCCTGCGGAAACTGGGCCTCGACCCGGGCCGGGTGATCATCGAGATCACCGAAAATCAGCCGACCTTCGATTTCGAGGGGATGCGCGATGCCTTGCTGCATTACCGCGGCATGGGTTTCAAGATCGCCATCGACGACCTGGGTGAAGGTTTTTCCAGCTTGCGCTTGTGGTCGGAGTTGCGTCCCGAGTTCATCAAGATCGACATGCATTTCGTGCAGGGTGTGGATCACGATCCGGTCAAGTTGCAGTTCCTGAAATCCATCCAGCATATCGCCGAAAGTTGCGGCACACACGTTATCGCCGAAGGCGTGGAGACCGAAGCCGAGTTGCGCGTGGTGAAAGATATCGGCATCGCTCTCGGCCAGGGCTATTTCATCGCACGTCCCAGTCCCACACCGCCGCTGCTGGCTCCCACCGAAACCAGCCGCATTATAAATTCGTCCAACATCGCCCTCTTTCCCAAGGCCGAATTCAACCAACGCTCGCAAACGACAGCGCACAAGCTGCTGACCTATGTTGAGCCGGTACACCCCGACTCGCTGATCGACCACATTTTTGAGCGCTTCAATACCAATCCGGCGTTGCGCATCATTCCCGTAGTCAAGAACAGCGTACCGCTCGGACTCATCAACCGCTATCACTTCATCGACCGCTTCGCCAAACCGTTCCAGCGCGAATTGCATTGCAAAAAACCCTGCAGTGAACTCATTCAGGGCGATCCGTTGCTGGTAGAAAAAGGAATGCCCATCGAAGAACTCAGCCACTTCATGGCCGAGGCAGACAGCCGCCATTTCGCCGACGGCTTCATCATCACCGAGAACGGACGCTACATCGGCGTCTCTTCCGGCCAGGACTTGTTGCGCGAACTGACACCGATGCAACTGGAAGCGGCGCGCTACGCCAACCCGCTCACCCTGCTGCCCGGCAATGTGCCGATCAACGAACATATCGAGCGCCTGCTGCACGCGAATACGCCATTCGTCGCCTGCTATTGCGACCTGGATCACTTCAAGCCCTTCAACGACACCTACAGTTACCGCAAAGGCGACGAGATGATCCAACTCACAGGCCGCATCCTGAGTTGGGCATGCGACCCCAAGCTGGATTTTATCGGCCACATCGGCGGCGACGATTTCATTCTGCTGATGCAAAGCCGCGACTGGAAGGCGCGCTGCGAACAGGCTTTGCGCTCGTTCGAGCAAGCCGCTGAACTGTTGTTCAAGGAAGAACACCTTGTTGCAGGCGGTTACCGCAGCGAAGGTCGCGACGGAGTTGTGAAATTCCACCCGCTCACCTGCCTGTCCATCGGCGCAACCCAGGTATCACCCCGGCAATTTATGTCGCATCACGAAGTTTCCGCCGCCATGACCGACGCCAAGAAGATGGCAAAGAAGATCCATGGCAATAGCTTGTTCATCGAAGTACGCAACGCCGTTACTAGACAATGAAGGAGAATCCCATGAAACTGTTTGCCCAAGACAACACCGAAATCACCCGGAATAGCTTTCGTAGTATTCGCGCCATGCTGTTTACACAAGGCTTTGGCGTAACCCTGGACTATTTCTGCACGTTTTCTGTGTTCTCCGTGCTGTCAGAGGCTTAACTCAGGTGCGCATCTTGACCAGACGACTGATCGCCCTGTTCCGCGCTACACGCCTTACGCTGCATATTGGCTACGGTTTGACGATAGCGATAGCCTTTCCCTGGTTCGGATTGGCGATACGCAGGCGAATCCTGCAAAGCTGGTCCACCGGATTGCTGGAGATATTCAATGTCCGTATCGAGATCGCAGACCATGATCCGCTGCACGCATTGCGCCAGGGTCTCATCGTCACCAACCACATCTCCTGGCTGGATGTGTTTGTGCTCAATGCTGTCGTACCGATGCGTTTCGTGGCCAAATCCGAAGTTCGACGCTGGCCTGCCATCGGCTGGTTGTGTGCACGCGCGCAGACCTTGTTCATCGAACGCGGCAAGGCGCGCTCTGCAGCGCGCATCAACGTTAAATTGGTCGACCTGCTGCAGCGCGGCGAAAGTCTG
>JADGNO010000276.1 GCA_017883405.1 Occallatibacter sp. | reverse complement strand
GCGTCCTTTTTCGCAATCGGGGTGACGGTACCTTTTCCGAAGTGGGTTCGGAGGCCGGTCCGGGTATCGCTGCCCGCCACTGCGGTCGCGGCCTTGCCTTTGGTGATTTCGACAACGACGGCGATATGGATATCCTGATCATGAACGTCAACGAGCCTCCCTCGCTGTTGCGCAACGACGCCCCCGCTGGCAACCATTGGGTCAAGATCCGTCTTGAGGGAGTCAAGAGCAACCGTAGTGCTATTGGCGCGCGCGTCCTGGCTCGCTACGGCGGCAAGATGCAGGCGCAAGAGGTATTGAGTCAATCCAGTTATCTTCCCGCCAGCGATCCCCGTTTGCACTTCGGCTTGGGCGCTGCGACAAGCGCCGATATTGAGATCCATTGGTCCCTGGGGCTCGTCGAGAAGTACCCTGCGCTGGCCGCAGATCAGCTTGTCACCCTCCGAGAAGGCATAGGCATCGTAAAGGGCCGCCCCTTCCGCAAATCCTGAATTTTGGAGTGCGGCGGTTATAGCCGTCGCACTCCAACGCAACCCCAACCGCCTCTGAAGCAAAGCAGGAGAGCGGAAGAATCCAGGGAGTAGGCCGTGTTGTTGACCTCTGCATCGACTCTTGGACGGAATGCTGGGTACCATCTTCGAAATGTATTCTCCCATTCTTCGTTGAGTACGCGCGCTCGGAAACCACCCGCACCGGTGCGGGGACGCTGTACCTCGATTTGCGTCATTCGTGAAATGAGGCGGTAAGAATATGAATGTTAGAATCGTGCGGTAAGTCCCATTCAATTCTGTGAGGCACAATGCAGCGCATCTCCCGTCGTGATCTGATCTCGTCAGGCTTGGCATTCTCCGCTACCTGCCTGGCAACCCGCCCGGCATGGGCGCGCACCATCGCGTTCCACGAAGATAATTTGGACACAGGCAAGCCGGAGGCGAGTCTTGCCGTGGCTCCGCGCGAGCGACTGCTCTTCGATTTTGGCTGGAAGTTTGTCCTCGGCGACGGCAACGACCCGGTGAAAGACCAGGGCTTTGGTTTTGGTCAAAGCGATTTTTCCAAGACCGGCGAGTTTGCCTTTGCCAAGGCAGGTTTCGACGACTCCAAATGGCGCTCGATCGATCTTCCGCACGACTGGGCCGTCGAGCTTCCCTTTGTGCATGACGATTCCGGCTCTGGAGACAGCCAATTGCGCTCGCATGGATACAAGCCGCTGGGCAGGCGCTATCCCGAGACAAGTGTGGGTTGGTACCGCCACGACTTCGATGTACCGGCAAGCGATCATGGCCGCCGCACCTGGATTGAGTTCGATGGCGCTTTCCGCGATGTGCAGATCTTTGTCAACGGATGCTTCATCGGCAACAATGAAAATGGGTACGTGCCGTTTCGCTTCGATCTGACGGATTTTCTGATCTACGGGGCGAAGAATTTCATCGTAGTGCGTGTCGATGCCCGCACTGGCGATGGCTGGTTCTACGAGGGCGCTGGCATCTATCGGCATTTATGGCTGACCAAGATGGATGCGCTGCATCTGGGCCGATGGGAGAGCACCGTACGCTCGACAGTCTCCGGCAACTCCGGCTCGCCGAGCGCCACGCTGAGTCTGGCTACGATTGTCGAGAATGAGGGCAAGCAGGCGGAAGAAGCGCAGGTGCGCTGGCAGATTCTCGACGCTGCCGGTAAAACCGTTGCGGCGGCTGATGCCCCCGCGCAGAAGGTGGATGAGGATGGTTTCGCTCGTTTCAGCGCGAGCGCACTGTTGATGAATCCAGCTCTGTGGTCGGTCGAGGAACCCCATCTCTATACAGCGATCATCACGGTTTCAGTGAACGGAACAGTGCGCGATGCAGAGCGTGTGAGCTTTGGCGTGCGGTCAGTGCAATTCGATGCGCAGAAGGGATTCTTCCTCAACGGCAAATCTCTGAAGATTCAGGGAACCTGCAATCATCAAGACCATGCAGGTGTGGGGGCCGCGCTGCCCGACCGCCTGCAATACTTCCGGCTGGGCGTACTCCAGCAAATGGGATGCAACGCAGTGCGCACCTCGCACAACATGCCCACGCCAGAGTGGGTGGAGGCCTGCGACCGCATGGGCGTGATGCTGATGTGCGAGACGCGACAGGCAAGCTCCAATCCCAGCGGACTGGCGCAACTGGAGGCGATGGTCAAGCGCTATCGCAATTCGCCTTCGATCATTATCTGGTCCATCGGTAATGAGGAAAACGCGCTTCAAGGGCCGATGGCCGAGCAGGGCGCGGCGATTGCGGCTACTATGGTGCGCAAGTGCCATGAGCTGGACCCCACTCGTGTCGTCTCCGCAGCTGTCAACGCCGACAACCGCAAGGGTATCTCTGACGCCGTGGACCTGGTTGGCTTCAACTACCACCTCGATTTTCCCGATGCCTTCCACAGAGACAACCCCACGCGCCCTATCTTTGGCTCCGAGACATCAAGCGCCGTAAGCACGCGAGGCGAATACACCACCGATTGGCAACGCAATGTGGTCGATGCCTACCACGGCGTCTTTGAACTGCCGGAGTTATGGTGGAAGTTCTATGGAGAGCGTGATTGGACGGCTGGCGGATTCGCCTGGACGGGCTATGATTATCGTGGTGAACCGACGCCATTCGGCTGGCCGTCGGTCAGCGCCAACTTCGGCATCGTGGACTTGTGCGGATTTCCGAAGGACTACTTTTACTACTACAAGGCATGGTGGCGTTCGGAACCTTCGCTGCATCTGTTTCCGCATTGGAACTGGCTTGGCAAGGAAGGCACGGAGATCGCGGTCTGGGTCTATTCCAACCTGGATGAAGTGGAGCTGCTGGTGAATGGCGTTTCCGCAGGCAGCCAGAAGGTGCCGCACCTTGGCCATCTGGAATGGAAGGTCAAGTATGAGGCGGGCCTGATAGAGGCGCGCGGCTTGAAGAACGGCAAGGTTGTGCTGAGCGAAAAGCGGGAGACAACCGGACCGGCGGCCAGCCTTCGATTGACGGCGGATCGCGCTGAGATTTTTGCCGACGGCGAGGACGTAGCAATACTGAAAGCGGAGGCTCTCGACAGCCAAGGCCGCATCGTGCCGGTTGCTGATGACTTGATTGCATTCAGAGTTTGGGGAGCTGGCAAGCTGATTGGCGTCGGCAACGGCAACTCCAACTGCCAGGAAAGCGAAAAAGGCTCGAAGCGTTCGCTCTTCCATGGTCTGGCTCAAATCATCGTCCAAAGCACGAAGGATGCTGGCGAGATTTACATCGAAGCGGCGAATCAAGGCGCGGATGGTCCGGGCGCTCTCTCGGCCAGGCTGACAATCAAGAGCAAACAAGTCAAACTGCGTCCTTTTGTGCCAGCGGCGCGTTGAGCGTCTTGATGGATTGGCGCGCGTGGCTTAACGCCTTGCGCGCCAATCGGCAGTGGAATCGCGGGTACACGCCAAGACTAGCGCACTGGCGCTTCGACCTCGATATTGGTGTCTTTTTGCTGCCGCCAAATGGTAATACGCAGGTGGCCGGTGGCTGGCAGAGCCGCTGTGATTTGCTGGAACGCAGCCAGTGAATCGGTCGGCTTGCCGGCAATCTTCAGAATCACGTCGCCCGCGCGCAGTCCGGCAATGGCCGCGCGGCTGTCGGGCGGTACCACTACGAGCAGGACTCCAATCTCTCCAGGTAGTCCGGACGCGGAGACCTCTCCCATGCAGGCAACGTTCTTGACCATAGCTCCCATCCATACAGCCGGCCGGGGATCACGCGTGGATTCGGGCACGGTCAATTGCGCTGCTTGCGGGCGAGGCAGTTCCGGAGTGCGTGCGATGCGCTTCAGCGGCGGCCACTGCACGCCGAACTGATCCATCGGGAAGTTGCGAAAGCCGAGGCGCAGCGCCGGAGAATCCTCCCGCACACGGTAGTCGCCATTAGCCGGGTCCACGAAGAGCGCGTCGGCTTCAAGAGAGTGCTCATCTCGACCGCTCTGCTGTTGCAGCGTCGCCACGGGCCGCGCATCTTTCAGTCCTGCCACGTGCATCAAATTGTAGTCGTTCTCGGCGCCCCAAGGCTGGGGAATGCGGATTGGCTGATACAGCTTGAAAACAATGTTGTGGCGAAAGACATCCTCGCTTCCTTTGAACCAGACGTGAGGATGAAAGGAGTTGTTGACAATTACATTATTCTCGACAACCCGGAAGTAGCCCTCGCGCAGTTTGATCCCGCCATTCAGCATCAGGTTGTTATAGAT
>JADGNO010000275.1 GCA_017883405.1 Occallatibacter sp. | reverse complement strand
GGGCCGGGTACAGGCAATGCGTCGTCCTTGGCCCGGACCTGGTGCGCCTGCGCTGGCTGCACAGCGCTCTAGGTGTAGTGCATCTTGCTGAGAAGAATGGCTTCGCGGCCTACCGCTATAACGTGGCCCTCACGTTGCTTGCGAGCATTGGTCTGGCAACGATTGCGTTGTTGCCATTGATCGCAATCGTTGCAGGGGGATGGGCGCTGGTTGCGGGTCTGCTCAGTTACGTTGCGGTCGCGCTTACGTTCTGGGGCAATCGCAAAGTGACGGCTGCGCCAGCGTGGTTGGCAATTTTGTATGCCCCCGCGACGTTGGTTGTGCTCTACGCGCTGATGCGCTCCATGACGCTGGCGCTGGTTCGGCAGGGAATTGACTGGCGCGGGACCCGTTATTCGCTTAGCGAAATCCGGCGCTATGCTGGCCGCGGCTGGTAGGCGGGCTACTACTTTGCGGGTCGCGGGGTCTGGTCGCGCGTGTCCATGAACGCTCGTCGGCCGCCTTGCGAGCGCAGGTTGGGGTCGTTTACTGGCCGGCGGTCCCGTTCCGCGTCGAAGCCGCGCATGAGTTTGGGGTTGGGTTTGAATTTTGGCGGTCCGCCGTAAAACTGTCGCGCGTGGCTCAGCAGCATTCCGGATCGCCCATGCATTGGTTGCACCATGCCGCGAAGACGCACGTCGGTGTTGCGATACCTGACTAACTCGCCCACTTCATAGCGATCCTCACGCAGGCTCATGATGGTGAAGCGGCAAGCCTCGTCGGGCGTTTGCGGCGGACACACATCAAGGAAACGCGTGCCGTCCGGCAACTCGACCACTTCGTAAATATGTGCTGTGATGCAGACGTCCTTGTTGGGCGTCCTGGCAGCCTCTTCTGCAGTCATGCAGATTTTTGGACCGCCCGCAAATGCGAATGCAGGCAAACACAAAAGGGCAATCGGGAGCCATAACGGGCAGCGCATCACCGCACTCCTTTGAGGATTGCTGCAAGCCTACCGCGAATGCGAAGGAGAAGAAAGTGCGCGCCGATACAACGGAAGCCCTAGTGCGTTCCTACCAACTCGCTGCTCTTTGCGCCTTGCCCATAATGGCTTTCGACGTAGCGGTCGAGAATGTCTTTGAACTCGGCCACAATCGTGTCGCCGCGCAGAGTCGTCGCCAGCTTACCGTCCACATAGACCGGGGCGACGGGATCTTCAAACGTGCCAGGAAGGCTGATGCCAAGGTTGGCGTGTTTTGATTCGCCTGGGCCGTTGACAACGCAGCCCATGACGGCCAGCTTCAGCTCTTCAACGCCGGGATACTTTTTGCGCCACTCCGGCATGGAGGTGCGCAGGTAATTTTGAATCTGTTCTGCGAGTTCCTGGAAATAGGTGCTTGTGGTGCGCCCGCAACCGGGGCAGCTTGTAACTTGCGGCATGAAGCTGCGAATCGAGAGCGACTGCAGAATCTGCTGCGCGGCCTGCACTTCTTCCGTACGGTCGCCGTTTGGCTTCGGTGTCAGGCTGACGCGAATGGTGTCGCCGATGCCGGCTAGCAACAGCGGCGCCAGGCCTGCGGTCGAAGCAATGAGGCCCTTGGAACCCATGCCCGCTTCAGTCAAACCGAGGTGCAGAGGATAATCGCAGCGCGCGGCAAGACTTGCGTACACATCCACGAGGTCGCGCACGCCGCTTACTTTCGCCGACAGAATAATCATTTCGTGGCCAAGACCGTAGCGCTCGGCTGCTGCAGCGGAATCGAGCGCGCTGACCACCATTGCTTCCATCATCACGTCGCGTGCTGGCTCGGGTTCGGCCTTCTTGCTGTTCTCATCCATCATGCGCGTCAACAGGGCCTGGTCAAGCGAACCCCAGTTGACGCCGATGCGCACCGGCTTACTATTCTCAATCGCGCACTCAATCATGGTGCGGAAGTTGTCGTCGTTCTTGCGGCCCACCGAAACGTTGCCGGGATTGATGCGGTATTTGGCGAGAGCGCGAGCGGTGGCAGGATACTTCTTCAGCAGCAGATGGCCATTGTAGTGAAAGTCGCCGATGATCGGCACGCGAATACCGCGTTTGTCGAGCCCCTCGACAATTTCGGGAACTGCTGCTGCGGCCTCATCATTGTTGACCGTGACGCGCACCAATTCTGAGCCGGCGAGCGCAAGCGCTTCAACCTGCTCAATGGTGGATTTTGCGTCGGCCGTGTCGGTGTTGGTCATCGACTGCACGACGACGGGAACTTCCCAGCCCACGCGAACCTGGCCGATTTTGACTGTAGGGGTCTTCCTGCGATGAATCTCTGCCATGTAAATAGTTTACCCGCAGCGCGATAAATCGAGCAGCAATGGTCTGTTGCTGGTTCAGGCCCAAAGGCACCTCAAGGTAAGGTGCATATGCGGCAAGCAACAGAAATCAAGCAGTTTTTGCCCAAACTTGACCGCCAGTTGCCTGGGTGATACAAGTACGGAATCCGCAAGCGCCGCCCGTAATGAGCGTTTCTCACGACCTTTGCATTCCCCCAAAGGAGAAAACATGTCCATCGCAGTCGTTACCGGTTCAAGCACCGGCATCGGGCAGGCCACTGCAGTGAGCCTGGCTCGCGCAGGCCATATTGTTTACGCAACCATGCGCAATCCGCAGACTGGCGGAGATGAGCTTCAGACCATCGCCGCAAAGGAGCAACTTCCGCTTCGCCCCGCCCAGCTCGATGTGAACTCCGATGAATCAGTGAGCGATGCATTCGACAGGATTCTGGCCGAAGCTGGCCAAATTGATGTTCTGGTCAATAATGCGGGAATCGGTAATGGCGGAGCCGTAGAGGAACTTTCGATTGCCGACTTTCGCGCCACTATGGAGACCAACTTCTTTGGTGCATTGCGCTGCATTCAAGCGGTAGTGCCAGGTATGCGCGAAAGGGGTTCCGGTTGCATTGTAAACATCACCTCGGTTTCCGGTAGGTTTTCATCAGCTCCTCAGGCCGCCTACTCGTCGTCGAAATTTGCTCTTGAAGCCCTGAGCGAGTGCCTGGCGCAAGAGATGAAGTCGTTTGGCGTCCACGTTGCCATCGTCGAACCGGGTATCATAGCCACTCCGATCTTTGGAAAAATGCAACCTGGGCCTACGGATACCAAATACCCGCACAGCCGCCGTATTGCCGAGTTGTTTCGCGCGTCGCTTGAGAATCCTGTCTCTCCTTACGTTGTAGGAGACAAGATCCGCGACATCGTTGACAGCGGCACGTGGCAACTTCGCCACCCGGTCGGCCCCGACGCGGCAGGCCTTCTTGCTTGGCGCGCGTCAATGACAGACGAGCAGTGGGTGGAATGGGGCGCACTGACAGATGCCCAATGGATCGACTACGTGCGCCAGAACTTCGGACTGAATGTCAGCCTGTAACGCGAAAGCCCGAGGCATTGGGTCTCGGGCTTCGTGAGCATTGCCGAACTACCCCGTTACCGCACCAGCGCCTCTGCGGCGTTGCCGGCCACAACCCAGCTAGCGGAGCCAGCCACAACGGCCTCATCCTCAAACCACAGGAATCCAAAGTCGTCGATGCACTCCGGGAAGTCCGGCTTGATGATGACGTATCCAGGAATCACGGCGCCCGGAATGTAAGCGTTGTCGGCGCGATTGTTGCTGTACGTCTTCGTCTTCGAGACCGTACCGACGCCAGCTACATATGAAGTGCTGGATACCGGATGCGTGCCGAGAATGTAATTGACGGCGCGAAGCGTGTATTCGGGGCTGACAAGATCAGGAAACGCCTGGTGCAAAAAGTACATTCGGATGGCCATGTCCACGACAGCGCCCGACCCGCCCCAGGTGCCCAAACTGGGAGGCACGCCGAAAGGGGTGGCGTCCAATTGCTTGTCCAGACCTTCCATATATGTCTTCACCGCTTCCCGCAGCTGCTCTTTCGCGCTGGCGTCAAGATAAGGTAGTGCTCGCACCGCCGTCCAACCACGGACACCCATCTGCTGCGGGGCAATCATCTGAGGGAACAGCTCTTTCAGGCGCGACTTGTATGGCTCGGCGCCGTTGGTGGCAATGGTCAATTCCAAAGCCGCAGCCCAGTCCTGCCCGACGCCAAAGCCGCCACGGCCGAAGCCTGCCGGAGGAGCTGTCTGGGCGGTGGTCGAGCCAGGACTCAACGGAGCGCCAGAACCGCCGGCTCCGTTAGGAGCACTTTGAACGCCAGACGTTGTGCCCTGAGACGCGGCCAAGACACCGCCGGAAGCGCCTGCCGGAGCGCCACCGCCAAAGCCACCGCGCACCGGCATCGGCGTTGGGTGAGCTTTCTCGTCGTTCCATGCTTTGATCGCGATTTCCAGGCAGTCTTTCGCTAATGGATCGTCGTAGCCCTTCAGCGTATCGGCCGCTGCAGCCAGTGCTGCAATCGCGTTCCACTGGAACATCGGGTTCGTACTGGAGAAAATCCATCGATCATCCGGCTTGCCGGAATAGTCGCCCTTTACTTCGTTGGGACCGAGCTTCGGGTCATAGATGCGGCCGTCGGTTTTCGATGCACCGTCGCCCAACTGCGTATATTGGCGCAGATCTGGTTCGTGAGTGCCGCGGATTGCGTGGCCGATATTGTGGAACTGAGCCAGGATTAGCAATGCGCCGTGCTTGACTTGCTGTACCGCATCTGGCACGCCATCGGGACGGTGCATCTCAACCTGGCGCGCGGTTTCATCAACCGTGAGTTCGTCGTACTTGAGATGAAATTCGCGATACGCCAGAGCCAGACTCTGAATCACGTTTAATTGTGCTGGCTCCTCGAGGTCGAAATCGCCTGCATCATACCAGCCGCCCACGTTCATCCCTGGGATGTGATCGCCACCTTTGTACTTCCCGTCCGTTGCCGTCGCCTGATTCCAGCCGTCGAATTGTTCCCCAACCACTGGTGCCAGACGGCCATCATCCAAGTGCGAGGCAGCGTGCCACATGCGATAGCCTTCGCGAACCGAAACGTGATCCATCTGCTCGGCAATGTGATGATCCAGGCTGTCCTGCCAGATGTTTGCGTAAGCGTCCTTGGAGATGGTGAAGGGCGCCGTTCGCTGGTCTGCGTATTCGATTACATAGAGGCCCGGGTCCTTCACCTGGGTGAAGTCGAATTTAGAGTAGACGTACCGCAGCCAGGGTGTTGCGGGCGTGATCGGACCCTCAAAGGCCTGTTTGTAAG
>JADGNO010000274.1 GCA_017883405.1 Occallatibacter sp. | reverse complement strand
TGACTTTATGGGTCCGCTGATCTATCTCAATTCCGAAGGCTTGAAGACGATTCAGCTGGGTCTGCGCATGTTCATCCAACAGTACTCCGCCGATTACGCCCTGATCATGGCGGCTTCCCTCGTATCGATGATACCGGTGATTGTTCTCTTCCTCATATTCCAGCGTTTCTTTGTCGAGGGTATCGCCTCGACAGGGATCAAAGGCTAGCGCAGACAAGACACCGATGAGCAATCTGCTTGCCAACAATAACCTGCGCACCCGCGCCGACTTGCAGGCGGCAGTTCGCGATTTGTTCGAACCGATGAAATCGCATTTTAGCCCTGGCGCAGCGCGTGTGCACCTGGGCGACACTGCCGCACACTATGATCATCATGCGGCTGAACTGGAAGGCTTTGCGCGTCCGTTATGGGGGCTGGTGCCATGGGCAGCGGGCGGCGGAGCCTTTGACGATTGGGACCGCTATCGGCGGGGGCTAACCAACGGCAGTGATCCCCAACACCCTGAATATTGGGGCGCGCCACGCGAGCGCGATCAGCGTTTGGTCGAGATGGCGGCGATCGGGTTAGCACTGGCGCTCGTGCCTCACAAAGTCTGGGAACCACTCGATCCGCTGGCCCGCGACAACCTGGCACACTGGCTCGGCTCGATCAACCAGGTTGGGATCGTCGACAGCAACTGGCTGTTCTTTCGCGTGCTGGTGAATTTGGGCTTAGCCAACGTTGGCGCTGCGCACGACGAGACCGCCATGCAGGCTGCGCTCGATCGGCTGGAGCAGTTTTACCTTGGCGACGGCTGGTATGCCGATGGCCTGACGGCACAGCGCGATTACTATATCCCGTTTGCTTTTCATTACTATGGTCTCATCTACGCCAAGTTGGCTGGCGAGCGTGACCCACAGCGGGCGCAACGCTATCGCGAACGAGCGACCTTGTTCGCGCCACAATTCGTTCACTGGTTTACGGCCGACGGTGCAGCGTTGCCGTTCGGGCGCAGCTTGACCTATCGTTTTGCACAAGGCAGTTTCTGGGGCGCATTGGCATTTGCCGATGTTGAGGCTTTGCCGTGGGGTGTGATCAAAGGGCTGGCGTTGCGGCATCTCCGGTGGTGGAGCCAGCAGCCGATCTTCACCGCGGATGGTCTCTTATCCATCGGTTACGCTTACCCGAACCTCAACATGGCTGAGCAATACAACTCACCCGGCTCGCCTTATTGGGCGCTGAAGTTCTTCCTGCCACTGGCGTTGCCCGAATCGCATCCCTTCTGGCAGGCTGAAGAGTTGCCTTTGCCCGATCTGCCGCCCATACAACACCAGCCGCAGGCTGATATGATCTTCTGCCGCGACCGAGCGAGCCGTCATGTGGTTGCGCTCACCAGCGGTCAGCACGAACCATGGATCCGGCACGCCGGGGAAAAGTACGCCAAGTTCGCCTACTCGACCGCGTTCGGGTTCAGTGTACCACTTGGACAGCGCGGACTGACCCAGGCTGCGGTCGACAGCATGCTGGCGCTGAGCGATGACGGTGAATACTATCGCGTGCGTGAACGGCCGATCGAGGCCAGCGTTGACCACGGCGCATTGCGATCACTCTGGCATCCGCTTCCCGGCGTCGAAGTCGAAACGTGGCTGATCCCCAACCCGCCGTGGCACGTGCGAATTCATCGCTTACGCACCGACCGACATCTCTGGAGCGCCGAAGGCGGCTTCGCTCTCGATCGAACCGGTGATGATCCGATCGCCCGATCGGGTGTTGAGCAAGCCAGTGATGGGTTGGCCTGCGCGCAATACCCGGCTGGCGGAAGCGGCCTGCGCGATCTGCTGGGCCGGCGTGCCGGACGCGTCGTGCGCGTTGATCCCAACACCAATCTCTTGCATCCGCGCACGGTTCTGCCAACACTGCTCGGTGAGCATGCACCTGGCGAACACTGGCTAGCCTGTGCGGTACTCGCTGAACCAGATGTTGCGGATTGGGTTACAGCCTGGGAGCAGCCCCCGCAGCTGCCAAAGTGGTTCAACATCGAACAAGGATTTGGATAAACCATGCGCCACAGAACGCAGGAGCGCCAATTGCGCCTCTCGCATCTGGCCTACGGCGGCGACTACAACCCCGAACAATGGCCGGAAGCGGTTTGGGAAGAAGACGTCCGATTGATGCAGGAGGCGGGGGTCAACCTGGTCTCGCTTGGCATCTTTGCCTGGGCGAAGCTAGAGCCACGGCCCGGCGAGTACGATTTCGCCTGGCTTGATCGTGTGATGGAGTTATTACACGCGGGTGGCATCGCGGTCGATCTGGCTACGGCCACCGCTTCGCCGCCGCCCTGGTTGTCTCATCAGTATCCAGAAAGCCTGCCTGTCACGGCCGATGGGGTGCAGCTTTGGCCGGGAGGTCGCCAGCACTATTGCCCGAGTAGCACTGCGTATCGCGCAGCGGCGCAACGCCTCGTGCGTAAATTAGCGGAGCGCTATCGCGATCATCCGGCGTTGGTGTTGTGGCATATCGGCAATGAGTATGCCTGCCATGTCAGTGAATGCTTCTGCGATGAGTCAGCCCGCGCCTTCCGAAATTGGCTGAAGAAGCGTTACGGTAGCCTGGACGCGCTGAATGCAGCCTGGGGTACGGCGTTTTGGAGTCAACAGTACAGCGATTGGGAAGAAATATTGCCGCCTCGTAAAGCGCCCACTTATCCCAATCCCGGCCAACAACTCGATTGGCGGCGCTTCTCGTCGGATGCCCTGTTGGAATGCTTCGATCTGGAGCGAAGTATTCTGCGCGAGATCACCCCCGCTATACCGGCGACGACCAACTTCTTGACCAACTTCAAGCCGCTGAATTGCTGGACATGGGCCGCCCACGAGGACATCGTGTCACTCGATAGTTACCCCGACCCGGCTGATCCACTCGCCCACATCGACGCAGCCTTGAACTATGATCTGGCGCGTTCGCTCAAGGGCGGCCAATCGTGGCTGTTAATGGAGCAGGCGCCGAGTCAGGTCAACTGGCGTGCCCAAAACCTGGTGAAGCGGCCAGGTCAGATGCGGCTGTGGAGTCATCAGGCGGTGGCGCGTGGCGCGGAAGGTGTGTTGTTCTTCCAATGGCGAGCCTCGCGTGCCGGGGTTGAGAAGTTCCATAGCGGCATGGTTCCGCATGCTGGTGCCGGATCGCGCACCTGGCGCGAAGTGGTCGCGCTTGGCCGGGAATTGCGCAAGATCGACGCTGTGCTGTCAACTCAAGTGCAAGCCGACGTCGCCATACTCATCGATTGGGAAAGTTGGTGGGCGCTTGAACTGGACAGCAAACCATCCCAGGCTGTGCGCTTGCTTGATCAAGTCCGCAGCTATTACGAGCCACTTTATCGGCGCAACATCACTGTCGATTTCGTCGCGCCCGACGCTGATCTGAGCAGCTATCGTCTCGCGCTCGTGCCCAACCTGTACCTGGTGCGAGATCAAACCGCTCGAACATTAGAGCACTTTGTAACGTCGGGTGGAATCGTCGTAATGTCATTCTTCAGCGGCATCGTCAATGAGTTCGAACACATTCGGCTGGGCGGTTATCCCGCTCCGTTTTGCAATTTACTCGGGCTACGCATCACCGAGTTTGCGCCGTATGCTCTCGATCAACAAAACGTCATCATCACTGATGCTGGACAACATTTTCCGTGTACGCTGTGGAGCGATGTGATCGATCTCGAGGGGGCTGAAGCGCTGGCGCAGTACGGTGACGATTGGTACGCCAACCGACCGGCGCTTACGCGTCATCGCGTTGGGCGCGGCGAAGCATACTACCTGGGCACGCGACCCAACGAAGCGGGAATGGATTGGTTGCTCAATCGGGCTTGCCAGGCAGCCAGTGTTGAACCAGCCGCGATTGTACCAACAGGCGTCGAAGCCGTGCTCCGACAAACTGCGGACACTCGCTTGCTCTATTTGCTCAATCATGGCGCGACGGCCGCCACGATCGCCTTGGGTGCGCCTTGTACGGATCTGCTTACCGATCGCCGACACATCGACAGCCTCACACTTGAGTCACAAGCTGTCGCTGTCTTGAGTTCCTGAAGCGCTGTTGTTTGGGAGAAGGAATGTCGCTGACGGATAACCACAGTCTGCCCGGTTTCCGCGCGATCCATGACGCGCTCATGGCAGCTCCACCGCGCCCGATCGGTTTTCCGTTCCCTGCACTGCGTGATCCGGCCGAGCTTCAGGCGTTGCGCACGGCTCCTCATTTGCAGCAATTTTTGAACGAGATGCGCGCTGAAGCTGAACGCGCGCGAACCACGCCTGTCCCGTCATTGTCGTTCAGTCTCTTTCAACTGTTTGAAACGAGCGGCGATCGCGCGGCTTATGAGCTGCCCTACTTCGATCGACGTCGGCGGCTGGCCGCCCTCACGCTGGCGACAGCGATCGATACCACCGAGCAGAATCTCCCTGCACTGGCCGACTTGATCTGGGAGATATGTAATGAGTACACGTGGGCACTGCCCGCCCACCTGCCGGTCGGCGTCGCGGCCATCCAGGCGTATCGTCTGCCACCCGAGCAGGTTGTCGATCTGTTTGCGGCGCACACGGCGCACGTCTTGGCTGAAGTGCTGGCGCTGCTGGGCGACCAGCTCGCCCCCTGGCTTCATTATCGCATCCGCACCGAGATCGAACGGCGCATTTTCCAGCCGTTATTCCATGACCCGCAGCACTTCAAGTGGGAGTCTGAGCCGATGAATTGGGCGGCTGTCTGCGGCGGGTGCGCGGGTATGGCGGCGATGATTTTGGAAGACAATCGCGAACGGTTGGCCGGTATGCTCGATCGGATTGTGCGCGCCCTGGAGGTTTTTCTCGAAAGCTTTGGCAACGACGGCGGTTGCCCAGAAGGTCTCGGCTACTGGGTGTATGGTTTTGGGTATTACACCTACTTTGCCGAGATGCTACGCGAGTTCACGAACGGCCAGCTGGACCTGCTGACGGGTGAAAAGATTCGGCGTATCGCCGCGTTTCCAGCAGCGGTGAATCTGGGCGGCGATGCCTGTGTCAACTTTTCAGATGCCGATGAGCATGTCACGATCCAGCCCGGCTTTGCTTCGCGCTTGATCGTCCGTTTTCAGCAGCCCATCCCCGGGCTAAAGTTGCCCAACTTTCACAGCGATCACATCTATCGTTGGGGACACATTACGCGCGATCTGTTATGGACAAACGCGACCGCCTTGCATATGACCGTCACAGACGGATCATTCTACCTGCCCGATCTGGCCTGGGTGCTCGATCGGCATTTCGTCGCCGGGGCGATGATCGCTTTTTCGGCAAAAGGCGGGCACAACGCTGAGCCGCACAACCACAATGACCTGGGACATTTCATCATACATCTTGGCGGCGAGAATCTATTGGCCGATCTGGGCGCGGGGGTATATACCCGCCAATACTTCAGTGCGGAGCGTTATGAAGCCTGGCACACGGGCTCGCAGGGACATTCAGTGCCGCTCATCAACGGCCAGACGCAGCGCGCCAGCCGAGAATGTGCCGCATCCGTATTGAATTATGAGCGCCAGCCAAATGGCGTTGTGTTCACCCTGGATTTGACGCGCGCCTACACCGCTGCCGATCTAGAATCGTTTGTCCGTGCATTTGACTGGTCGGTAGAGGCCGAAGCCCGATCCGCCACGCTGCGGCTCACCGACACGTTCAGATTCTATGTTCCACAGGCAGCGCTAGAAGAGTGTTTTATCAGCCTGCACCAACCGATCCTCGGTGTAGGTACGGTGACCTGGAATGGAGAAGGCGGTTCGATTACGCTGCACTTTGATCGCGAGCAATTTGAACCGGACGTTGAATCTGTGGCGACTCAAACACACCGTGCCGAGGCGATTACATTGTACCGGTTAAGGCTTCGCGCTTTAACGGTCGCGCAGCATCGAGCCGACCATTTTGTATTTGTGTGTCATCTATCGAGGTAGGTCAATTCATCACTCATTTAAGCTTGGCTAATCATAGTGAAGGAGAGTGATCACGGCATCAGTGACTTTTGAAAGTGTCTTCAAACGCTACTACCGCGTCACTGATGTACCTCTAGTTTTCGGCACATACGCATACGTCACTTCGGTGCGATGCGGATTGTGTCCCAGCCATTTCGCTAACTCTCGCCGGGCCTCGGTTCCAGTACATCCCGACGCACGTTCGAGATCGACGAACTCGCAAGCCGCTGTCGCACGAAAGCCATTACACCACGCCGATGAATGCCCAACGCATCACAGCCGTGGCGCACATAGCGCTCAAATCCATCCTTCCAGATATGCCCTGACTCAATCTCTAGGTAGACAAAGCGACGCGATATAGCCAACTCTTGAAGCACATCCCCATGTAAGACTTCGATCTTACGCACGCGCCCGCCTTTGCCCAGCAATTCGACTCGCCTCTCGTTCACAAAGACCTTATCTACTTGCAGGTGTAGGGTCTCGTCGATTCGTGCGCCTGACCTGGAGAAAAATCTGTTCGAGCATTGCGACAAGGTGCCGGAATGCTTGGATGAGTGGCTGGAAAAAGCGCATATGGTGTGACCCCTAGCGAAGTGTCGAAGGTTACCCGGAGATTGTAGTCGGTGTTCTAGAGGGGTCAAGTCGACGACGGACAAGGTTTTTGGCCAGGACAGCGTGCCACCCACCCCAATACCAACCGCCAAAGTGGTGCTCGACTGGCGCAGCGGGGCGCGTCGACGGTCGGGAACTATCCCATACTGCTGACTTTTTCGGGTTCGATGACGATGATCACGCGTACCTGATTACGCCCGCCATACCATGAGTACGGCGCGCCGGTATATTTCTGGGAGAGCATCTCGATGTGGTCGACCGCCCCATCCGTAGTGACCTTGACCACCCGACCCCGCACCTGAAAGTAGCGCGTCGGATTGCCTGGTGCGGAGATGGCCACGGCCACGCGCGGATCGCGTGCGATGTTCTTAATCTTCACGTGGCTCTGCACGCTGTTGATGATGACGTGCTCGCCATCCGTGTCAACCCACGTCTGGGTGATCTGGGGTGAACCGTCGGCCATCGTGGTGGCGAGGTAGCAGGTGCTTGGCTGGCGGAGCAGCGCGAGCAGGTTCTCAGAGAGTTTCAGCATAGTTTCCTTGCCTTTTTAGTTCGTTCGAGTGATCTTGTAAAACGATGTTAGTTTAGCACTGTTTCGCTTCATGCGTCGATAGCAACCTCAGCAGTTCATTGAATGATGCCAATTGACATTCTACCCAACGGCATGCGTTAGCCGCAGGTGGACGCGACGAGATTTGGCTCGAAAAGAGGATTCCGCCGAAGCGTAGAAAAATACCTGGAAACGGCGCGGAATCCCACTTGTCGGCTACTCGCGGTGTTGGGCAGGTTTGCTATTTTATCGTTTCCATTCTGAATATGGGATACTTTGACACAATTTTTTCAAACTCTGAGAGCGGCGCATCTTTACTGATTGGAATATGCGGTCGTGCTCCAGGCGCAAGTTGTAAATAGGCTTTCAAGATCGGTGCTCTCTGGCTTATCTCTACCTCTTCGAGGCGAACTTGCTCACTAATTCCGTGGACCAGCGTGGCCTTTCCACTGGCGGCCCTAACATTTCGTACCCAGTTCGTTTCCTCCCCCAACATGGAGACTAGGTATCTCTCTCCGTTCATCACGGCCATCGCCAACGGAAAACTTACCGTTTTTCCTGATTTTCTCCCGACGACTTCCAAAGTGACAAACCGGTCAGGAAATATCCCTGCCGAGTGAAGTATGGCCCAACCCCTATTGAGTATTTTGGCTAATAGATTTGGGCGTCCTCCGCGATACATCCATCTATGTAAGGCCACTTTTCCTCCAAGATAATTGGTTGTGCTTTGAAACTGCCCAACACCTCACATAACCCGCTCGGCGCGGAAGCCGGCACCGAAGCCAACTTCGCCATAGCGTCTCGCTGGTTCTGGCGGCATCCCCATGAGCCGCGGAGCGCCGGGTCGGTGTTCATGTGATTGTTGGGCGAACATTTGCCCTCGGCACACAGTCTTTACCTTACAAGTGCGTCTCACAACGCAGGCTAAGGCTTTTGCTTATCCCACCACTGTTGCCAATTCGCAGCATCTTCGCCGAAATCTTGACCTGTTATACTTTTTAATGCTCTAACTATCTCGTCAGTACCAAACGGCTGACAGGAATCCTTCAGACATTTAATGAGTTCCGGGACAAATTGTTTGCCTCTTGGCCCAAGAGTAATCATTTCTTGCAGGGCATACTGCACTACATCGGTTTGGTTGCCACGTACTGGAAAGAGAAGGACTCTATCTCCCCACATTTGTCTCATCCCTTGGAGAGCTACAAAGTAGCTTTCACCAAAGAATCTCGATATCATTGGACAACCCGAGCGTGTTTCTGGATTCGCGCCAGGTCTCATCTTACTTTCGTAATAAGACAGGTTTGCTTCTGAAGAAGCAAGCGCAACATTTCCGCTCACACTTGCACCGTCGTAGCAGTACATCGTCTTACCAGACGTTTGCCCTCGGTAGTAGGCCCCTGACATATTAATCATTAGCTTGACAGTCAAAGTGGCATGACAAACGCCGTCGGAAGATACAGATTGTAAACCTAATTGGCTCACGTAACTTTGAATTTCTTTGTAGATGTCATCGTAATCGCTATCACCTGGCCCAAGCGTAACATCCGGATTTTCTTGGTGGTACACCCCCGTGTAAGATGCTTCCAGAGCCAAACATAGGGTTTGCACTGGATCTCCCCTCCAACCATGAATAGGCGTAGGGGGAGGCAAAAACTCGGTTATTATTGGTAGCGTGCCAGTCATTCCTTCAGAAAGTTTTAACTTCTCAACCGGAATCCACGCTTTGTCTCCACTAGGCATTTGTAC
This sequence comes from Occallatibacter sp., assembly GCA_017883405.1. Lineage (GTDB taxonomy): Bacteria > Acidobacteriota > Terriglobia > Terriglobales > Acidobacteriaceae > Telmatobacter. The sequence continues at coordinate 1,533 of JADGNO010000274.1, read as the reverse complement.
TTCTATCCAAGAACCGTCTTGATTGCGTGCCTGTAATTCAAGCTGGTCGCCTTTGTCAACTTTACCTGCTACTGGATAAGCTGCGTCAGGCCCATTGCGTAACTTGGTATTACCTGAAGCAACCGAGACGGGTGGCACAGGGGTAGGAGTTGGCGTATTGGTTGGCGTGGCAGTTGGTGTGTTGGTTGGCGTGGCAGTTGGCGTATTGGTTGGCGTGGCAGTTGGTGTGTTGGTTGGCGTAGTCGTCCATGATGCGGCAATAGCTGTAGCCGCAATAGCAGTTTGTGTAGCAACGGCTTCAGGCGCCGGTCCACAGCCCGTGCATAAAACCATAAGTGCAAACAAAATAACGAGTATTTTCACGATTTGCTTTCTCCTCAAAACGGCCATTTGTTAGCGATAAATGAAATATCGTCAAATTTTCTAATAGCAGCAACCAGAATCCGCCCAACGGTTTGCGTTACTGGCGCTGGGGCGGGCGTGGATACTGCTTGGGAGCAGAAAAAACTCGAAGCCAGAAAAACGCTTGAAAATGTTGCGGAATCCCCAGCGTCCAGTGCACGCTTTGTTGGGCAGTTGATTTACATGTTTCCTTCGCAATAGAGGGTTTAGTGGCTATGCCTATATGCCCAATCGTCCGCATCTTCGGCTTCTTTGGCTTTCTTGCGTTCGATGATCTTTCTTTTGATATCTTCGAGGGCTTTGGCTGCATACTTGCGAACATCTTCATGCTCGTCCTTCAAAGCCTGTTCCAACGCCCCTACCGCCTCAGATTCTCCAATATTTCCGAGAGATTGGGCTGCGGAAGAACGAACATCTGCGCTCTCATCCTTTAAAGATTGGGAAAGTAGCCTTGTTGCGTCAGAACCTCCAATTATTCCTAAAGCATCGACGCCGTCCCTGCGCACATTAGGTTCGCCGTCCTGCAACATGGCACTTAGCGCCTTAGTGGTGGGATCGCGAAAATGGCTGAGCAGCATTCTCGAGACAAGGGGTGCTACCATTCTTGACGGGGGACAATTCGAGCGGGGTGTGAAGGCTGAATCGGGTGGTCGACTGACGGCTCGTTGCACAGATCTGTGCAACGAGCGAAGACGCAGTCACCTAATGGGTGCTGCGTTTTTTTGTTAGCGGGAACGATTAGTGGTTGGGCAAAGGAAAACTGAGCACCTCCAAGACCGACCATGGCCGCTGTGTGAAACCGACGGCCATGGCGGGCGTGCGGGGCGTGAAGAGTTGAGCCAAGCGACGCCCGCCGCGCGTGCGGGGCTGATCGAGTTTTTGACGCAAGGCCAGGTGCGGCCGGACGAAATGATAATAAGCGCGCCACCATTCGAGATGAAGGTGGAGTTCGCCGGGCAGGTGGGCGGTGCTCCAAGAGCGGCGGGCGAGTGGGGCGAGACTGCGGCGCAGGGTGAGATTGAGGCGTTCGATGAAGGCGGTTTGGATGCGGCCGGACAAACCGAGGGCTTGTAAACGTGCCGCGAAGGCTTCGAGTGAGCCACAGAGCATCTTCCAGTTGACGCGGATCAG
>JADGNO010000273.1 GCA_017883405.1 Occallatibacter sp. | reverse complement strand
GCCGGAAAAGGTGCTCATCGCCGGCGTGGGCCGGGAAAGCGTGAAGGGAACTGTTGAGCTGGCCGAAGCTGCAGCGCGATTCAAATACGACGCCGTGCTGGTCCGCACCTCAAGCTACTATGCCGGTCAAATAACCGCGGCGGCCGTCCTTCACTATTTCCGTAGCGTTGCCGATCGCTCGCCGCTGCCGGTATCTCTCTACAACATTCCCAAGTGCGTGCCTTACCAGATTCCCATTGAGCTGATCGCGGAGCTGGCAGATCACCCCAACATCATCGGAATAAAGGACTCAAGCGGAAGCGTCGAGAGAATACGGGACACCGTAGCGGCAACCAAGTCATCTCGCCGCCGCACCGTAACCGTCACTCCCATTTTTGAAGCAGTCACCGGCCGCATGCTCGCACCGGAGCCTGAAGCATCCGGAACGTTTATATCCTCTAAGAGCCTTTTGGCAGGCATTGGCCTAGCAACTCCAACATCAGCAGCTCCACCAAAAACTCGCTCAAAGGAAGTCGGCTTTCAGGTGCTCTGCGGGTCCGCGTCTGCGCTGCTCGGTTCGCTGAATGAAGGAGCGTCCGGCGGAATTCTGGCGCTGGCCGCCTGCACTCCACAGGCTTGCCAGGAGATCTATCTGTCGTGGAAAGATCACGACCTGAAATTAGCCGACGAAAAGCAAAAACGAATCGCGCCGGTCAACAAGCGAATCGTCGGCGATCTGGGAATCAGCGGCGTGAAGAACGCCTGTGACTTCAATGGCTACTATGGCGGTCGTGCCCGCAGTCCTCTCCTCGGACTTACTGCAGTTGAGAAGGCGGAAGTGGAACGCCTACTCGCCGAGATGAGGAACTAGACTTCAACGCTAGCAGAAGGGAACCGGGAAGGCCTGTTCCGCGCCAAATATCCGGTTCGACCCAAAATGTGAATGGTGCCTTCGCGCCCCGTTTACACCTCGCGCGGCCTTCCACTACTTCTTCTTGCGTTCCCTGCGCCGGCAATGCACAAATCGTTTTCGACTGAGAACACGCCTGAGGTCGAGTTAGCCTGAATCTGCGCCGAGTTGTGCGGACCACGTGTCAGGATTGTTTTGTTCGGCCGCGTCATATTGTTCTTCGGATTGTTGTTCTGAGTGCCCGTTAGAGCAGGTAAAAGCACCAGGGCGGCACTTCGGCTTAGCTTGTTATAGGAATGTCCAAGTACCACAATGTCCGATAACAGATATTCTGTATACTGAAAGCCACTGAACCGCCTGCAATTATGATTCTTTGCATGAGCGACTCTCCCCTGCATGCCCTGGTGCTCAGCCATGTCGGCTTTGAAGACCTTGGTACTCTGCGCGACCCCCTGCTGAATCGCGGCTTCACGATCGACTCCGTCGAAGCAGCCAGCTCGGCATTTCCATTTGACGCAGCGGCAGCTTCGGATCTCTTAGTGGTCCTGGGCGGACCAATTGGCGTCTATGAGCAATTCGACTATCCCTTCCTTAAAAATGAAATCGCAGCCATTGCTAATCGACTAGACGCCGGAAAACCCACGCTAGGCATCTGCCTTGGAGCCCAACTGATAGCGGCATCGCTGGGCGCAGCTGTCTACCCTGGCAAGAACGGCAAAGAGATTGGATGGGCCCCAATCAATCCCGCGCCCCAAACGACGCTCCCTGAGTGGTTCAAACCGCTCGTGGCCCCGGGTCTCAACGTCTTGCATTGGCATACCGACACCTTTGATCTACCTGTCGGGGCCACCCTGCTCGCAAGCACAGAACATTCTTTGAATCAGGCATTTACATACGGAGCTTCAGCTTTAGGTTTGCAATTTCACCCTGAAGTAACGGCTGTCGATTTAGAAAGCTGGTATGTTGGGCACGCCGCGGAACTCGATCAGGCAGGGCTATCGATACGCGACCTTCGAGTTGCCGCGGAGCTATATGCTCCCCAGCTCGAAATGGCTTCACGAGAATTCTGGAACCAATGGCTTGATTACATTTTGTAGCGGCCCAGGTCCTCGTCATTCAGGCCCTCGAGCCAGCCCCGTAACTGGTCGGCGGTTGGACCTTCAGAGCTTGAGGCCGGATTCAACTTCGCGCTTTGCATCACCTGCTCCGAAACATAAATCGGGCAATCAGCGCGTAGCGCAAGGGCGATAGCGTCTGAAGGCCTGGCATCTATGACCACCGGCTCGCCTTGCTGGCACAACCAAAGGACAGCATAGAATGTGTCATCCTTAATCTCCGTGATTACTACACGTTCCAGCTGGGAATTCAAGTGTCGCATCATATTTCTGGCCAAGTCATGCGTCATCGGACGGGGCGCAGAAATCTTCTCAATTTCGCTGGCGATGGCATTCGCTTCAAATATCCCCACCCAGATAGGTATTACCGCATCGGAGCCGACATCCTTGAGCATAATGATGGGCATATTGGTCGCCGGATCCATCATCAGTCCGCGAATTCTTACTTCGATATCCATGACTGGGCTCCTTATTGCTCCCTTGGTAATTTAGATGGGTTCGCCAACCAAACTGTTCGGATGCGTGGCAACAATCTTCACCTGGAGGTAGCTTCCAGGTGCCGGCAGAATCGGATCTGTCCAGCTGAAGTTGACCGGCTTGTTCTGGCTGCTGCGCCCTGTGACCTGCCCTCGCGCCGGATTGTGGCCTTCGACCATAACTTCAAGAACTTCCCCCAAATGTCTGGAATAATTAGCCCTTTGGACTTCGCGCTGACGATCAAGCAATACTTGAAGCCGTCTTGACTTTTCCTGATCAGGGATGGAGTCGATCATGGTCAAAGCCGGCGTATTCGGCCGCGCTGAATATTTAAAACCGAAGACGCAATCGTACTGCACTTCGGCGAGCAGGTCCATTGTCTGGATGAAGTCGTCCGGAGTTTCACCAGGAAACCCGACAATAATGTCCGTCGAGATCGAGATTTTGCGCTTCGCCGCTCTGATCCAGCTAATCCGCTCAAGGTACCAGTCGGGAGTGTATTCCCTTGCCATCATCTTCAATACGCGGGCCGAACCGGACTGCACCGGCAAATGAACATGGTCGCAGAGCCTCGGCTCGGCGTCGATTGCTTCAACAATATCCTTCGTAAAGTCTCGCGGATGGCTGGTCATGAATCTAACCCGCCGAACTCCGTCAACCTCGGCAATAGCCAACAGGAGTTCTGCAAAGCTTCGCTTCCCTTCCGGATCTAGATAACTGTTCACATTCTGACCGAGCAGTTGGATCTCCGTATAGCCCATGCCGGCAATCCGCCTGGCTTCCTCCAGAACTGAATCGGAGGTTCGGCTCCGCTCCTTGCCGCGAGTGTATGGAACTACACAGTAGGCACAGAACTTGTCGCAACCCTCAATGATGGTGATGTACCCGCGGTAGGGATTCTGGCGGGCCGTGAACTCGGTCTCGAACGTCTCTTCGGTCTGCCGGTCGTCTAGCCCTGTAATGCGGTTTTCACCGGATTCTAGCCGGGAAAGCATTTCGGGGAGTTTGCGGTAAGAAGCAGAGCCGGAGACGAGCGAAACGTAAGGCGCCCGCTCGAAAATCTTCTCGCCCTCCTGTTGAGCGACGCATCCGAGCACGCCAAATCGTTTTCCCGCCTTGTGGAGCGCCTTGTAGTCGTTCAGGCGGTTGAAGACTTTCTGTTCTGCCTTGTCGCGGATGGAGCAAGTGTTATAGAGGATCAGGCCGGCTTCCTCTTCCGATTCAACCTGCCGGTAACCCTGCTGACGGAGCGTGCCAATCACCTTCTCCGAGTCATGGGCATTCATCTGGCAGCCGAAAGTCTCAAGATAGAACGTCTTTTCAGATGCCATAGTAATCCCAAGTATATCGTGAAGTGGACCCGGGGAGCCCAAAACGACGGCCAAGCCAATCTATCTCCCTTCGATTCTATTGGTCGCGCGAAGGTATTCTGTTTTCATGTCAAAGGAACAACTAACACCGCTGGTTCACATGGCACAGAACCGATGCTTTGGGTGTGGGCCAGCCAATCCGATCGGTCTGCATCTGGACTTTTTCGTTGCCGAGGATCAGTCGGTAGTCTGCCTGCCGCTGGTTGCAGACCTGTTTGAAGGTCCGCCAGGAATGCTGCACGGCGGCGTAATTGCGACGCTGCTTGACGAGGCGATGAGCAAGGCGGTCCGCGTGCGCGGCTTGACGGCAATGACGCGCCAGATGGATGTCGAGTATCTGCGTCCCGTGCCATCGGCAACTGCGATCAGGATTGAAGGGATGCTGGTGCGCAGCGAAGGCCGCAGGCACTGGACTGAAGCCAAAATCGTCAATGAGAAATCCGTTACGCTTGCTTCGGCCAAAGCGCTGTTTATCCAAGTTCGCGCCAGCCGCATGTTCCCGGGGCGGCCTGAAGGCCGCCCCGCTGTTGACTAGTGGACCATGTTGATCGTATCTTGCGCGACCGTATCGAACGTGGTCACCGATTTTGCATTCGCCTCAAAGGCGCGCTGGGCGATGATCAGATTCGAGAACTCGGCCGAGATATTCACGTTCGATTGCTCAAGAGCTGACCCCTGAATCACTCCGAGACCATTCGTTCCCGAAACTCCGATTGAGGCCGCACCGCTCTCCGACGTAATGGCGTAATTGCCATTCCCCTGCAACGCAAGGCCTTGAAGGTTAGTGACATTAGCTAGAGCCAATTGACCCAGAACTTGCGAGTGCCCATTTGAATAGGACGCAGTGACGGTGCCATCAGGCCCAATCGAGAAGCTCTGGTACGTTCCGCTCCCAAACCCGTCCTGCACCGTGGATGAAGTCGCGGATTGTGCGTCAGCCTGGTTGATAACGGGCGCCCCGCTTGAGCCAAGAATGTTCCAGGTCATATTCATCGGAGCGGCCCCATCAGACAGCCCGGTAAATGTAATGCCGGAAATGTCAGCCGCCGGGCTCACCAAGTTGCCGCTCGCATCAAAGACCAGTTGCCCTTTGGCACTTGCTGACGCAATGGGTTCCTGGATAACACTACCTGAAGTCGAAAAGCCGGTTCCGGCGATGGTGAGTTTCGACCCCGCTCCGCTCGCCGTCACTCCCGTGATCCCGGCTGCTGTCAACGCACTGGTAAGATCTGTTGCGTAGGTGGCGAGCGTCTCGCCTGCTCCCACCGGCGGCGCCACAATCGTAGCTGTTGTGCCACCGGCTGTTTGCCCGGTAATGGTAAGGTCGGTTCCGGGATCCACGCTGGCCGTTCCGCCTCCACTGGTTCCGAAACCGTACACGGTAGACGTAACACCGAGGGCGGAGGTATTCGTTTGCGGCGACAGTGTATCGGGGAGAGAAACTGTATATCCCCAGTGAGTCGCGTCCTGCTTCGTATATGTCACTGAGGCTTCATAGCTCTTGCCGAGCGAATCGAACACTTGCACCTGTCCAGTCACGGTGCTGTTAATTGCCGTTTGAGAATCGAGCGTTGCGTTCATGCTGAATGAACTGGTGGCCTGCGGCTTGATGACCTGACCAATGACCGGAATGTTGACCGGAGTCAACGCAGCGTTGGAGTTGACCACGCCATTTACGGCAGGGTATCCCATAACTGCTAAGCCATCGGCTGTGCGCAGAATACCGCTTGAATCCTGGGTAAACGCACCATTACGGGTGAGCAGGTTTGCTCCTCCGCCATTCACAATAAAAAAGCCATTACCATTCAGCGCCACGTCAGAGGTGCTGGTTCCGTTGGTGTTGAAGGTGCCCTGCGTAAAGTTCGTGTGGTTCGAAGCAACCTTGACGCCGCCACCAACCTGTATTCCTTCGCCCGCGCCGGTTGTGCCAATCTGCTGATAAAACAGATCGGAAAAATTAGTGGTCTGCCCCTTGAACGCAGTCGTGTTCATGTTGGAGAGATTGTTTGCGATTGTGTTCAGCGCCGTTGAATCGGCATTGAGGCCTGAAAGTGGAATATAGAAACTCGGCATCGATTGTCTCCTCTGTGTATGCTGCTTCAAGTGTTGTGGCCAATAAGGCCGGGTTCACTATTTTGATGTGGGCAAAGTGCCGCGGCCATCGAGCGCATGGGCAAGACGGAGGGCAGCAGGATTGGCGTCCGGAGCGCTGAGGTTCCCATGCGAAAGCTTGCTCAGAAAAGATCGCATAGTCGATTCACCCGCAGTCACTGCATCAGCGCCAGCTACGGGTAATGCCCCAGGCTTACCGTTAATGTCTGCCGCGGCCTTGGCATTCGCTGCAACGGAGTTAGCCGGAGCCGCTTGTACGGCCGGTTTCGCCACCGGACTTGGACTCGAAGGGCTGTATGCGCCGGTCAGAGTCTGATTGATGCTGATCAACTGCTGCAGGCTATTCACGTTTACGAGCTGATTAATATACTCGTTGGGATCGGTATTCGCTGTCGGGTCCTGGTTTTTCATCTCCGTCACCAGGAGCGTAAGAAAGTCATTGGCCGTGATGCCAGCCGATGAGCTCGCCGTGCTGCTGCCGTCACTTGCGCTTGAACCCGTAGACGCCATGGGGGAGACGCGTGTCCCAGCCTGTGGCTGTGCCGACATTGCCGCGTGATTCAATAGTGCTGCTGCCGCCATTCTGTCCTCCTGCAATTAATAAAAAGCTGAACATCCCTGTTTGATTCACCTTGCGCGAATTCCCGCATTTCTCAGGCCATAACAGATATATGTGTGCCCCTCGATTTTCTAGCCGCGCTGCTGAGTGTCGGCGCCTCGTTTGAAATTGACGTTGTCCGAGGTGTGTCTCGGCCGATTGCGTGCCTGGACGACTGCGAGTCTTGCGCTGGCTCGGAAACGTTGTCATGTCCAGCATGCTGGCCTGCGCCATGGTGCATTCCCTGCCCTGTATTCTGTGTCATATCTTGTGAATCTCTGCCAAGTGGGGCCAGATTGAGGGTCTCAACAGGCGTATGGTTTTCGGCGAGATAGGTGTGAAGGCCAGCCATGTGTCCGCTGAGTGCCTGGGCCGCATCCTGGGATGGAGGCACGAGCGTGGCGTGAACGATGCCGCCGCTCGTTACCGCGCGTACACCCACCCAGCCAAGAACCGGATCCTGGTACCCCGCTTCTGCTTGTATGTGACCGCCCCGTGACCAACCGAACGTCCCATTCTCGGCCCTGTTTCCAGATTCAAGTGCGGTAAAGGCTTCCTGCATTCTGACCTCATTGGAAGCGGCGCCGGTGCTCTTCGGCCCGACTATTCCTGCTTCCGTTATTTCGGAGATGCGGGAACCACCAAATGAATGTGGAACGAAAGCATCTGAAGGGCCAGGCATGGCTTGCTTGAAACTCTGTGCATGGTCAGAATTCGAAGCTAAACGCGGTGATGAGTGTTTTGCCGGCGCGCTCTTTCCCGTGAGCGCAGCTGAGCCCGCATTGGATAGTGAGGTTTGCGATTCTGCGAGCCGACCTGCGTCGCTGCCTGGATTGAGCGTTAGATCTGTCAAATCAGCTTGCGGAGGCATTTGTACGCTGCCGTTAACTTCATTCGGGCTTGGCTCCGTTGTCCGAGTCCGACTTTGAACTCCAGAAATAACATCCGCTTGCGCATTGGAAACTTTCAGTTGGTC
>JADGNO010000272.1 GCA_017883405.1 Occallatibacter sp. | reverse complement strand
GTTGGCGATCCAAATCGAAAGTACTTGTGGATTCTCAGCAGGGAACCTCGACTCGACGAGCCCCTCTTCGCTCAGATTATTGATCGCGCCAAAAAACAAGGCTATGACGCAGGGCCCCTGCTGATGACCAGGCACACTCGCTGACTGGCCATCAGTCCTGGGTCCTTCGAATCGCAGATCGCGAAGACAGTCAAAGCTGTGGCTGCACACAATTGTGCGAACAGTGGTAGACTTCGCTGCGGAAAAGGAGCCGGAATAATGAAGTCTTCGTACGCTCTTATCGCGGTTGCTCTCGCAGCATTTGTTCTTCCTTCTGCATCCATTGGCCAGCCACCTGGATTTGCGCCGGGCCCGAAAGTCGTCTCACCCGAAGTGTCGGCCGATGGAACCGTCACATTCCGCATTCTTGCGCCGAATGCTCAAAAAGTGATGCTCATGGACAACGACATTGGCGTGATGTTGTCCGGCGCAGGTCCCGGTCCGCTGACCGGCTCAACTACTCCGGCGGTTCCGGCTGGTACAAAGTTGCCGCAGGGCGGACTTGCATTTAATAAAAACGCCGACGGCATTTGGGAAGCGAGCTTTGGTCCGGTGCCATCCGGTGCGTATCGCTATGCGTTTATTGTTGACGGCGTTCGGGTACTTGACCCGGTCAACACGCGCACATCGGAATCGAATACGAACGTGTGGAGCATGTTCACGGTGTCGGGATCTCCGCTGATGGACACGCGCGACGTTCCGCACGGTGCGGTTGCTTCAGTCTTCTACTTTTCGCAGGTTATCAACGCCACACGGCGCATGCACATCTACACGCCGCCGGGATACGAAGCCGGCAATCAGAAGTATCCCGTGTTTTACCTACTGCACGGCGCCATGGATACTGATGATGCTTGGCCGTCAGTAGGCCGAGCCTGCTTTATCCTCGACAACCTGATCGCCGACGGTAAGGTTAAGCCGATGATCGTTGTCATGCCCGCCGGGCATCAGCCGGGTCAGCCCGCGATTCCGCCGCCGCCGCAACCGGGAGCGCCGCCGACAATCAATCCCTTCACCAACGAGTTCATGACCGACATCATGCCCTACGTTGAGAAGAATTACCGCACCATCAACGACCGTCAGCATCGCGCCATCGCCGGGCTCTCCATGGGCGGCTTCCAAACGCTCGATATAGCATTCCTGCATCTCGATAAGTTCTCGCAGATCGGCGTGTTCAGTTCAGGCGCGGTACTGGGACGCCGGCCTGCTGCAGCGCCGGCACAAGGCGCGCCAACAGCGGCAGAGCCACCCGCTCCTCCCCGGCCCGACTGGGAAGTGGTGCATCAGGCAAATCTTGATGATGCGGGATTGAAGAAAGGCACCAAACTTATCTGGATCAGCACCGGAGTCGATGACGGATTGATGCCGAACACCAGGAGCACAGTCGACATCCTGAAAAAACATGGCTTTAACCCTGTATTCATTGAGAGCCCTGGAGCGCACAGCTGGTTCAATTGGCGTAACTACCTCATAGAATTCGCGCCTCAACTTTTCTAGGACAGAACTGCCGCGCTGGTCTTTGCTTGAAGGCCAGCACGGCACCGTACCCATTGCCCCTGGACCATCGCACCAACAGATGACTTCACTCGTCGAGAGGGTGTCGCGGCTCCTATACTGATTGAGCCAATCAGTTTCAGCAAGCCAAAGGAGACGTCATGTCCAACGAAGCGAAGTGCCCCTATTCGGGCGAAATGCTCAAGCATACAGCGGCTGGAGCAAAGGGTAACCGGGACTGGTGGCCCGATCAGCTCAATCTCGGAATCCTTCATCAGCATTCTTCCCTCTCCAATCCGATGGGCGTGGATTTCAATTACGCCAAAGAGTTCAAGAGCCTGGACCTCAGTGCGGTTATCAAGGATCTTCATGCCGTGATGACCGACTCGCAGGACTGGTGGCCGGCAGACTATGGTCACTACGGCCCGTTCTTCATTCGCATGGCCTGGCACTCCGCGGGCACATACCGTATTGCCGATGGCCGCGGCGGCGGCAGCAGGGGCTCGCAACGGTTTGCGCCGCTCAACAGCTGGCCAGACAACGCCAGCCTGGACAAAGCGCGCCGCTTGCTCTGGCCCGTCAAGCAAAAGTACGGCCGCAAAATTTCATGGGCAGACCTGATGATCCTTGCCGGCAATGTTGCGCTTGAGTCGATGGGACTGAAGACTTTCGGTTTCGGTGGCGGCCGCGAAGATATCTGGGAACCGGAAACCGATATTGACTGGGGCCCGGAAACAACATGGCTCGGTGATGAGCGGTATAGCGGCGACCGCGAACTGGCCAACCCTCTCGGCGCCGTGCAGATGGGCCTGATTTACGTTAACCCGGAAGGTCCTAACGGCAACCCCGACCCCGTGGCAGCCGCGCGCGATATCCGCGAAACCTTTGCCCGCATGGCAATGAACGACGAAGAAACCGTTGCCCTCATCGCAGGTGGCCACACGTTCGGCAAGACTCACGGCGCGGCGGCTGCGACAAATGTAGGTGCTGAGCCGGAAGGCGCGCCGATCGAGCAACAGGGGCTTGGCTGGAGCAACAGTTTTGGCACCGGCATTGGAACCGACACCATCACCAGCGGCCTTGAAGGCGCGTGGACACCGACTCCAACCAAATGGGACAACAGCTATTTCGAGACGCTGTTGGGCTACGAGTGGGAGCTGAGCAAGAGCCCGGCCGGCGCTCACCAATGGAAGCCCAAGAGAGGCGCCGGCGCGGACACCGTTCCCGACGCGCACATTGCGTCGAAGCGTCACGCGCCCACAATGCTGACCACCGATCTCGCGCTGCGCATGGACCCGGATTATGAGAAGATCTCGCGCGGGTTCCTCGATCACCCGCAGGAGTTCGCCGACGCCTTTGCGCGTGCGTGGTTCAAGCTGACACATCGCGACATGGGACCGATCGCACGCTATCTTGGGCCGCTAGTGCCAAAGGAAGTGCTCATCTGGCAAGACCCGGTGCCCGCTGCCGATCACGAACTCATCAACACGCAGGACGCTGACGCGCTCAAAGCCAAGATCCTGGCATCCGGCCTCTCCGTCGCAGAACTCGTCAACACAGCATGGGCCTCTGCTGCGACCTTCCGTGGCAGTGACCGTCGTGGCGGAGCCAATGGCGCACGTATCCGGCTGGCGCCTCAGAAAGACTGGGAGGTCAATCAGCCTGCGGAGCTCGCCAAGGTCCTCGCAAAGCTCGAAGCCATTCAAAAGGAATTCAATGCGGCGCAAGGAGGCAAAAAGAAAATTTCTCTCGCCGACCTGATCGTGCTTGCGGGCGATGCCGCTATTGAACAGGGAGCGAAGAAGGCAGGCGTTGACGTAAAGGTTCCATTTGCACCGGGCCGTACCGACGCAACGCAAGAGCAGACGGACACCGCATCGTTTGCTGCGCTTGAGCCGGTCGCGGACGGCTTCCGCAATTACGTGCGCAAGGGACGCGAGAGTTCAGCGGCAAATATGCTTCTGGATAAAGCGCAATTGCTCACTCTGACTGCTCCAGAGATGACGGTCCTGATCGGAGGCATGCGCGCACTCGGTGCGAACTTTGCGCAGTCTACGCTTGGCGTTTTCACCAATAGGCCGGGAGTCTTGACCAACGACTACTTCATCAATCTGCTCGACATGCGCACCAAGTGGCGGAAGTCTGCGGCCGATGAAAGCGTGCTCGAAGGACGCGATCTGCGCAGCGGCGAAATCAAGTGGAAAGGCACCGTCGTCGACCTGGTCTTTGGATCGAACTCTCAACTGCGCGCGCTCGCCGAGGTGTACGCAAGCAGCGATGCGCAGCAAGTTTTCGTACACGATTTTGTCAATGCGTGGACGAAGGTGATGAACCTGGATCGATTCGACCTGGCCTGAAACCGAAGTGGAGCGCCTGAACAGGCAGCAGCAGAACACGCCTGCTCAGGCGCTCTTGAAAATGGTCGGAATTTCATTCGGAGCTAGGCAAGTTTCTTTAGCCGCGCAATCAGATCATCAGGATGGATGGGCTTGGGGAAGAGAGTGAAATAATACCCGTCGGCTTCGGCACGCTGGATCATCGCTGAAGTGGATGCCTGGCCAGAAAGAAGAATGATCTTCATGTCTGGAAATTGATCGCGCAGCTTGATGGCGAGGTCCACGCCCGACATTCTGGGCATCAGCACATCGCTTAACACGATCTCCGGACGGAATTCCGCGATGGCCAGCAGCGCCTCATCGCCGCCGTATGCTCCCACCGCACTGAACCCATTCGCGTTCAAAATTGCGCAAATCGTGTCGGTGATCAGGTGTTCATCATCAACAACTAGAACGTGCATTTGCCGGTACCTTCATTTCGATCTTATTACGGCGAAGCTGTTCGCTGCGGCGAAGCAGTTCGCTGCGGCGAAGTTTGCTCGTTGCGGCGAAGCTGCTCGATGGGGCAACGGTTGCCGGGCCTAGATATTCTTGTTCCGAGTTTTGGAGAGAGCAACGACTGGCACGAACAAACTGAAGGTCGTCCCGTGGTTATCTTTGTCAGTGCTGCTCTCGACTGAAATCCGTCCGCTCCAGGAATCGACAAATTGTTTCACAACCCAGAGACCCAGACCGGTTCCAGCATCTGGCTTGGTGGTGAAGAACGGCTCAAACAGCCGCGGCAGATTCTCGCTTGGGATGCCCTTTCCGGTATCGGCAACGGTGATGTTCACTCCCGGCATGCCTTCCCAACTAGAGTCTTCAATCGAAATCGAGATTGTCCCTGGCTGCGGCATGGCATCGATTGAATTTGAAACGAGATTTGAAAGCACCTGATGCATCTCGCCCCGCAGTCCTTTGACGGTCGATTTGGCGGAACTATCGATGTGGACCTTGATACCTGCAGCCCGCAAGCGGCTGTCGTAAACCACAAGAACCTCTTTGAGCAGCGCCCCCAGTTCAATCTGTGCCGGCATCGAGGTGTCGCGATAGAAGCCGAGAGTGTGCCTGGCGATGTGAGATACGCGGGTGATCTCTTTTTCCGCAGTCAAAAGATAGCCCTTGATTGTGTCGGCTTCCGCCATTGAAGTTCGCGCCAGGTAAATCAGATTGAGCACCGACTCAAGCGGATTGTTGATCTCATGGGCGATGGTTGCGGCCAGGCGGCCGGTTGCAGCCAGCTTTTCAGTCATCATCAACCGTTCGTGCTGCCGGTGCTGTTCGGTCACGTTCAGCGAGAAAATCAAAATGCCGTCTTGCGTCGGATAGATACTGACATGGAACCACTGCTCCAAAGGAGCGTAATAGCGCTCTAATTGCTGAACACTGGAGTTCTCCATAACTTCCCTGTAGGCTCGACCGAAATCCGAATCATCCAGGCCGGGGAAAGACTCCCATAGATCGTGACCCATCAGGTCAGAGACATTCAATCCTGCAAATTTGGCCCACCGTTCGTTCGCATATCGTATTTTCCAATTGCGATCAATGAAAACGAATCCCTCCAGGATGCTTTCAACAATTGCGCGATAGTTGCGCTCCGCCTCTTCGGCGCGGGTGCGCAGCTCGCGTTCTTTTTTTGTGAGTTCACACCGCAGTCGGTACATCGATACATGCGCGCCCACACGCGCCATCAACTCGCGCGCCGTAAACGGCTTGACAAGGTAATCGTCAGCGCCCGCCTCCATGCCTTCCGATTCCGATTCCTCGCCGGCCCGCGCAGAAAGCATGATCACCGGAAGAGCAGCGGTCGCAGGATCTTCTCGCAGCGCCCGCAGCAATTCAAATCCATCGAGTTTTGGCATCATTACGTCGGTAAGAACAAGGTCGGGAGGGTTCTTACGCACTTCAGCCAAAGCCTGCTCACCGTCGCTGACAACGGTAACGCTGTAGCGCCGACCGAGTAGCCGGTTAACATATTCGCGCATATCACGGTTATCATCGGCCAGTACCACGCGCGGTCTGTCAGCCTCTTCAACTTGCGTGCCCGCTAACAGTGAAGGCAGGTTCTGCTTTTCAAGTTCATCAGGCGTCGTTGGGTCAACATGATCGCCATCGGGTAACCAGCGCATTGCCTCCTGTACAAAAGGCGCCGCCCCCATTGTGGTTTGAGGCGCTATGCTCTGCTCGAAAATTCTTTCGTTTGCGATATGCCTCGCACCGAACGGGATCTTTACCTTGAAGGCAGTACCTTCTCCAAGCCTGCTTTCAACTTGCACTTGGCCGCCATGCAGGCGCACTAGCTCATCAACGAGCGCGAGTCCGATTCCGGTTCCTTCATGGGTCCGACCGGGGGTACCGTCAATTCGATGGAAGCGCTCGAAAACACGCGGCAATTCTGCATCTGGAATCCCGGCGCCTGTGTCGCGAACGCACAGTTCCGCGTGGCCATCGACGGCCCGTAGAGTGAGCTCGATTTTGCCGCGCAATGTGAACTTGAAGGCGTTTGACAATAGATTGAGTACAATCTTTTCCCACATCTCCAGGTCGATGTAGACGGGCTCGGGCAAGGCATCGCATTCCACGACATATTCCAGACCGCCGCGTTCCATCGCCGAGCGAAAAACGCTGGCCAGGTCAGCCGTGTGCGCCGCCAGGTCCAACGGCCGATAAGTCGCCTGAATGCGCCTGGCCTCAATGCGAGAAAAATCGAGCAGCGTGTTGACTAGCCTGAGCAAGCGCAAGCCATTGCGATGCACGGTCTCAATCAACTTTGACTCATCAGCCCGGAGCTTCATTTCCGGGTCCATCATGAGGTCTTCAAGCGGCCCCAGCATCAGCGTGAGCGGGGTACGAAACTCGTGGCTCACATTGCTGAAGAAGATTGTTTTGGCGCGATCCAACTCTGCCAGCGATTCTGCCCTGCGGCGCTCCTGCTCATACGCTTCGGCATTCGCGATGCTCGCTGATATTTGGCCCCCCACCAGTTTTAGGAAGCCAATGTAGTTGTCATCCACAGGCCGGTATGGATTCAGACCTGCGATAAGAACGCCGGACTTGCCGATGCCTCCGGATGCAATGAGAGGAATGACCGCGGCCGTCGTCGGAGCTTCGTCCCATGCGCCGCCAGGCAGGTTCCGGAATTTCTGATTCACGCCCGACGCAAACTGGATTTCACGTGTCCGCAACGCGGTTTCAACCGGCCATGGAGAGTCCCGGTCCAACTGCAACAGCGCCGGCGCCGCCGCATGATCGACTTCCATCCGCAGGTTGCCGGCCAGTTCGAGAACGTTGCGTGAGTCGCTCAGCATGTAGACGAGCGCGAAGCAGATATCTTGAGGATTTGTCCCCAGGCCGAGCGCACTAAGTCTGCACGCTTCACTCCAGGTCCGGGCGTTCGCGGTACGCGATGCGAGTTCACGCAGGAGCGTAACCCGGCGCTCACTCACGATGCGACCTGTGCCATCGGTGTTGGCGCACAGAATTCCGCCGGTTCCTCCCTGGTCATTGGGTACCGGGCTGTATGAGAAGGTGTAATACGTTTCTTCCCGGTAACCGTATCGCTCCATGATGAGCATCATGGACTCGTCATATGTGCCCTCATTGCTCCGTAATGCGGACTCGGCTCTCGGCCCGATCTGATCCCAGATCTCGGCCCACACTCGGTGCGCAGGCATTCCGAGTGCGTTGGGATGCTTGCCGCCAAGAATGCTCCTGTAGGCATCGTTGTAGAGGTTGATTAGCTCGTCACCCCACCACACGAACATAGGCTGCCGGGATGTCAGAACAATGCGAACGCATGTTCTAAGGCTCTGCGGCCAGCCTTCAATTGGGCCAAGGGAAGTTTGCGACCAGTCGATTCGGCGCATGAGCGCGCCCGTCTCTCCGCCGCCAGCAAAGAGGGCCTCTGGTGAGAGTGGGGCTACATGCTCCTGCAAAGTGCTTGGGTTTCTGCCGCCGGCTTTATCGCGAGCTAAGTCGCCCAATTCGTGAGTGCTCAAATGACCTTCCTCTGCAAGTGAACGACCGCAGGCCCGGCATACTCAGGAATCGGGTGCCATGAAAAACACGAGGGGGAGGGCTTTCCCAGCCCAATGCACGATAGATGCCCCGATTTCGAACGGAGATGCCTGCAAACATCAACTTTCAGAGGAATGGGCCAAGAAAACAAGCTGCTGTGCTAACAGGACTTATAGCCATCGACATCTTTGAAATCGACAACATGCTTTAGCCCATTCGACAAGGTGATTTCGGCTCCCAAAACCGACCCGGAAGGCATCACGTCCATCAGCTTGAATTCCTTGATTGGCGATAGCTCAACCTTGGTAAAGGGCGTGTCGCTGGTCTTGTGCAACATCACGGAAATCATCAATTCCATCGCCGGGTTTCTGGCGATGCGCTTGCGATGCGCGAACAGGACCGTGCTTTCATCGCCTTCGGCGTTAAAGCCTCGATGCACCAGGCTATGCATCTCATCCCAGCCGCTGTACACAATGAGCGCGACGTTTCTGCCGGGTATTGATGCGGTCATCCCTTTGCCCAACGCGTTTTCAAAAGACTCCACACCAGCCTTTTTACCGCCCATGTGAGGCAATCCAAAATGGCCAAGGGTCAATTCGTGTTCGAATGCCAGCCGGGAACGATCGACGCGGATAACGCCGCCGGGGATCGTGATTTCCGCCAGGTCGATGATGTACCCCACGCCATTGTTCGGCGGTTTGCGCATCAGCAACTGCCTGTACAGCACTCCACTACGCGCACCGTTAAACAAAATGCTCTGCGCGCCTGAGTATCCTGCGTCTTTCGCCGCTACATTGTCCAACGCGCGGCCGGTGAGATAGAAGTTGATGTCCACACCGCGAAGGTCGCGTGGGTCGAGGCTGCGGAACGTGTATTCCTGCGTCGTTCCGCCCTGCGGATCGCGGTCTTCCCATGGAAAATGGGTGTTGAAGACGAGCTTCGAATAGTTCGGATCATCATCGTAGACCTTGCCGGAAATAATTTCCGAGGTACCGCTGCTACCATGATTCACCAGCGCCAAGCCGGGCTTTTCAAGAACTGTGCGCGCGGAATCGTTGCCCAGCTTCGTCCACATTCCATCGTTCTCCTTCGCCGTCCAGAAGGGTGAGTCTGCTGGCAACGCCAAGGCGATAAACGGTAGAAACATGATGAAAGGGCTGGCGGGGCAACTGTAATTTTGAATTGCAAATTCGCGATGGCCATAAAATCCGAGGCTGGGAATGTCATTCTCATAAAAGTCTTCCCGTGCTGTAAATTGCAGCAGCGAACCGGAGCAGAGGCGTCTGGCCCAGCCCGGATCGATAGGCGGTGCGGAGTGCAGCATGAACGACGCCGGAAAACCGCCGGCAATCCAAAGTCGATAACAAATGCTGCGCGCCCACATGTTGATGTAGCCATCGCGGCCAAAGAAATTCGGATAGGTCTCGAACAGCTCTTTGAAACTCTTTTCTAAAACCGCGGCGACTTCTGGATAATGCTCGTCGCCGAATGCGCGGCTCCAGATGGTCCCGTAAACCAGAAACAGGCTGATGGTGTAGTAGTTGTAACTTTGCTCCAGATACCAGCCATTGCCCGCATGGTATGACGCGATCCAGAGCAGATGACTCTTCAGCAGTTCATCGTCAATCTGGTAGCCGGTTTTCTTTAAAAAAGAAAGTGCGCAGATGTTGAACAGGCGCCAGTTGTTTTGGGTGGTGCGGTGATGCGCCCAT
>JADGNO010000046.1 GCA_017883405.1 Occallatibacter sp. | reverse complement strand
GTGTGACGATCCCGGCCACCAGCGGCGCACTCAAGAAATTCAATCCGGCGCGCTACTCCACCGTATCGTTCGCGAACCCGGCACCCACGGCTGTTTGTCCCGGCGGGGGCAAGAACGGACCTGCTGACGTCGAAGACGGGCTCCGCTTCGATGCGCTCAGCCAGGTGGGCGCCGCGCTCAAGAGCGGAAGCGGCCCCATGGGTAGTTTAAAGGTTGAGGGCATCTACATGACTACGCAGGGGGGCGACTTGCTCACCTACATGAACGCCATCCATTCGCATGCGAAGCTTTCCAATGGCAAATTTGCGTACGACGGCTACTTATCGCGCAATCCGGGGAACATTCAGCGGCTGAATCAATGCGCTCCTCCACCGCAGGCGAACGATCCGCGCGGCGGCTTTCAGCGCAAATTTGGCGTGCCGGTGATTGCTGTGGTAGCGCAGGGCGAAGTACCCGCAACTTTGGGTTTACGCCGCGCCGATAGCGACGACCAAGCCGACCGTTTTCGTCTGTACGAGGTCGCCGGCGTGAGCCATATCGACAAAGCTGCTTACTCACAGTTCCCGACGGTTGCGGATCAAATTGCTGCCGTGGGTGCGGCGCAAGGCACTGCCGAGTGGCCGTTTAACATTACCTGCCAGCCGCCCATCCCGCTTACGGACCAGCCTGCGCTCACCTACGTGTACGACGCCGCGTTCCAGCATCTGTTCCAGTGGGCACGCAAGGGAGTGGCGCCTCCCAAGGCTGCCCGCATCGAGGTCAAAGAAGACACGAGCGAATCCGGCACGAAACCAACGGTGGCGCTGGACGAGTACGGCAACGGCCTCGGTGGCGTGCGCACGCCTTATGTCGAGGTTCCCGTGGCCACATACTTCGTGACCAGTCCGGGTCCGGGCACCTGTGGCGAACTGGGCCACAAGGTTGCATTCGAGCGCTCCCGCATCGCCGGACTGTACCCTGACGCTAATGCTTACAGGAGCAAAGTTACGCAAGCCACTGATCGGCTGGTCAGAGAGGGATGGCTGACGGATTCTGATGGCCGCAAGATACGATCCGAGCTAAGCGCGGTTCCGGCGCAGTAATGGCCGGGCGTTTCCGATTGGTTTTTCAGGACGGTGCGGCGCCGGACTCTCCGAAGAGCGGCCAAGGCGCATCCGTAGAACAGCCAGATTGTCCCCACTCGCGTCTTAACGAGTTGCCGGAGCGGGGTTGAACGCTTGTTCGCGTCTGGTCAATTGCAATTCGTGCAGCAGGCGCATGATGTTATACGCGCTCAACTCCACCAGGAGCCGTGTGATCTTGGCATGCTGCTCATCGTTCAGGTCCGCTTCCACCGCCTTCATCGCCTCGATCACGCTCGACTGCTGTTTCTCTAGCTCGACACGGTCGATGACTCCATCCGCCATCGCATCTACAAATGTCGATAACTTCTGAACTTGCTCGTCAATCACCGGAACGTGCGTCTGCTCGTCAAACCAATCCACTCGTTTCATAAAGCCCCTTTCGTGCTACCGCAAATGATTTCGTAATTCCAAGAAACGCTGTTGCAGCCGCGCACGCCCGCCTTGCTCTTGCACGCGCTCCCGAAACGCCTCGGGAAGAAACTCCGCATCCGTACATTCCAGCATCGCGGCAATCTCTTGCATCTCCTTCTCTAATCCGTCCAGGGACGGCAAGAAGTCCGCCAGTTCATGCTCGAGAGCGCCCTTGCCAAGCCCAGAGTCCCCGCGCACCCGGCTGCGGCGTGCAGCTCTGGTTACGATGCCTTCAATATCAGCGCCTGAAAGCCCCCCAGTGGAGTTGATTTCGGGAATTTCTTCTGGACTCAACTGGATTCCTGCCTTTCGCGCCATGGCTTGAAACATTGCCCGGATCTCCTCGACCAGCGAAGGATAGAACAGGGGAATGTGAACCTCGGCTCGTCCCTGCCGCTTCAAATCGATAGGGAGAAGGTCGGGGCGGCAAGTCAGCAGCATCCACAAAATTTGCCCGCGGAATCGCGTGTCTCCCATTTGCGCCGCAATCAGAGAGAAAACTCGGCTGGATGTGCCGGAATCACCTTCCTGTTCGCGATTACCTAAAGCCGCATCGGCTTCGTCGATGACAACTACCACCGGCCCCATGGCTCGCAATACGCCGAGCACGCGTTCGAGGTTCCCTTCCGTTTCGCCGACGTACTTGGAGCGGAAATTTTTCAGGATCACACAAGGCGCGCCCATCTCTCCGGCCATGCACTGCGCCAGAAATGTCTTTCCGGTACCCACTGGACCGCAAACCAGATAGCCCATGGGCAGGGTTTGCGTATCTCCGCGCTGCAGTAGTTGGGCGTCCTCGCGGAGCCGCTGCTTCACTGGCGCGTGGCCCACCAGCACGTCGGTGTTCCACTTGGGCTCCATAAACTCGAGCAAACCGCGGCATTGGCGCTCAATCAGTTCTTTCTTCAACCCTCGCATGCACGCAGCGTCCAGACGGCGTCCGGATTCAAAGGCAGACTGTACCAGGACGTTGATATCCACGCACGAAATACCGGCTGTTAGGCGCGTCAGTTCAGACTCTGAATAGTCAGAAGCGGTTTGAATATCGCGGCCCTCCAAAGCAAAGTGCAGGAAACGCCCGCGCTCCGCTTCATCGGGCATGGGCACTTCGATGTCGGAAACGTAGGGATTGGACGTGATCCGTTCACTCAGCGCCGCGGCGCTCTCGTCCATCAGAACGACAGCCATGTTGAGCCGTTTCACGTGTGGGCTCGCGGCCCAGTTAAGAAGCGTCACAACCTGTTGCGACGCGGCCGCACTCAGACGGCCGGGTTCTCCATTGGGTAGCAGGAACGACGCGTGGTCAATCAAAATCGCGGCACTCACGCTCTCTT
>JADGNO010000271.1 GCA_017883405.1 Occallatibacter sp. | reverse complement strand
CAGGGAATGCCGGCGTGGTCTTCAGCGTGTTTTTCCCGCATGGCAGCTCTCATACCTCGTCCTATCGGACCTAAATGAATAAAGTGCAGTTTGTTCGGGAGTGATACGGCGACTGGCCGACTTTGAAACATCCCTGGAAAGAACCATGGCCACCGTAAAAGGCAAATGTTGTAGTTTTGTAATCAACATGATCATTGGCTCCGGGATCGACATGATCGAAATCCAGCGCATCCAACGGACGATGGATCGGTTTGGTGTGCGTTTCCTGAACAAGGTTTTCACCGCGGCCGAACAGGCATATTGCCTAAGGAAGAAGCGCGCAGGCGAAAGCTTTGCCGCCCGGTTTGCCGCCAAGGAAGCGGGGGCAAAAGCGCTGGGGACGGGCATCAGTTACGGAGTGACCTGGCTGGAGATAGAGGTGGTGCGGGAACCGAGCGGCAGGCCGACGCTTCGCTTTCACGGACGCGCCAGACAGATTGCCGAGGGGCTGGGGGTTGCACACGCCGCGCTCTCAGTGACTCATACGGCTGAACTTGCAACCGCAAGTGTGGTACTGGAAGATGGCCGCTGAACGGGATATTTCTGGTATCCTCAAGGCTTCTGCTGCATCCATTAGCGAGAGGATCTAATTTGCCAAGCCGCAAAGAGATTCAGTGGTCACAATTGAGAGTGGGGGCGCTGGTGTTGGCGGCGACCGCGCTTCTAATCGGTCTCGTCTTCATCATGTCAGGATCGACGGGGGGCTTATTCACCCAGAAGATTGACCTGCGCGCCTATTTTGAAAACGCGGCAGGTTTGAAGGATGGCGCCCCGGTGACCCTTGAGGGGGTGACGATTGGAAACGTGCAGCATGTGCGCGTGGTAACCGATCGCAACCCCACGCCGGTGGAAGTGACGATGAAAGTGAGCAGAGAGTATATTCGCGACATCCACACCGACTCCACCGCGACCATTACGCAGGCTGGCGTACTCGGCGACAGCTTTCTGGATATCGACTCCGCGCACGCAACCGGCCCCCAGCCGGCGAATAATGCCGAATTGCAGCCCGGCGGAGCACCCTCCATTCAGGATGTCATTGGATCAAGCCACACTGGAATTGAGGAAATCACCAAGCTCATTCGCAAGCTCGACGTTCTGATTGACAGCCTGAATAGCAATAAAGGCACGGTTGGCATGTTGATCAACGATCCGACAGTTGGCAGGAACCTGACCCATATGATTGGAGATCTGCAGGCTGTTACCGGAGCCATTTCGTCGGGCAAGGGGTCGTTGGGCAAGCTGGTGAACGACGACACGCTCTACACACGCGCCAATACCGCGGTGGACAAGATCACGCAGCTCACCTCGGATTTGCAAGACGGTAAAGGCACTGCCGGCAAGCTGCTGAAGGACGACACGCTCTATAACAATTTGAATTCGGCAGTTACCAATGCCAACCAGCTGGTTACGGAAATTAACCAGGGCAAGGGCGCGCTCGGCAAACTCAGCAAAGATCCCGCGTTTGCGCAAAAACTGGATGACACCGTCACGCAACTTGACGTAATTCTGAAGGACATTCACGAGGGTAAAGGAACGCTTGGCCAATTGGCGCAGAACCGTTCGTTCTACGATCACGCAGACCAGACCGCAGACAATGCGCAGCAATTGCTGAAGGATATGCGCGAGGATCCGAAGAAATATTTGGTGATCCGGCTGAAGCTGTTTTAGAACGCGGAAGTCAGAATACGTTGATGTCTTCAGCCCTGCGTCTGGCCGCGATAGGTCCGCCAGAACTCCATGAAGCCTTTTAACCGGATGACGTGGAAGTAGTCGTTGGCCACCAGATAAAAGACTGTGGAGCCGATCCAGACCGCGTGCATTGCGTCTGGGCCAAGCTCGTCGCTGAAGGGCAACGGCGCGGCAGATAAGACCATGGCCACCACGATTAGCGCCAGCTTTACGATCCCCATGACCAGGTTGATTTCCGTCAGCTTGCCGGTGAATTCCCTTCCCAGGCTCAGGCTCTGCGTGAGCGAGGACAGCACCGAACGGTTCTCAAGGAGCAGCAGGAGTGGCGCAATAGAAAGCGCCCAGCTGATAAGCGCCCATACTGTGAAGAAGGTAAGTGAAAGAACGATTGCCCAGATGGAATAGCCAATAAGGTCGGGCTCGCCTCCCGGATTGGCGTGCGTGCCCGCAACCCAGCGCATGCAACTGAACCAGATCCAGAATGCCGCTCCGAGCAGCGCGAGCCAGGCCGCCTGCAACACGATCATGGCTACCGGCCGGAACCGAAGACGCCGGTCCATACGCAAGAGGACCAGGTTGCGGCCAATTCCCGAGATCACTACCCAGGCTACGATCACACTGGGCACGAGCCATCGCAAAACAGCAAAAACCGGCGGCTGATAGTAGTTCCAGACGTTGGCAAGCTGAATGGTGGCGATCCACGGATTCTCCTTGTCGAGGGTTGTAAAGCCGGAAGCTTCAAGTGGATGGGTGGCGAGAATCAGTTGCCACTGCCGCCAGCAAATCAGCAGGAAAGGGATGCCGAAGGCCCAGCGCCAAACAACTTCAAGCGCGGTAATTGAAGGACGATTCCGAACCCAACCCATTTGGCCGACGAGCGATTGCGTTCCGCGAATGGGTTTGCGATTGCGACCGGATGCGCTTTCACTCGCAGAGACACTGGCGCGGATGCCGCTCACTTCACCACCAGGTTGACGGTCCTTCCAGGCACGACAATTACTTTGACCACATTTTTGCCAGCCGTTCGCGCTCGCACTTTTTCGTCGGCCAGTGCGGCGGCTTCGATGGTTTTTGGGTCGGCTCCAGTGGGCACTCGAACCAAGCTCACCAGCTTTCCGTTGATCTGTACTGGAATCTCCTGCTCGTCTTCTTTGGCAAGTCCGGGATCGCTCTTGGGCCAGGGTGCGCGCAGAATCGCACCCTCACCGCCAATGTCGTCCCACAATTCGGCCGCGAGAAATGGCGCGAACGGCGCAAGCAGAAGCACCAGCGAGCTGAGCAGCTCCCACATGGCAGGGGCGGGTACTTCGCCGGCTGCCAATTGCGCATCGGCCGCCTGAATTTCGTTGACCAGCTCCATAATGGCGGCTACGCAGGTGTTGAAGTGCCAGCGCCCTTCAAAGTCAAGCGTGACTTTGGCAATGGTCTGGTGCAGCTTGCGCAGTAGCTTGAGTGAGAGCCCTGAAGGCACCTGACTGTGCCGACTGCGGCCTTCACGCGCTAACGCGTCATATTTGGTGACCAGACGCCAGACACGGCCCAGGAAGCGACTGATGCCGGCGACACCGTCTTCCTGCCATTCGAGATCGCGATCGGGCGGTGCAGCGAACAGCGCGTACATGCGGGTGGCGTCTGCGCCGTAACGGGCCACCATGTCGTCGGGCGAGACGACATTGCCCTTTGACTTGGACATTTTGGCGCCGTCTTTAATGACCATGCCCTGGGTGAACAAGCGCCGCGCCGGCTCGTCGTTCACGATCATGCCCAGGTCGCGCATTACCTTGGTCCAGAAGCGCGAATAAATCAGGTGCAGGATGGCGTGCTCCACACCGCCGATGTACTGGTCGATTGGGAACCAGTACTGGGCCTTCGCGCTGTCGAACGGAGCATTTGTATTCTTCGCGTCTGTGTAGCGATAGAAGTACCAGCTCGAATCCACAAAAGTGTCCATTGTGTCGGTTTCCCGCTTGGCAGGGCCGCCACATTTAGGACAGGTGGTGTTCAGGAATTCGGGCACGCGTCCGAGAGGAGAGCCGCCCTGCTGAGTGATCTCGATCTGTGGAGGCAGCAGCACCGGCAGCTGATCGTCGGGTACGGCCACCAGTCCATCGTCAGGGCAGTTGATCATGGGAATGGGGGTACCCCAATAGCGCTGGCGGCTTACGCCCCAATCCTTCAAGCGATAGGTGACCTTTGCTTCGCCAAATCCCTTGCTGGCTGCGACTTGCTGCATCTTCGTCTGTGCTTCTGCGCAGGTCATCCCGTTATATTCGCCTGAGTTCACCAGCACGCCGTCTTCAGAGATGAACGGCAGATCTGTATCCTCGCCTTCGCCGCCCGCAGGGGAAATTACGCGCTGAATGTGGATGCCGTATTTCTTCGCAAATTCGTAGTCGCGCTCGTCGTGGCCGGGAACGCTCATGATGGCGCCGGTGCCGTAGTCCATAAGCACGTAGTTCGCCACCCAGATAGGCAGACGCTCGCCGTTGTATGGATTGATGGCGAAGTGGCCGGTGGGAATGCCGTGCTTTTCGATTTCGCCGACGTTGCCGGCCTCGCGTGCCAGTTTCTGCTCATCGAGCAACCCGTCGACCTGTTTCCTGAGCGCGGAATCGACTGCGGCAAGTTGGACAACGAGGGGATGCTCGGGAGCAAGTTGCACGCTGGTGGCGCCATAGATGGTGTCGACGCGCGTAGTGAAGACACGAATTTTGCTGATCGTCTGCGTTGTATCCGGAACGATGTTTCCCGGCTTTGCTACCGACGTACCCAGCAGGTCATTCTCGAAGGTGAAATCGACTTCAGTACCTTCACTGCGGCCGATCCAGTTGCGCTGCATGGTGCGCACTTTTTCCGGCCAGCCTTCCAGCTTGTCCAGGCCCTCAAGCAGTTCCTGGGTGTACTGCGTAATGCGGAAGAACCACTGTTCCAGGTCACGCTGTTCAACGAGTGTGTCCTCATGCCGCCAGCAACGGCCGTCGATGACCTGTTCATTGGCCAGCACGGTGGCGCATTCCGGACACCAGTTCACTTTGCTCTTTTTGCGGTAGACCAGGCCCTTCTCGTACATGCGCAGAAAGAACCACTGGTTCCAGCGATAGTAGTCGGGCAGGCACGTTGTGACTTCAGTGGCCCAGTCGTAACCCAGGCCGAGTCGCTGCATCTGCCGCTTCATGGCGGCGATGTTGGCCAGCGTCCATTCGCGCGGAGGCGTGTTGTTTTTGAGCGCCGCGTTCTCCGCGGGAAGCCCAAAGGCATCCCAGCCCATGGGGTGGAGCACGTTGTAACCACGCATCCACATGTGCCGAGCCAGCGCGTCGCCGATCGAGTAGTTGCGCACGTGTCCCATGTGCAACTGGCCACTGGGATAGGGCAACATCTCAAGGACGTAATACTTTGGTTTGCCGCTGGTTGCGGGCTCAGCCGCGTACAGGGTTGGGTCGGCAGCCCACTTCTGCTGCCACTTGGGCTCAATTGTCGCCGGATCGTACCGTAATTCTTTTTCGTCCGCCATCACTATTCAGTGTAAACGGAGATACATCAGCGCGCCGCTACGCCACCAGGCTCTTCAGAACGCGCACGTTGCGCTCTTCGTCGCCGGGCTCGTCTACGGGGGTTTCTGCAATGAAGGCTGCGTGAGCGAAGCGCGGATCGTTGAGCAAGCGGCGGAACGGCTCGATGCCTATGGTGCCCTGACCTATGTGTTGATGCCGATCCAGCTTGGAACCGCGATCGGCCTTGGCGTCATTGCAATGCCACACGCGAACCGCTTCAAAGCTCACTGTCGAGGCGATCCTGGCCATGGTTTCCTGATAGCCCTCGTCGGTCACGATGTCGTATCCAGCAACATGCGTGTGGCAGGTATCGAGACAAACGCCAACGGGAGCACACGGCTTGAGCAATTCGACTAACTCCGCAACCTGGTCAAAACTGCCACCGAGAGAAAATTCAGCACCGGCAGTGTTCTCAATCAAGATGTGAAAGCCGGTTCCCTGCCATGCCAGGCCGTCGATGGCCCGAGCGATGGATTCGGCCGCCAGTTTGAGCCCTTCGGGGCGTGTCATGCCTTTCCATGAGCCGGGATGGAGCACCAGGTATTCGGCGCCAAGCGCCAGCGCGCGCTCAATCTCACCGCGAAACGCGTCAACGCTTTTCTCGCGAATTTCGACCGTCTGGCTACATACGTTGATCAGGTAATTGGCGTGGATGACCAGCGGGCCCACATCAAACTTTGCGCGATTTTGCTTAGTCAGCTCTGCCAGTTTTGGATCGACTTTTGGCGCGCGCCACATGCGCGGACTTGATGAAAAAATCTGCACCGTGTTTGCGCCGACTTCCGGCGCGCGTTCTACTGCTTTGGATGCTCCACCGCCTAAATGAACCCCAATCCTCTTGACCATGCGACCAGTGTACAAGCCGGATGTTGCTCGCACGGATGCAGGAAATGTGGAAGGCTGGCGCTTGAAATGGAAGCGCCGTAGAATGGACTAGTCAGGTACGGTTGCATTTTTGAACCGGAAGGTCCCCGTGACTCGCGACTCAATAACTATTTCGGCTGGTCCACGGCTGCGCAGCGCGATGGTGCTGGCGATCGTTGCCGATCTGCTTCAGCTGGTGGTTTTTCCGCTTTTCGTGGCCGGCGCCATGTCTCCGGCAGACGATTTCCTTGACGTTGCGATTGCCGGAATTCTTAGCTGGCTGCTTGGCTGGCATTGGGAATTCCTGCCATCGTTCCTTGCCAAGCTGGTACCTGGGGTCGACCTGGTTCCCTGCTGGACGATCGCGGTTGCCAATGTCTACCGCAAGAACAGGCAACTCGCGGTCAGCATGGAAGGCATGTCCAACGACAAGCATGCGCAGCACACCTAAGCCGTTAATCTATCACAGGAAATTATGCTGCCGGCTCAAGGTGCGCTGTGAAATGGCGCAGGAACGGAGCTTCGTACGTAAGCTGCAGCCCACTGATTTGAGCGCGCTTCTCCCATACCCGCAAAATGATTTCGACGACGTAATCGATATGACTTTGCGTGTAAACGCGGCGCGGGATGGCCAGCCGCACCAGTTCCATTTGTGCGGCCTTGCCGAACATGAGACTGCCGATTTCGACTGAACGGATACCGCCCTCGAGATAAAGCTCGGCCGCTAAAGCGACGCCTGGAAACTGCTCCAACGGAACATGCGGCAGAAATGCTTTTGCGTCAATGTAGATCGCGTGTCCGCCCGGCGGCAGGACAATGGGCACACCGCGCTCGGAAATGTGGTTGCCGAGATACGCTGTGGAAGCAATGCGGTAGCGAAGATAATCTTCCTGCAAAGACTCCTGCAGACCGACGGCTATTGCCTCAAGATCGCGCCCTGCCAGCCCGCCGTAGGTGGGATAGCCCTCGGTGAGAATCAGCAGGTTTTCTTCCTGACGCGCGAGCAGGTCGTCGTTGGTACATAAGAATCCGCCGATGTTGGCCATGCCGTCTTTTTTGGCCGACATGGTGCAGCCATCGCCGAGCGCGAACATTTCCTGCGCAATTTCCTTGGGCGTTTTGTCGGCGTATCCCGGTTCGCGCAGCTTGATGAAATACGCATTCTCAGCAAAGCGGCAGGCGTCAAAGTAGAGCGGTATTCCGTGCTGGTGGCACAGATTGGAAACGGCCCTGGCATTGGCCATCGATACAGGCTGACCGCCGCCGGAGTTGTTGGTCACCGTCAACATGACCAGCGGGATGTGTTCGCGTCCAACCCGCTCGATCAGTTCCTCAAGCGCCGCAACGTTCATGTTGCCCTTGAAGGGGAGAACGGTGCCCGGTTGACGCGCTTCCGGCATCGGAAGGTCGATTGCCTCGGCTCCCACGTATTCCACGTTTGCGCGCGTGGTATCAAAGTGAGTGTTGTTTGGAACGACGTCGCCCTTTTTACACATCACATGAAAAAGGATGCGCTCAGCAGCGCGCCCCTGGTGCGCAGGAATGACGTGTTTGTAGCCGAAAATATCTTGCACGGAATGTTTGAAGCGATCAAAGCTCCGGCTACCCGCGTAACTCTCGTCGCCTTCCATGACCGCGGCCCACTGGTGTGTTGACATTGCGCCGGTCCCCGAGTCAGTGAGCAAATCGATCAAGACGTCGTCGGCCTTGAGCAGGAAAAGGTTGTAATGTGCGGAACGCAGGAGCAGCTGGCGCTGCTCACGCGTGGTAAAGCTGATGGGTTCAACGCTCTTGATACGGAATGGTTCGATGATGGTGCTGAACGGCATGAAGATCGGCTCCTGGGCTGACGATCATCACTTGCTCGCCAGGACGTGCCAATCGTACGCCTGATTTCCCCGCATGGACAACGGCCTCCGTCACGCATAGACGAACGTGCGCTGAAACGGGCTGACTCGTTCCTTTTTGGGTAGGCGGTGCTCAGGATCTGTAAATCAGTTTCCCGTATGGCACACGCAAGCCGCGTACGCCTTGCCGGAGTAGTTGTTCAGCGCACAGGTGTATTGCATCCAGAATGGGCTGAGTTGCGCTGAGCGATCTCCGACGAAATAGCTTCGGAGGTAGGTTTCACTCTCCGGCAAAACCGCCACTTTATCGGATTTGAACTTGTCGATCATGACCTTTAATGAAGCCGGCGAGAATTCCGACTGTCGATAGGCCTTCGCGAAGTTGTATTCGAGCTCCCATTTGGTGTCGTCGCCGGTCTGGTTGGACGCTTCAATGACGGTGTAATCCTTGATGCTTGCAGCGGTGGGGCTGACGCTGGTGATGGTGAACGACGGGTTATTGCCGTGCACTGGGGTGATGGATGGAATCACCTTGACGGCGACCCCAGCATCGGCTGTTGCATGACCAGACCCGCCGCCTCGCTCCAGCAAGCGATCTTCGTCCATATGAGTATGCCCAAAGACCCCCAGCTTGACTACGTCGGAGTACACGACCAGGAGATCAGGAATCGTGGTTGAAGAGAGAAACCCAACGGGGTCTTCTCCACCGCAGACATCCTTGAACTTTTCAACGGTCGAATAGGGATCAATACCTGGTGGAATGTGCCCCAAGACCCAGACGCGCTGTCCGATCAAGCGCGCATCTGCCAATTGCTTTTTGAGCCACAGAACTTCATTGTCGGGGCCCCTGGTGTCCCGCTTGCCATCGCAGGTCTTGTACTTTGGCGAGAGCAGCGTGTCGTTTAACACCACCAGGCGCGTGTTCTTCATGGGAGCGGCCATAAGCACGCTGTAGTTGCCGCCGGCTGAAAACTCTTTCTTTATTGCCTGTTGCGCGGCAGCGGGAAGGCTTAGCGCGAAAATACTGCCTGCTTTGGCAAAGAATTCGCTGTTGGGATCGAACTTGTAGTCTTCGCATCCGGAGTCGTTGTTTCCCAGGGCTGTATAGATCGGCATTCCCGGAAACGATGCCCGCAGTTCGCCGAGAACGTAGCTGATGGTTTTTAAAACGAACGCCTGGTAATCTCCGGTCGATGCACCGGGAAACAGCGTCTGGAAGCGGCATGGAAGATCGTGTACAACCAGATCGCCGCTGATCATCATGAACTTTGCATCGGGTTGACGCGCCTTCATTGCCGCCAGGCTGGATTGCAGCAGAGCAGGAGGCGTATCGATTCCCTTTGCATGGCACTGTTTTTGCAGGGCATCGAATGCCTGTTGCTGATTTGGCATGGGAGCGGATGCAAGGATTGCCGCCCAATGGGATGTTGGCGCCGTTAAAAGCTGCTGTGCCTTGCCGGGATCGTGAAATGGATCGAAGTGAATGTCGCTGATGAAGAGTGCGGGGACGGTTTGATTTGCGCCGCGCGCGGAAGTTGACTGACCAGCGTCGGTGGATCCAACCGGGAATCGCTGAGCCTGCGCAGATGAACTGGGAATGACGCCTGCGGACAGCAAGGCGAGCGCCAAATAAACCGGAAGAATGATACGGAAGATTTTGGCAATGGGTGAAAGCATGCGCGTACGACAATGGTAAGGGACAGCGCGTCAGCAACGCATAAAAATCGCGTCCTCGATTCTGGGAACTGCTAAATGCCGTTGAGGATAACTGCTGAAATCCCATACGAAAATTACTCCGCCGGTGTTATGCTCGGCTCGTGAACTTCCGTATCCCCATACTCTGCCTGCTGATGGTGAGCGCTGATGCCGTGGGGCAACAGGCACCGCAAAAGGCCGCGCAGGCGGCGCTGTCGGATCATGCACCGGTTCTGGTGCTGCAGGGGATCGGGAGAGGCGTTGTGCCCATTGACGGCAATTGGCAATTCCATTTGGGCGACAATCCAATTTGGTCACAGCCGTCGCTGGATGACTCGCATTGGGAAACGATTCACGTTGACGACGAGTGGGGTGCCCAGGGCCATCCTTTGTATAGCGGATTTGCATGGTACAGGCGCCACATTGACTTGATACCCGCTGCCGGATCAATTGGCAATTTCAGCATCTACATTGAGGAGGCGGAGGATGCTTACGAGATCTACTGGAATGGAAACCTGGTTGGGCAGTATGGCACGCTTCCGCCTCATGCCTCCTGGTATTATCAGCCGTTTCCGCGGTCTTTCCCATTAAGCGGAGCCACGTCGGGCGTTCTTGCAATTCGCGTGTGGGAGCGGCCTCTCAACATCTTCGACGGAGCTGAGCGCGGTGGCATTTATCTTCCAAACGTAGGCGACCCTGAATCGATCGCGCTACGGCTTGGCGCGCGTGAATGGAGCATCATTCGGGGAGATCTCTTCGACTACGGCCTGGTAATGTTGCGCGCATTCATCGCTTTCCTCTGTCTTGTCCTGTGGTACCGAAATCGGGAAGAGCGTCTTTTCACCTGGGTAGCGGTCTATACCGCAACTCCTATCGCCATCGACATCATCAATCGGCTTTTCCGCATCCCCTTGCCGTGGAACGTGGCACGCGCATTAAATCAGCCCATCTATGTTCTTTACCTGATCTCGATGTGGTTCCTGCTGGTTTGGCTATTGCGGCTCCATGACAATCGCCTGATGGTCCGCTGGACACGAGCCCTTGGCTGGGCCGCGATGGGTGTTGGATTCGCCGATGGCATTGTTTCATTCTTCTG
>JADGNO010000270.1 GCA_017883405.1 Occallatibacter sp. | reverse complement strand
TGATCGATGTGGACCTGGCCGCGCTGTATGGCGTGCCGACCAAGCGGCTCAATGAGCAGGTCAAGCGCAACCGGGAACGCTTCCCTGCGGATTTCCTGTTTCAGCTCACGCCTACCGAGAAGGCCGATGTGGTCGCAAATTGCGACCACCTCCAGAAACTCAAATTCTCCAAGGTGTTGCCCCATGCCTTCACTGAACATGGGGCGATTCAGGCGGCCAATGTGTTGGCCTCTCCCCAGGCGGTGGAAATGGGTATTTACGTGGTGCGCGCTTTTGTGCATTTGCGTGAGGCACTCTCCACGAATGCAGACGTAGCCAAGCGGCTGGCCGAACTGGAGATAAAGACCGAGAGCCTGGAACTGTCACACGATACTTTTAGCCGCAATACCCGGCTGCAACTGCGCCAACTACTCGACGCAGTGCGCGAACTCACAACTCCGCCGCAGCCACCAAAGCGACCCATCGGGTTTCTGCCGTTGGAGGATGATAAGGACAAACCCAGGGGTGCTGCAGCAGGGCGCGCGAAGAAGTCGACGTAGCCAAACCAGGATCGACGCCGCTACCACGCGATGCAGACTTCATAATTCGCTGCATCGCTGAGACCTTGCGCGTCAACGGCGCGACACGCCTTTCATGCCGAGAGGAGCAGTTCCAGTTTTTCTCCGGCAGAGACCCAGGAAGAAATGCTGGCGCGCTACGCCGCTGATCTGTAAGCCCTCATATTTGAAGGCTTGCGGCCAGTTTTATCAAATGATCCATAAAGAGCTTTTAAGGCCAATTAGTTCATATAATAGCTCTCATGGGAACATTTGCACTCCTGACTCACGAGGAAATTTGCCACGAACTTGGCCAACGCTGCAAGCACTTGCGGCTGCAGGCCAATCTCAGTCAGCTTGAGCTGGCGCAGCGTAGCGGCGTTTCTCTGTCGTCGATCCGCCGTCTGGAAGCCAGCGGGCAGGCCACGCTGGAGCTGCTGGTGCGCGTGACGCAAGCCCTGCACCTGGTCAACCATCTGGAAAACCTGCTGCTCTTGCCGATGCTCAGCATTGCCGATGCCGAGCGCGCGGCGGCAGCCATGCAACGCCAGCGTGCCGCTGCGCCACGGCGGACCAAGACGCAGGCATGAAGAAACTGCAAGTCATCTACGCCGGCTGGGGCGAACGCTGGCCGCTGGGCACGCTGGCCGATACCGGGCAGCAGATCCTGTTCGAATACTCGGCGCAAGCGCGTGCACAAGGACTGGAACTCTCGCCCCTGCGGGCTCCGCTTGCGGCTGTGGGCGCCATTGCCGGCGAGCCTTTCTTCATGGGTTTGCCGGGGCTGCTGGCCGATTCGTTGCCGGATGGCTGGGGCTTGCTACTGATGGACCGGGCCTTTCAAAGAGCCGGGCGGCCGCCCGCGCGCCTGTCGCCGCTGGAGCGCCTGGCCTTCATCGGCACGCGCGCCATGGGGGCGCTGATGTTCGAGCCGGCCGACGATGTGGCGCTGGCGCCGGGTGATCTGAAACTCAAGCAACTGGCCCTTGAGACCGCGCAGGTACTCGCCGATGAAGACGCAAATGAAGCGCTGGTGCACTTGCTGGTGCTGGGCGGCTCACCCCAGGGAGCGCGGCCCAAGGTGCTGGTCGACTACAACCCGGCCAGCGGGCGCATCAGCAGCCCGGGCAGCGAAGGCAGCGCAAGCGACGATGAGCCGTGGCTGATCAAATTCCCTGCCAGCCAGGAGCACCGCGATGTCTGCGCGGTGGAGGCCTTGTACGCCCGGCTGGCCGCGCATTGCGCTCTGGAAATTCCGCCATCAAAATTCTTTGGCTTGGACGGCCGCTACAGCGCGTTTGGCGTGCGCCGCTTTGACCGTGAAGCCGGGCTACGCGTACCCATGCAGAGCTTGTCTGCCGCGCTGCACGCCGACTACCGGCAGCCGACGCTGGATTACGAAATGCTGCTGCGCCTGACGCGGCGCCTGACCGGCGATGAGCGCGAAGTCGGCAAAGCTTTCGAGCGCTGCGTGTTCAATGTACTGACCCACAACCGCGACGACCACAGCCGCAATTTTGCTTTTTGCCTGGACCGCCAGCGGCACTGGAAACTGGCCCCGGCCTTCGATCTGACCTACAGCGAAGGCCCGCGCGGCGAGCACTTCACCAGCATCGCCGGTGAGGGCCTGGCACCGGCGCGCCAGCACCTGCTCGAACTCGCGCGGCGTGGGGGCATTCCTGCGCGACAAGCCCAGGCCAGCATGGACCGCCTGTGCGAGGGCATGGGTGCGCTGGGGGAGCTGGCGAAGGACTTGCCGATTCGTAAATTGCGGCTGGGCGCGTTGCGGAAGGTGCTGCAGGAAGATTGGCGGAGGGTGGCGAAGGATTGAACAATGAAACTGGTGGAGAGACGTGCCAGCGGACTTCAAACGGATGAGCCATTTGCTACATTTTTAGTAGCTGTATGCGCATAATTCACGGGGAAAAGCAGCACTTTTACCTATGTAAACCATGTCCAACCACAACGACATCTTCCTCAGCTACCCCAATGTTGACCGCGCGCCCGCAACTGCGCTCACAACCACATTGAAGCACTTGACTTACACGCCTGGAGAATGCCGAACGTGTAGATGGCGGCCGCGATGCGGCACAATGAATCTCTGACGTTCCGACGGAGTCAACCCGCCCCGCCAATGCACTGTTGGAGCGGTGAAGCCGGCAGCTCTCTAACTGCCCCGTTCTTGGTTCTCTTACCGGAGTTTCCTCCAATGCCCCATCGCGTATTCCTCTCATCGACATTCACTGACCTTGCGATCTACCGCGACGCGGTCCAGCGCGCTATCCGACAGCTTGGAGCCATTGACGTGTCGATGGAACACTTTGGCGCACGAGATGAAAGGCCTGTTGACGAATGTATCCGCCTCGTTCGCGACGAAAGTGACATCTTCGTAGGCATTTATGCTCACCGCTACGGGTACGTACCGGACGGCTACGACGCATCCATTTCCGAATTGGAATACAACGCAGCTTTGGCCTCCATGCTGCCTCGATTCATCTACATATTGGACGACAACCACCCATGGCTCCCCGCCCATATTGATAGCGGCCCCAGCAGGGAACGCCTGCTGTCGTTCAAGACTGCCCTACAAAAGCGGCACATCTGCCAAACGTTTGCCGGTCATGATCAGCTTGCCACTAAAGTGGTTGCTGACGTCGGACGCCATATTGCAATGCAAGCCACGGCGAAAGTTGGTCCGGGCATTCCCGTCCGTGACATTGGTATCGAGTCACGGAGAGGTCCGGTTTCTGAAACACCGGATGAGTGGAGCGTACGACGCAACACTGTGTACGCGGATCACCGGAATGTCTTCCTTACGCACGTCATCAGACCGTCATCAAAACCGGGCCAAGCTTTTGATGTCTTTGTCTATCTGATTCGCCACAAAGCAGAAGATTTTTCAGACATCGTCGTCGCAGAGTTCTTTCTTGGCAAGTACTGGGACAACCTGGTGTTCCCGGCGATTGAGCAGGACGGATTCATCGGTATTTCAACTTCCGCTTATGGCCCGTTTCTGTGTATTTGCCGCGTAACGTTCAGAGATGGCTCAAATCTGTATCTCGAACGCTACATTGATTTTGAAGCGCAGCGGACTGGTGGGTCAGGTACCTAACATTCGACGCGAATGCAATTGAACCGATCAACCTACTCCACCAGGAGCCCAACACCGACTCAGTGATACGCCCCCATCCACGGCCATAGCTACCTAGGAGTGAGCCTTCGTCAATAGCCAATTCAAGCCACTGTTGGACGAATCTCGCAACGCTCTCCGGTGTTATGGCAGCAGCGTCCACCGAGTCAACGATATTTCAAAGCACTATT
>JADGNO010000269.1 GCA_017883405.1 Occallatibacter sp. | reverse complement strand
CGTCCATTCCAATTGCGGTCATCTCCACCAGCTTGCTTCGGCATAAGGGCCGCCCGTCGGTGCTTGAGACGATCATTGTGCAGACCTGCGGCAATGCAGGCCAATCGATCGCCGCGGGCGTGATCTTTACCCTGCCGGCGCTGATCTTCCTCGGATTCGATCTGGAATACTTCAGGATCTTCATGCTGGCGCTGATCGGCGGCTACCTGGGCGTGTTTTTCATGGTGCCGCTGCGGCGCCCGCTGATTGTCGAGGAGCACGGCACTCTGCAGTTTCCCGAGGGAACGGCATGCGCTGACGTGATCAAGGCCAGCGCCAGCGGCGGCTCGACTGCCAGCCGCGTCTTTTTCGGCCTCGGCCTAGGTGCGGTCTATGCGGCATTCCAGAATGAAAATCTCTTCGGAGCCTGGCCTGGCACGCCGGAATATCGACCGGACTTTGGCCCCGACCACGTACTGAAGGGCGCATCAATCAAGGCCGACGCGACCAGCGAGTATCTGGGCGTGGGCTACATCATCGGTCCCAAGACGGCAGGCATTATCTTTTCCGGCGGCGTCTTTTCGTGGCTGGTGCTGATGCCGCTGCTGTATTTCTTCGGCAAGAATCTGTCTACGCCTATCTATCCCGGCACCGTGCCCATTGCGCAGATGGGACCCAGCGATTTGTGGGCGACTTATATTCGGCCCATGGGCGCAGGGGCGGTAGCCGCGGCCGGGCTCATCACACTCTTCAAGACGCTGCCGACAATCATCGGCGCGCTGCGCTCGGGGTTCAAGAACATGCGGGGGACTGGCTCGGCTGAAAGCGCCGCGCCGCTGCGCACGGAACATGACCTGTCGATGGGCTTTGCGGTAGTCGGATCGATTGCCCTCATCGTTATCATGTTTCTGTTCCTCACCTTCAAGCCGGTTCCTGGCGCGCAGGTGGGAATGCTGGCGAATCTCGGCGCATCCGTGCTCATCATCATCTTTGGTTTTCTGTTTGTCACCGTTAGTTCCCGCATCGTCGGCCTTATTGGTTCCTCCGCCAACCCCATTTCGGGCATGACCATTGCAACCCTGATGGCCACTTCTGCAATCTTTCTGGTGAATGGCTGGACCGCGCCGGCCTTCGGCGCGCTGGCCATCACCATCGGCGGCGTGGTCTGCATCGCTTCGGCTGAGGCGGGCGATACCTCGCAGGACCTGAAGACGGGTTTCCTGCTGGGGGCAACGCCAATCAAGCAGCGATTCGCGTTCCTCATTGGCATCACAGTTTCGACCATTGCAATTGGCGTTACGCTCAACCTGATGAACCAGGGCTTGCAGGAGTTCAGGGAGGCGCCGAGAACCTGGGACCTGAGTGCCTCGCATCCCGGAGTAGCCGTGCAGCAGGACCCGCACGGACTGATGGATCAGTTCACCGTGAAAGGGCCGAGTACTTCGACGCTCCACCACAAGAGCGAGTACGTGGTGCTGAACGCGCTTGGTTCTCCGGAACTTGCCGACGGAAAATACCTTTACTCACCGACCAGCGGTCGCATTGAAGTGCAGTGGATCCCCGGCATCGGCAGCGAAAAGGCCGCCGCGCCCCAGGCACGCTTGATGGCCACGGTCATCAACGGAATCCTGAGCAGAAAGTTGCCGTGGGGACTGGTCATGCTGGGCGTGTTCCTGGTCATCGGTGTCGAACTGCTCGGCGTTCGGTCGCTCTCGTTTGCGGTGGGCGCGTATCTGTCGATCGGTACTACGCTGGCCATCTTTACCGGCGGCGTTGTCCGCTACCTGGTGGACTCGGCCGTGAAGAAGGCAGGCGGATCCGATGAGGGCGATGTGTCAGCGGGGTCGCTCTTCGCATCGGGGCTTATTGCCGCGGGCGGCATTATGGGGCTGATTGGAGTGGCATTCAAGTTCTACGAAACCACGTGGAACAGGGACAACCCCATCGGCCTGCCGCACACTTTCCTGTATAGCAACAGCGTCTCCGTCGTGGCGTTTTTGATGCTGGCGTTTTCGCTGTATTACTTTGCTAGGAAGCCGCTGAGTAAATAAGTCGCGGCGAGCTTCGTCTCTTGCGGTTCTTCGGAGCGGGATCAAAACGAGCCAATGCCGGAGGAATTTCCTGTTAGACTGGCCTGCATCATGGCACGCAGGTTTGCAGTCTTATCTATCCTTGCGGCTACGCTTTGCAGCCAGGCCTTCGCTGCGCCCGAGCAGTGGGTCGAAGTCAGCAGTCAGCATTTCACCGTGATCACTGACTCGAACGATAAACAGGGCCGGCACGTCCTGGATCAACTCGAGCGGATGCGTTGGATGTTTCACGCCTTGTTTCCCAAAGCGAACGTGGATCCCGCACTCCCGATCATGGTAATTGCCACCAAAAATGAAAAGGGATTTCAATCGCTCGAGCCCACGGCCTACCTGGCAAAGGGGCAGTTACACCTTGCCGGCTATTTCCTCAGGACTCCTGACAAGAACTACATCCTGCTTCGCCTTGATGCTCAGGACCAACATCCATTTTCCACGATTTATCACGAATACACGCACCTGCAGTTCAGTGACGCGGGTGAATGGTTGCCACTGTGGCTGAATGAAGGGTTTGCCGAATTCTTTCAAAGTACCGAGATTCGCAACAAGGACGCATTGGTGGGCGTTCCCAGCTTCGATGACATTCAATATCTACAACTACACCGACTGATGCCCATCGACACGCTGCTTAAGGTTGACAATAATTCGCCGTACTATCACGAAGAGGAGAAGGGCTCTGTCTTCTACGCTGAGTCGTGGGCGCTGACCCATTATCTGGAAGTTACGGACCATGAGAAACAGTTGCACCAGATCAACGTTTATCTATCGCTGGTCCATCAGCATGAGGATCCTGTGGCGGCCGGAGAAAAAGCCTTTGGCGATCTGAAGAAGCTGCAGTCATCCCTTCAAAGATACATCCAGGCGAGCAGCTACAAGCAGTTCATGCTCTCGAGCGCGGCGGCACCGCTCGATGAAGCGTCGTACAAGAGCAAGCCTCTGACGCAGGCACAGGCTGACGCAATCCGCGCGGATTGTCTTGTCTATATCAAACGCACTGAAGATGCTCGATCGCTTCTGAGTGCAGTACTCAAAGCCGATCCGAACAACGTGCAGGCGCACGAAACCATGGGATATCTTGCCTTTCAGGAAGGCGACCGGGAAACTGCCCGCAAGTGGTTCGGGGAAGCGGTCAAACTGGACTCGCAAAGTTATCTGGCCAATTACTACTTCGCCGTCATGTCGATGAGCAACGGAGGCTCACTGCATGACCCGCAGATTGAGGCAAGTTTGCGCGCAGCGGCGCGGCTGAATCCTAAGTTTGCGCAAGCCTACGATCAGTTGGCGGCCCTTTTCTCCATGCGACGCGAGAACCTGGACGAGGCGCACTTGCTGAGTCTCCATGCGGTTCAACTGGACCCTGGCAACCTGGGCTACCGCATCAATACCTCCAACGTGTTGATGGCCATGGGACGGTACAACGATGCGGCGGACGTCCTGCGCAATGCCGCGAAACTGGCAAAGAATCCGGACGAAGTGGACATGGTGCAAAGTCGACTGAACCAGATTGAGTCGTTCCTGGCGCTGGGTGCGAAATCCGGCTTGGTAGTCAATATGCAGCCACAGGGTGTGGTAACCATGGAGACGGCGGAAAAGGTGGTTGCCGTCGATCCGACACCGAAGCACCCAACAGAGCCCGCGAAAGGACCCAAGCACGTTGCAGTCGGCATCATTCGCGGAGTCAAGTGCGGCTATCCGGCGGTTATTGAATTCCAGGTAGTGACTGCCAAGAAACAAATCTCTGTCTACTCCAACGACTTCACCAAGATCGACCTCTCGGTTTTCGGTTTTACGCCCAAAGGGGATGTGAACCCCTGCGCGGATTTCGAAGGGATGAAGGCCGAGGTAGAGTACGTTGCGACTTCAGACAAGACAGTCGATGGGCAGGCGATTGCGATCCTTTTGAGGAAATAGTCCGGGTGTCCCTCCCTTCAGCTTTCTCGACCCCAATTCGCGCATTCGCACCCAGACGGAGTTTGTGCATCCCCACCGGCGCCGAGTCCTGGAGTGTTGGGCCCTGAGATCCGGACCCTATTTGATTTTCACCACATAACCCGTAAGTACTAAGAAGAACAACAACATTGTTCTTGACTTTAAGAAAAGCGTGCCTCAATAATCTTTTACTGGCCCGACGCTTCCCTTCATTCGCCGGCGCCTCACAAAACTGATCCATCACACAGCACGCTGAGGTTCCCGCTATGCGCCGACTGTGCTACTGCGCGTTCTTGAGCGCATTCTTTTGCCTCATCGCTGTTGCCGCCCATGGCAACAAGAAGAGCAGCGAATCGCCGATTGCCACAATTGAGAGTCAAGCAGACGCACTGTATCATCGGGGAAATTATTCCGAAGCCCTTGCGGCCTATCAGCGCGGGGCCGACCTGGGCAGCGCCAGGAGCCAGACATACCTTGGCCTGATGTACGCAACCGGAAAAGGAACCACGCGGGATCCCGAGCAGGCAATCAATTGGATCAGCAAGGCGGCGGAGCAGGACTACGCGGAGGCGGAAAATCTTCTCGGCGTAATCTACCAGAACGGCTCCGGAACTGTGCAGGATTACGCACATGCGCTGACCTGGTACGGCAAAGCGGCACAACATGGCAATCCGGACGCCGAAAACAGTCTCGGCCTTCTCTACAGCCAGGGCCTGGGCACAGAGCAGGACGATCCGAGGGCGCTCGCCTGGTTCAGCAGAGCGGCGGATCAGGGATTAGCGGCTGCGGAAAGTAACCTTGGATCCATGTACTTCCGCGGCCAGGGAACGGCAAGAGACTATGCGCTGGCGTTCAAGTGGTACAGCAAATCAGCCAATCAGGGCAACCCAAACGCACAACACAATCTCGGTTGGATGTATCAGGAGGGCACGGGCACAGCTCAGGATGATGCGCAAGCGCTCGCATGGTACAGCAAGGCTGCGCAGCAGGGACTTGCAGCCGCCGAAGACAATCTCGGACTTATGTACTACAAGGGGTTGGGAACGCCGCTGGATTACGCACAGGCGCTGATTTGGTTTAGCAAGGCCGCACTGCAAGGTTCGGCAACCGCGCAAAGCAATCTTGGTTACATGTATCTGCAGGGCCTTGGGGTCGCACCGGACCGGGTACAGGCTCGTACATGGCTTGTGAAAGCCGCCGATCAGGGGAACGAAAATGCGAGGACATGGCTGGCGTCGCTGGATTCGCAACCTGCGTTGCAGTCACAACCAAACGTGGCAAATGCCGCGGACCGCATAACTAGGAAGTCACCGGAAGATCAGGCGGCAGCAAAGCTGCCAACGGGTGGCGGACAAGAGTGACGAGTCGCAGGATTAAGGCTGCGCCCCGTGTGGAACGAGCAGGGAGAGCGAGTGCGGTACGACTTCGATTCGCACCGGCAGCAGTCCCAGCACTTCCCCATCCGCTTCCACAAAAAACGATTCGTCTGACCCGTTGCGAGCGCGGCATTCGATTGATTGAGTTTGAATGAGCTCAACTTCACGAGCGAAGGTATGGCGTCGCGCGATTACTGCGAGCAGAAACAGAAGGTAGCGAAAACGGCTGCGCGTCTTGAAGGCAAGCAGGCTGAGGCTGCCGTTGCGCAGGCTGGCGCCGGGTGCGAGATAGCGCAGAACCCCTCCAAACGAGCGCACGCGCACCGCAAGCAGTTGTGAGACTTCAACCACGCGCTTGTCGCCGTTCCCGCTGGCCGGAAGTTCGGCCTCAAACAGCGGAAACGTGTGCGTAGCCCAAACGCGGAAGGCCTCGATCAGATAGAGCACATAACCCAGCCGCCGCTTGAGCCGTGCGTCCATGCGCGACATCAGCAGCGCGTCCGCTCCCACGCCGGCGGCGACCGTGAAATACCGCGAGGCAGGGTTGCCTGCGTTGTCGTGATAGTGGATGCGCCCGACCGAAACCCTTGCTGGAGCAGCGTCCATGAGCGTACGCATGACTTTCGCGGGAGAAGCAAGCAAACCCAGATCGGCTGCCAGCGCGTTGGCCGTTCCCAACGGAATTACGCCGAGAACAACATCTGTCCCCACAAGGCTTTGCAGAATCTCGTGCACCGTGCCGTCGCCCCCGCAGGCGAGGACCGTGTCGCAACCCTTGCGGACTGCCTCATGCGCATGAACTGTGGCGCTTCCAACCCCGACTGTAACGAACGCCTCGGCCGCGATCCCGGCTTTACTGAGCACTGCCATCGCTTCCTCAACGGCCGCCTTGCGCCGAGCGGAATGTTGGCCTGAGGCCGGGTTGTAGATCAACGCGACACGTTGCATGAGGAGTCTCACCTGGAGCGGAATCGCCCAAAGCTGGGCAAACTATTCCAACCTTCCTTTCTATCTTCGCAGGCCGAGGGGTGGGAATGCATACAACTAAAGCGCAATCTCACAGATATGTGGCTTCAAAACCGCCAGCGACCTTTCTGGGATTCGGCCCGTTGATTCTCTGCTGACGGCTTTTCCGAAATTTCCAGTGATAGGCCGGATTCTCACAGCCTTTTCTGCATGTCGGTGCAGGCTCCATCCAGTCCTGTTTGTCCTACACTTCTT
>JADGNO010000268.1 GCA_017883405.1 Occallatibacter sp. | reverse complement strand
TTACATCAAGCAGACCAGGGGGAAAGCCATCACCTCTGTAGCTGTCGAGCCATCAGCCAGCCCGGTTCTGACGCAAAAACGTGCCGGTGAACCGCTCAAACCCGGTCCGCACAAGATGCAGGGCATCGGTGCCGGGTTCGTGCCGGACACACTGGATATGTCGCTTGTGGACGAAATTGCACAAGTTTCCAATGAAGATGCTGTGTTGTATGCCCGTCGTCTGGCACGTGAAGAAGGTATCCTGTCAGGGATTTCTTGTGGTGCCGCTGTCGCCGTGGCAGTGCGTCTGGCCCATCGACCTGAAAACGCAGGCAAAACCATCGTGGTTATCCTGCCCGACTCTGGCGAGCGCTATCTCAGTTCCATCCTGTTCGAAGGGATGTTCGATGAGAAGGGCGTTGCGGTCTGATTGCACCCGCAAGACCGCAAGGGTCTTCCCTCGGAGCAAGAGGCACTGAAGTGCCAGCTCCTGAATGAAGGGGTAGGCCGTGGGGTTCCCGTAGCTTGTGCTACGACCGCAACGCTGCAGATTTCAGGATCTGTTTTCTTAACCTGCACAGGAGAGCGCCATGAGTTCGCCGGATACCGATGCGTTTGATCCTGCCGGGAAAATCATCCCGCACGCTTCTGCATTTCGCCATTTGTTTGGCGGGTTGTGCGCAACGCTGCTGATCGGAATGGCGCAGGCAGAAGCTGAAGAATTCAAGCCGGAACTGGTTGGTGATATCGGCCTGGGCGGTTACTACACGCGCAGCATCATTCGTGGTAATCGCAATGAGCTTAGTGTTCTGCCGTACCTGGATTTCGAATATGGCAGAATGTTCGCCCGGGTCGACACGTTGGGCGTCAAAACGCTGAAGCTGGGGTATGGGTATCTGGAGTTGGCAGGCAGGATTAGTCAGGATGGATTCAACACGAATGCGCCCAACTTGCAGGGCCTTGGCAAAAGAGATACACCTGTCCCGATAGGTATTGGCACTCTTCAGGAGACGCCGCTGGGCGGGTTCATGATCAATGCATTTCACGATGTAAATCGGTCACGGGGCGACTTGCTCGAGGTGATCTATGGCGGGGAGCTCGATCTGCCACGGGTGACGTTATATCCACTGCTTGGTGCCGAATATCAGTCCGGAAAATATGTGCGTTATTACTACGGCATCTCGCCTCTTGAAGCGGCAAGCAGTCAATACGCCGCCTACCAGCCTGCGGGTGCAGTTAACGGCCTCATAGGGCTGATAGCCGATATCAGACTGTCTGATGAATATTATCTGAATTGCAATGTACGCCGCAAATGGCTCGGCGATGCTATCCGGCTCAGCCCGATCGTTAATCAAAGATATCTGGATACAGGCTACATTGCACTGAGTTACCGGTTCAGGTAAGGAATGCCGTTGATCCTGAAAATGGCTGCTCATTCACGAATCGTTGCGTGGGCTGTACGTAAAACCAGTTCGGTAGTTATTCGTCTACTTTGCCGCGCATCGTTTTCAGTTCTCCGCGCCGGGTTTTACCCTCCAGGCGTTTTTTCTTTGAGCTTCTGGTAGGTTTCGTCGGCGTTCTTTTTTTGGCCGAGATGCCTGCGCTGACGATCAGCGCCTGGAGACGGGTAAGAGCGTCCTCGCGGTTCTTCTCCTGGCTTCGGTAGCGCTGCGCCTTGATGATGATCACATCGTCATTGGAAATGCGCCGGTCGGCCAGCTGTCTGAGTTTCTCCTTGTAGTCGTCTGGCAGCGACGAGGCATTGATGTCGAAGCGCAGGTGTATCGCGGTCGAGACTTTATTGACGTTCTGTCCGCCCGCACCCTGAGCTCGGATTGCATTTAATTCGATCTCTGAATCCGGGATCTCGATGCCACTTGTTATTTTCATGGCTACTTGCCCAATACATGCTTCAAATACGTCCCTGTCACGCTGCGTTTATTTTTGGCGATATCCTGCGGTGAGCCCTCTGCAATGATCTGTCCGCCGCCGTCGCCACCTTCAGGCCCCAGGTCTATCACCCAATCTGCGGTCTTGATCACGTCGAGATTGTGCTCTATCACCACCAGCGTGTTGCCTTGGTCGCGCAGTTTGTGGATTACGCGGAGCAAAAGTGCAATGTCGTGGAAGTGCAGGCCGGTGGTGGGCTCGTCGAGGATATACAGCGTACGCCCGGTGTCGCGCTTGGATAGTTCAAGGGAGAGTTTGA
This sequence comes from Occallatibacter sp., assembly GCA_017883405.1. Lineage (GTDB taxonomy): Bacteria > Acidobacteriota > Terriglobia > Terriglobales > Acidobacteriaceae > Telmatobacter. The sequence goes on along the minus strand of JADGNO010000268.1, from coordinate 3,737 downwards.
CGCGCTGTGCTTCGCCGCCGGACAGGGTAGTGGCGGATTGTCCCAGCGTGATGTAGCCCAGGCCCACATCCAGCAGGGTTTGCAGCTTGCGTGCGATGAGCGGCACAGGCTTGAAGAACTCATGTGCCTGCTCGACGGTCATCTGCAAGATTTGCTGGATATTCTTGCCCTTGTATTGAATCTCCAGCGTTTCGCGGTTATAGCGATGACCGTGGCATACGTCGCAGGGAACATATACGTCCGGCATAAAGTGCATCTCCACCTTGATCACGCCGTCGCCCTGACAGGATTCGCAGCGTCCGCCCTTGACGTTGAAGGAGAAGCGGCCCGGCCCGTAGCCGCGTTCGCGAGAAGATGGCACCCCGGCGAACAGTTCGCGGATCGGCGTGAACAGGCCGGTGTAAGTGGCCGGATTGGAGCGCGGTGTGCGCCCGATCGGGCTTTGATCGACATTGATCACCTTATCGAAAAATTCCAGACCGCTGATCCCAGCAAACGGGGCAGGTTCGGTATTGCTGCGGTACAGATGTTGCGACACGGCAGGATGCAGCGTGTCGTTGATCAGCGTGGATTTTCCTGAACCGGATACGCCGGTCACGCACACCAGCAAGCCTACCGGCAGGTTCAGCGTGACGTCCTTGAGATTGTTGCCGCAAGCGCCAACGATTTGCAGCATGCGTTCGGGATCGGGTGTCAGCCGTTTTTCCGGCATCGGGATGCGTCGGCGACCTGTCAGGTAATCTCCGGTGAGTGATTCCTTGTTCTGGCAGATTTCCGTCGGCGTACCCTGAGCCACTATCATCCCGCCGTGTTCCCCGGCACCCGGTCCCATGTCCACCACATAGTCGGCATGGCGGATCGCGTCTTCATCGTGCTCCACCACGATCACGCTGTTGCCCATGTCGCGCAGCTTGTACAAGGTGGTCAGCAACCGGTCATTGTCGCGCTGATGCAGGCCGATGGAAGGCTCGTCCAGCACATACATCACGCCGGTAAGTCCCGAGCCGATCTGCGACGCCAGACGGATGCGCTGCGCCTCGCCGCCGGACAGTGTTTCGGCCGAGCGTTCCAGCGTCAGATAATTAAGACCTACGTTATTCAAAAAGGTCAGGCGGTTGGCAATCTCATGCACGATCTTTTCCGCAATCGCCTGTTTTTGTCCTTGCAGTTTCAGTCCCAGAAAGAAATCCAGTGCCTGTTTCAGCGGCAACGCGCTGATCTCATACAGGTTCCTGTCCGCGAAGCGCACATGGCGTGCTTCCAGACGCAGGCGCGTGCCTTTGCATTCAGGGCAGGTGCAGCCATTCAGGTATTTCGACAGTTCCTCGCGTACGGTGGGTGAATCTGTCTCCTTGTAGCGGCGTTCCAGATTGTTGACGACACCCTCGAAGGCGTGTTCGCGCAGCATCGGACGGCCTCTGTCATTTGTATACTGGAACGCAATTTCCTCTTTTCCGGTGCCGTACAGAATGATGTTCTGGATGTTGTCCGGCAGACTCTCGAAGGATTGCTCCAGATCGAAGTCGTAATGCCGGGCAAGGCCTGAGAGCAGTTGGTGATAGAACTGATTGCGCCTGTCCCAGCCCTTGATTGCGCCTGAACTCAAGGATAGTGAGGGGAGGGAGACGATGCGCTTCGGATCGAAAAAGCTGATGACCCCGAGTCCGTCGCACTTCGGACATGCGCCCATCGGATTGTTGAACGAAAATAAGCGCGGTTCGAGTTCCGGCAGCGAGTAGTTGCAGATCGGGCAGGCAAATTTGGCCGAGAACAGATGCTCGCGCCCACTGTCCATTTCCACCGCCACGGCGCGTCCGTCGGCATGGCGCAGCGCGGTTTCAAATGATTCAGCCAGGCGTTGCTTGGATTCGATATTGACTTTCAGCCTGTCCACCACGATCTCGACGGTGTGCTTTTTGGTCTTCTGCAATGACGGCAGCGCGTCGATCTCATACACCGTGCCGTTGATGCGCAGCCGCGTGAAACCCTGGGCGCGCAGTTCGTCGAACATGTCCAGTTGCTCGCCTTTACGATCCACCACCAGCGGCGACAAAATCATGATGCGCGTGCCCTCAGGCAGTTCCAGCACATGATCGACCATCTGGCCTACACTTTGCGCCTGTAACACCAGATCATGCTGCGGACAATAAGGGTCGCCTGCGCGTGCAAACAGCAGGCGCAGATAGTCGTGAATTTCCGTGACCGTGCCGACGGTGGAGCGGGGGTTATGGGACGTGGCCTTCTGCTCGATGGCAATCGCAGGCGATAAACCCTCGATCAAGTCTACGTCCGGTTTTTCCATCAGCTGCAGGAACTGTCGCGCGTAAGCGGAAAGCGATTCCACATAGCGGCGTTGCCCCTCGGCATACAATGTGTCGAAGGCAAGCGATGATTTGCCTGAGCCTGACAGCCCTGTGATTACCACCAGCTTGTGGCGCGGCAGATCGAGGTTGATGTTCTTCAGATTGTGGGTGCGTGCACCGCGTATCTTTATGCTTTCCATGATGGATAGAAGTAGTGAAGATGACAAGTCAATATACGCGCTTTAGCGCGCTTCCCCAAACGCCTTTAACCACGTTGATTGATTGCCGAACGAATCAGGATTTCGTTGTTGACGTGCGCAACTGATGCGCGTAACTTGTGCGCATTGTTGAACTCAAGGATACGCGGTGCATAATTTACGACCTTCAGCAGCCAGAAAATCGGCTAATCTCAGTATCAACGCCGATCTGTTGCGGCAGGCAAAACAGCTCAATATCAACCTTTCGCAGACGCTGGAGTTGCGTCTGACCGAAATGATTCGACAAGCGCAAAGCCGACAGTGGCTGGCGGAAAACCGGAGTGCGCTGGATGAATACAACCGTCGCATTGAAACGAACGGTACGTTCAGTGACGGACTGCGGCGGTTCTGATGGCGCAGTTTGATGTTTATCTCAATCCGAATGCAGATACCTGTGCGACTATCCCTTATCTTCTGGATGTGCAGGCCGACCTGCTGGACTCGCTGGCAACACGCGTTGTTGTGCCGCTCGTTCTTGCGGAAGAAATGGGCTTGGCCGCCAGGCAACTCAATCCGAAATTCAATGTCCAGAGTGTGGCAGTGGTCATGTCCACCGCCGAACTGGCGGGTGTTGCCAGTCGGGCGTTAGGCCATAAAGTCGAATCGCTTAAAGATATGCGCGATGAAATTATCGCAGCACTGGACTTGCTGTTTACCGGGATTTGACGGGCGTATTTGTCGCCACACGAGTTTTACGTTAACCGGCCAGTCCCACATAGACATTTTGCACGTCATCATCGGCATCAATAGCTTCCAGAAACGCTTCAACTTCTTCGCGCTCCGTCTCATTCAGCACTACGGGGTTTTTGGATCGGTAGCCCAACTGGGCGGACTGCACCGTAAAACCGTGCGCTGGTAACGCGCGACATACCGCATCCAGATCGGTCGGATCAGTCATAAACAGCGTTGCACCTTCATCACTCGGTTCGAAATCCTGGGCGCCCGCCTCAATTGCCGCGAGCTCTGCGTCTGCATCTTTCGAATTGGGATTCGCTTCGATCATCCCCAGATAGTCGAAATCCCATGAGACCGAACCCGAAGCACCCAGTTGGCCTTTGCGAAACAGCATGCGGATGTTCGGGTAAGTGCGGTTGGTATTGTCTGTCAGACACTCGACGATCACGGGTACCCGGTGTGGTGCAAAACCTTCATAGGTAAGTCGTTCCAGACTCATGCC
>JADGNO010000267.1 GCA_017883405.1 Occallatibacter sp. | reverse complement strand
TCGTCGAAGCATCCAGCGGAGGCGGAGCAGTTACCGCCACGATGAACGGCAAAAAGCAGTTGCTCAAGCTTCACATCGATCCTGCTGCCGTAGCTTCGCTCAGCGGCGCCACAGCCGACGTGGAAATGCTCGAAGATCTGGTGGTTGCTGCCATCAACGAGGCTGGACGCAAAGCCGACGAAATATTGCAGAGCAGCCTGCAGGGCATGCTCGGCGGACTCAAGATTCCCGGGCTTGGAGCCTGAGAAGCAAAGCGAACGAGTGAACAGCTTCACGAACGAGTGAACAGCTTCACGAACGAGCGAACAGCTTCACCAACAAGTGAACTGCTTCATGAACAAGTGAACCAGGGAGGCGAGAAAGTTGTCACGCTATGCCGAGCCGATGGCCCGGCTCATTGAAGAACTCAAAAAGCTGCCCGGAGTGGGCACAAAGAGCGCACAGAGATACGCTTTCCATCTCTTGCGCTCGAGCGACAGTGATGCCGTGGCGCTTGCCGATGCCGTACGCGATTTGAAAGCAAGCCTGCGCCTTTGTTCCATCTGCAACAACGTCACCGATGTCGATCCGTGCGCCTACTGCGCCAGCCCCACGCGCAACCAACGCCAGGTGTGCGTGGTTGAAGAACCAACGAACATTGAAGCTGTCGAGCGCACCCGCGGCTATAGCGGCGTTTATCATGTTTTGCACGGCACGCTTTCGCCGCTGCACGGAGTAGGCCCAGATCAGCTGCGCGCGACTTCCCTTGTTTCCCGCGTTGAAAAAGGCGAAGTGGACGAAGTCATCCTTGCCACCAGCCCCACTCTCGAAGGTGAAGCGACGGCCAGTTGGCTGGCGACCACGCTGCGCAGTTTTCCGGTAAAGCTCACGCGCATTGCAACAGGAGTTCCAGCGGGCAGCGACATAGAATACGCCGACGAAGTCACGATGGCGCGTGCCCTCGAAGGACGCCGCGAAGTCTAGCGCGGGCGATCACTTTTCGCGCCTGCGGCTACTTTAATTCTCTGCACAAAGACGCGGGAAGGCCCAAGGGCACTTCCCGCTCAGGAGCTGCCCGTGGGCAGTTAACTCACTTCGAAATTTGATCGAGTGCCAGGTTGAGAGCGAGCACGTTGACGCGCGGCTCACCCAGAAGACCAAGGTCGCGGCCAGTTGTATGCTGCGCAATGAGCGTGCGTACCTGCTCCTCAGTTAGATTGCGCGTCTTCGCAATACGCGGCGCCTGGTAGTAAGCATTGTCAGGCGTAATGTCCGGGTCAAGGCCCGAGCCCGATGTTGTGACCATATCGATTGGCACTGGCTTGCCAGGATTGAGCGCCTGCAGTTTGTCGATATCCCCCTGTATCCGCTGAACGAGTTTGGCATTCGATTGTGCGAGATTTGTTCCGCCAGACGCGGTTGCATCATATCCATTTCCCGCTGCGGATGGCCGCGGATGGAAGTAACGATCGGACGTGAAACTCTGCGCCAGCAGTTCGGAGCCGATGACCTGCCCGTCCTTCATAATCAAGCTGCCCGCTGCCTTGTGCGGAAACAGGACCGCAGCAATCCCGGTAATAACCAGCGGATAACCGATGCCGAGCAGAACCGCAGTCACCAGCGTGAACAGGATGGAAGTCTTCCAGATTGAATGAACGGCCTCGCTCTGGGGGGCCGGAGGAACGGCGCCATCGAAATGAAGGCTCTCTTCTTTTTCAGAAACCGCTGCAGTCGTGGCATGCATGTTGAATCTCCTATGGGCTCGCGCCCGGATGGCTCAAGCTGGCCCGCAATCTTCAAGCCAGATGTAATGCGACCAGGCAAACATCAATCGCCTTGATTCCGATGAAGGGCACAATGATGCCGCCCACACCGTAAATTAAAAGGTTGTTGCGCAGCAGAATTTCCGCCGCCTTTGGCTCGTATTTCACGCCCTTCAGCGCCAGCGGAATGAGCGCAACAATAATGATGGCGTTGAAAATTACAGCGGAGAGAATTGCCGATTGCGGTGAGTGCAGATACATGATGTTAAGCACCTGCAGCACCGGGAACACACCCGCGAACATGGCCGGAATGATCGCGAAGTACTTGGCTACGTCATTGGCTATGGAGAAGGTCGTCAACGCGCCGCGCGTCATCAGCAATTGTTTGCCGATCTCGACAATCTCGATGAGCTTGGTAGGATTCGAATCCAGATCAACCATGTTGCCGGCTTCTTTTGCTGCCTGGGTGCCTGAGTTCATTGCAACGCCCACATCGGCCTGAGCAAGCGCGGGCGCATCGTTGGTGCCATCTCCGGTCATGGCCACAAGCTTGCCTTTGCCTTGTTCCCGCTTGATCAGATCCATCTTGTCTTTCGGTTTTGCTTCCGCCAGAAAATCATCAACACCGGCCTCGTGCGCAATGACCGCAGCGGTCAGCGGATTGTCTCCGGTAATCATGATGGTGCGGATGCCCATGGCACGCAGACGCGCAAGACGCTCTTTCAATCCGCCCTTGACGATGTCTTTGAGGTGAATGACACCCAGCGCTATTGCGTTTTCAGCAACAACAAGCGGCGTTCCACCGGCGCGTGCGATTTCTTCAACGCTCTCGCGCACTTTCGCTGGAAGCTGCGCACCCTGATCCTCAAGAAAGCGCGCAATTGCATCGACGGAGCCTTTGCGGATGCGAGTTCCCGGCAGGTTCACTCCGCTCATACGTGTCTGTGCCGAAAACGGAACAAACTCCGCGTGCATGCCGGCAACATCGCGGCCGCGAAGATTGTACTTCTCCTTGGCGAGTACGACGATCGAACGGCCTTCCGGCGTTTCATCAGAGAGCGACGCCAATTGCGCAGCATTGGCAAGCCTATCCTGGCTCACATCAGGAGCTGCAACGAACTCCGTCGCCTGGCGGTTGCCCAGCGTGATGGTGCCGGTCTTATCAAGGAGCAGCGTGTTCACATCTCCGGCCGCTTCAACCGCACGCCCGCTCATCGCCAGCACGTTGTATTGCACCAGGCGATCCATTCCGGCGATACCAATGGCGGAAAGCAGTCCGCCAATGGTCGTCGGAATTAAACAGACGAGCAGCGAGACAAGCACAAAGATACTTTGCGGCGCCTTCGAATACTCAGAGAAAGGTTGCAGCGTAACAACCGCAAGCAGAAACACAACCGTGAGGCCGGAGAGCAGGATGCTCAGCGCAATCTCATTAGGAGTTTTCTGGCGCGATGCGCCTTCGACCAGCGCGATCATGCGATCGAGAAAAGTTTCGCCGGGGTTCGAAGTGATGCGGACCTTGATAAAGTCCGATAGCACTTTAGTGCCGCCGGTAACTGCTGACCGATCGCCGCCCGCTTCACGGATTACTGGTGCGGACTCGCCCGTGATCGCCGACTCATCCACTGAAGCCACTCCTTCAATCACTTCGCCGTCGCCCGCAATGTAATGGCCAGCTTCAACAAAGATCACGTCGCCCGCGCGCAACAGTCCGCTTGTAACTTCTTCAAATCCGCCGTCAGCCTTGTAGCGCCTGGCTATCGTCTCGCCCTTTGCCTTGCGCAGTGTGTCTGCCTGAGCCTTGCCGCGGCCTTCTGCCATAGCTTCAGCAAAGTTTGCGAACAACACCGTGAACCAAAGCCATAGCGTGATCTGCAGGTTAAAGCCGAAGCCGGGACGATGATGAACGACATCGTTGATCAGAAGCGCCGTGGTCAACACGCTGCCCACTTCCACAACAAACATCACCGGATTCTTGATCATGCCTCGTGGGTCGAGCTTACGCACGGAGTCAACTAACGCCTGACCAAGGATTTCGGTATTCCAAAGACTAGTTTTTTCAGCCATGACGATTTGTCCTCTTACAGACGCGTTAGAAAAGCTGGCCTGCATGGAGCTGCAGGTGTTCAAGAATCGGACCAAGACTGAGGGCCGGGAAGAATGTGAGCGCGCCGAGCAGCAGCACAACGCCAATCAGCAACGTCGTGAACAGCGCATTATTGACGGGAAACGTTCCGGGGGAGGGCGGAACACTTTTCTTCTGCGCAAGGTTGCCGGCCAGGGCAATTACAGGAATCATCATCAATAAGCGGCCACAAAGCATGTCCCATCCGAGCATGACGTTGTACCACCAGGTATTGGCATTAAGGCCGGCAAATGCGGAGCCGTTATTACCCGCGCCTGAGGTAAAGGCGTAGAGAATTTCGGTGAGTCCGTGCGGACCGGGATTGTTCAGGCTCGAGAGCCCGATATTCGGCGATAGAACGAAAACGGCAGTGATCGAAAGAATGATGAGTGGAAAGATGAGCGCGTAAAGCATGGACATCTTTACGTCGTAAGCTTCGATTTTTTTGCCTAGGTACTCAGGCGTGCGACCCACCATAAGTCCCGCAATGAAGACGGCAAGCACCACGAAGATCAGCATGCCGTACAGGCCGGAACCGACACCGCCAAAGACCACTTCACCAAGCATGATGTTGGTGAGCGGAACCATGCCGCCCAGAGCAGTAAAGCTGTCGTGCATTCCATTCACGGCGCCGCAGCTCGCGTCGGTGGTGATGGTGGCAAAGAGTGCGCTTTCGGCAATGCCATTGCGCACTTCCTTGCCCTCCGTGTTGCCGCCAGATGCGCCGGCTGTACGGGATTGCTGCGCACCGTGTATGAGCGGATGCGGCTGCGACTCAGCCCAATAGGAAACAGTAAACCCGGCAGCGAAGAGAACAAACATCGCTGCAAATACCGCCCATCCGTGCCCCGGCGAACCGGTCATGCGGCCCAGCGTGTAAGTAAGTCCAGCAGGAATAATGAAGATGGAAAGAATCTGCAGAAAGTTCGAAAACGGCGTGGGATTTTCGTACGGATGCGCGCTATTCGCGTTGAAGAATCCGCCGCCATTGGTACCGAGCATCTTGATGGCTTCCTGCGAAGCCACCGGACCCTGCCCGATGGTCTGCGTCTGCGCGGGCTGTTCAAGAGGATGCGCGACCGTGTAATGACTGAAATTTTGCGGAACGCCCTGCGCAACCAGCAACAACGCGTAGATGACCGACCCCGGCAACAGCACCCAAAGTGTTGTGCGCGTCATGTCAACCCAGAAGTTACCGATCGTGGGGCATTTGGTCCGCTTGATGCCACGGATCAGCGCCACAGCAACCACGATGCCGACTGCAGCCGACCAGAAGTTGTGTGTGGCCAGCCCTGCCATCTCCGTCAGGTAACTCATGGTGGTTTCAGGCGTGTACGACTGCCAGTTCGTATTGGTGGTGAAACTGGCGGCAGTGTTCCAAGCAAGATCGGGACCGACCGCAGCCAAGCCCTGAGGGTTAAGAGGAAGCAGATTCTGGAGCCGCTCAATAGCGTAGGTAACAACGAGCGAAACGGCGGAAAATCCCAGCATTGCAAATGCGTACTGCCGCCAGTTCATCTCGCTCTTGGCATTCACCAGGCAGAGTTTGTAAATGAGGCGCTCGAAAGGACGCAGCACTGGATCGAGCCAGGTGCGCTCGCCCCCGAGAACACGCGCCAGATAAGTTCCCATCGGGCGCACCGTCAACAGCAGGACGATTGAGTAGGCAGCGAACTGCAACCAGCCGTTTGCAGACATGTCAGAATTTCTCCGGATATAGAAGCGTGGCGGTGAGGTAAATCAGCAGGAAGACGGAAACGAGCAAAGCAATTGCGGTGACGATGTCGAATTGCATGGGCTACCTCAATTTCTGGCACGCCCTGACGTAGAGAAACGCCACGGCAAAGAAAACGGTTGTGAACAGCAACATGACTAGATCCTGCATAGTTGAACCCAGTTCCTCTCCCCTGTATGGTCGCGGCATTTCAGCCTGGCAAAATGCAAGGGCCCGCGGCTTATCTCGCTTTAGGCGGCAATCAAGAACGCATTGCCAGACCAGCGACAATCAACCACTGAATTGATTCTGAGGACTTGGGAATTCGATTACCCGAAAGATTTTCTAAATATTCCGTAAAGATGGCTGGAACTGCTTGCACACCTTTACGGGCCGAAACTGCTGACGAGCGTCAAACAGAGAGAGCTATTCCTCTGTGCCGGTGTAGCCTTCGGGGACAAATCGATAGCCCACCCATGGCTCAGTCTGTATGTACTGCCGGCCGGTCTCGCTCTCGAGCTTCTTTCGCAACTGCCCAACAAATACGCGGAGATATTCAGGTTGATGAGCCGACTGTGCACCCCAGACAGCTGTGAGCAGTGCACGGTGAGTCATCACCTTTCCCGCATTACGCGCCAGGTGCATCAACAGATCGAATTCTTTAGGCGTAAGGTGAATCAGCTTCCCCTGCAGAATCACGGAGTGCGCATCCTGATCAATCACAAAATCCCCGGCTTCAATTGCGCTGGTAGTGCGCTCAGGGGCTCGGCGCAGATGGGCTCGCACACGCGCAAGTAGTTCCTGGATGCCGAAAGGCTTTGTCACATAGTCGTCAGCGCCTGCGTCGAGAGCTTCCACCTTCGAGCGCTCATGCTCGCGAACTGAAAGAACTAGCACCGGCGTTGCGCCCTGGGCGCGGATGGCCCGGCATACATCGACTCCGCTGATGCCTGGCATCATCAGATCGGTGATCACAAGATCGGGCGGCCAGTCTTTGAAGGTCCGCAAGCCCTCTTCAGGATCGTTGGCGGTGCGAACGTCGAATCCCTGCGCTGACAGGGCGGCGCGCAGCACCCGCGTAATCTGCGGTTCGTCGTCAATTACCAGAATTCTGCCGGGCATAACTTTCTTCTTTCATCGAAGATTAAATCATAGAGCCTGCAATGACGGAGCGCGTATCATCTTTGTGATGCACTCGATGACCAATTTGCGAGAGGGGCTCTCAGACTCGAAGGGAATCCTGCACTGGCTCGTCGCCACAGGGCTGACCGCAGCGACCACAATAGGTCTCGAGTTGGTCCATGCCAATTCAACCGCCGCTGGCATGGTGTTTTTGGCCATGCTGGTGTGGGTAGCCACACAGGCCGGAATCCGAATTTCCCTTTACGTCGCCGCTCTCTCCGCGGTCTGTTTTGATTTCTTTTTTCTTCCACCCTTCCATACCTTACAGCTGGCTGGCCCGCAGGAGTGGCTCGAGATGCTGACTTTTGCGGCCAGTTGCTTGGTGGTAAGCCGGGTGGCGGAGCATGGGCGCCGGCAGACGCGCAATGCCGAGCAGCGCAGGCGTGATGTTGAACGGCTTTACGAGTTGAGCCAGGAGCTGATGCTGTACGAAGACGCGGACGGATTGCTGCGAGAACTTCCGCGACTGATCGGCCGTATCTTCTCACTTGATGGCGTTGTGCTTTACGCGTGCGCGCGCGATCAGTTTTATTCGTCGACATCCGATCTCCCCATGAGCATTCAGGCTAGTTTGCGTGCCTTGACCGAGGGACACAATCCAACACTTGCCATCCCCGGCGACCTGACTGCGCGACCGTTGATGCTTGGCTTGCGTCCGGTGGGAGCACTGGCGTGGAGACCGGCGGAGATCGGGCGCGAAGTGGCAACCGCGGTAAGCGCGCAAGTAGCAACAGTGATTGCTCGATCAATTGCGATCGAGGCCTCGAAACGCGCTGAAGCAGCGCGCGAAAGCGAGCGGCTGCGAACCGCTCTCACTGATTCACTGACCCATGAGCTGCGTACGCCGCTTACCTCCATCCGTGCCGCTGCGACAACGCTGCTGCAATCGGAAGGGCTGAACGATGAAAGTCGTCAGGACCTGGTGGCCATCATCGACGAAGAGTCTGCGCGATTAGACGTTCTTATAGGCGAAGCTGTCGAGATGGCCGAGATCGACACCAACACTGTTGAAGTTCAATTGCTGCCCCATTCTCCGGTTGCTCTGCTGGAGGATGCCGTAGTTAAATCACGCAAGGCGCTCGCCGGGCACAGAGTTTCGATCATCTCCGACAACGTCGGGAATGATCGAGCAGCCTGGTTCGACGCGCATTCGCTTGGACGCGTCTTGCGCCACCTGCTCGAGAATGCCGGCGCGCACACTCCGCCGGGAACCAATGTGACGCTGAGCTACACCCGCACAGATAACCGGCTTGAGTTCACCTTGGCAGACAATGGGCCGGGCATCGACAGCGCGGACCTGCCCATGATTTTTGAGAAGTTCTATCGCGGAAAAAGGACCTCAAGCGCCCGCAAGGGCTCAGGCATGGGCCTTGCAATCGCACGCGCCATCCTGATAGCGCACGGCGGCGGAATTGATGTAACAAGCGAGCCGGGCAAAGGTGCGACCTTTCGCTTCTGGGTGCCGCTGATAGAAAACGATCCCGCCGAGCTTTCTCTCGATCCGCTCGATTGATTCTTGCTTGCTCGAATGATTCTTGCTTGATTGTTGCTATGCGGGCTCTCCGCTCCAGTCGCATTTCACTTCGCAGCGATGCTCGGAGCTCTCTGTCGCCCACTCCAGAATTCGCGCAACGCGCCATGCATCCAGCGCTGCCACAGGTGCGGGAGCTTTCCCGAGCAATGCATCTCGAACGCCGGCGTAGTACCTGCGATAGTCGCCGGCGACAGGCCGCACCGGTGTAGAAATCGTGCCGCCGTCGATGCCCACGTTCAAAGTTCCCCACGATGCTGTGGGTTCAACGCCCCACGCCGGATCTTCGATCTTCGTAACTTTCGCAAGCGCTGCCTCCTGCGCATCTACTCCTAATTTCACGTAGTTCCCTTTTGTACCGCGCAGGTGAAAACGCGGTCCCGCAGGCAAGGCAAGCGAATTTGCGCCGAGTGTCGCGCTTGGGCCCGGATAACGTAATCGCAATGTAAAAGCATCGTTCGAGCCTGTGCCGTCGCGCTCGCGCAGAACCTCGGCGCCAACCGATTCAGGTTTTCCAAGAAGCGTGAGCACCTGGTCCACAAGGTGCGATCCAAGATCGAGCAATGTTCCCCCGCCGGTTTCAACGCCCTCTTTCCAGAGCCGATCTTTTGGGAGATTGGGACGCCAGCGATCGAATCGTGATTCAAATGCAACCAACCTGCCCAACGAGCCTTCGCCGATGACTCTGCGAACCGTTTGAAAATCGCCATCCCAGCGCCGATTGTGAAACGGGACAAGCAAGAGATGACTCGCCCCGGCAAGCCGCATAAGTTGCGCCACTTCAGCCGGCGTCGTGCAAACCGGTTTGTCCACCACAACGTGCCGGCCGGCTTCAAGAATCTGCCGCGCAATTTCGAAATGTGATGCGTTCGGCGTAGTCACAACAACAAGTCCGATTGACGCGTCCGCCAGCATTTCCGCAACGGAGCGATAGGTCGCAATACCCGGATAGCGCTCCGCAGCCTTATTTGAAGTGCGCTCCACTACAGCGGCCAGCTCAAGACCCTCGACCGACGAGATAAGCGGCGCGTGAAACACTCGACCGCCCATCCCGAACCCAACAATACCAACTCGAATCACAATTGCCTCCAACAGAGGAACCACGAACGGCTGAAGTGCGCTTACGGATGGATTCTAACGGAAAGTAAATTGGATGCGTGCTTGGCTCGGCAGTTGCAAGAGCGCCCTACCCCAACTTGAAGCGCGATTCCGCCAGCCGATACAAACGCCGCCACACAAGACGATTCATGGTGATAACCATCAAGCTGATCATGATGGTAGCCAGCAGCAAGATGGGAAAACGGCCGGCATCCGTCGCGGCATCAATCTGCGCGCCTAGCCCAATCGTCTCCAGCGTGCGATCTTTCACGTGCGAATACTCAGCCATCACCGACGCATTCCAAGCTCCGCCTGAGGCCGTAACCATCCCCGTAAGAAGATAAGGAAAAATTCCTGGCAGGATCAGCTTCGTCCAGCGCTGCCAACGCGTGAAGCGATAGAGTGACGCCACCTCGCGCAAATCGGCCGGAATCGAACTGGCTCCGGCAATCACGTTGAACAGGATGTACCACTGCGTGCCAAGCAGCATCAGCGCGATGGATCCGATGCCGAGTCCACCGCCTATTCTCACCAAGCCCATCAGCAAAATCGGAAAGAACGCCGTCGCCGGAACTGAAGCAAGAATCTGCGCAATTGGCTGCACTACTTTCGCCACTCGCGGCGTCAGCCCAATCGCCACTCCAACCGGTATTGTCCACGCTGCTGAAATCAGCAATGCCGCATTCACGCGCAAAAACGTAGCCGCTGCCCCTTCTAGCAGCAGTTTCAATTCAGAGCTTGTAACCGTGCCCAGCATGAACGCGGCCTGCACCGCTCCCCAAAGAGCAATGGCTCCAAAAGCAATGGCCAACGTCCACACCGCGGCAGGCACGCCAGCCTTGCGATCCTTGTCAATCGGCTGTACCGGTCTGCCCGTGTTGCCCCGCGACAACCGGCGGTAGATTGGTTCATCGAGCCGCGCAAAAAAACGCCCCGGCAACGCAGCAAGGTTCGATCGGCGAAGCAGTTCTAGAATCGGCGACGTGACGCGCTCCGCCGATTCAACCTGCTCAACTTTGAACTTATCGCTCCACGCAATCAATGGCCTCCACACAAGCTGGTCAGTTGCCACTACGATCAGAACTACGGTGGCAATGCCGCCGATAAGCGCATGCATATCGCCCGCATACGTGGCGTTCTGAATGTAGCTGCCCAAGCCCGGAAGCTGAAAGTTGCGGTCGCCCATGGTAAACGTCTCGCAAAAAATAAGAGCGAACCAGCCGCCCGCAACAGACACAATTGAGTTCCACACCAGACCGATGGTCGCGAAAGGCATTTCAAGCTGCCAAAATCTTTGCCAGCCGGAGTAGCGATAAATGCGCGACGCCTCAAGCATCTCGCGCGGTATCGTTTTCAGCGACGAGTAAAAACTGAACGCAAGATTCCACACCTGCCCGGTAAAGATCAGCAGGATCACGCCCATCTCAATGCCTAGCTGGTGCCCCGGAACAAGCGCAACCATGGCCAGTATCAGCGGCGGCAGAAAACTAAGCACTGGAATCGACTGCAGAATATCGAGCGCAGCAACCATCCATGGCTCAAGCCGCGGATTATAAGCAGCAATGTACCCATAGGAGATAGCGAAAATCAGGCTCAGCGTATACGCAATGGCCATGCGAACCACCGAGTAGAACGCATAGACCGGCAACGACCCCACAGAGCTGGAGATTTGAATGACGGGTACCGGCTTCCCAAGCCAGTAGATCCCCGTGCTGATTACCGAAAGAAGTACGGCCAATCCAAATCCGGCAATCGCCAGATCGATAAAGAACGGCCACGTGCGCGCAGTTACGCGAGAAATGCCAAGAGGGTGCTGGCTCGTCACTCGCCGTCCTCGCTGGCATCGGTCGTTTCGGCAGACACTTCTTCAGTCGAATCGGGCAGCACAAACCGCCGCCGTGCCGAGTCAAAGTCGAACAGCTCCGCATACCGGCCCCACGCCACCGCCGTTTGCATCTGGAGAACACACTCTTCTTCGCTGAACTGCTCGTCCAGCATGTCGAGGAAGAATTCTTCCGGCACCGTGTGGTCGCTCTTGGATTCAATCGCACGCCGAATTTGCCGAAGCAGCAGAACGTTCTCAACTGCCGCAGTGCGGAACAGCTCTTTCTGGCGCAAAATTTCGGAGTTGGCAAACTCAGTTCCACTGGGCGTAATGGCCGCATCGCCTTCCTCAATTTTGAGAAAGCCAAGCAACTGCGCCGCATCCACAATGGGAAGCAGGTCATCAATTTCAAATGCCAGATCGTCGGCCAAGCGATAAATATCATCGCGGCCGCCCTTGTCGAGCAGCAGTTCCAGCAGTCCGGCAACGCCACCAGGACGCGCATGAGGCAGCATCTGATAGCGCATCTGGCGCTGATCGCGCGGCCGCGCTCCGGCACTCTGATCGGGAGCTTCAGCCGGCGCAACATCGGGCCGCGTCAACACCTTGTAAATGTAATCAACCAGTTGCGTGAACGGCTCCGATTTGCGGTCGCGCGGATGCGGCAACTGAACCCGGAAATCCGTGCGAATATGCCCTGGGTTGCGGCCCAGCACCACAATGCGATCGGCCAGCAGCACGGCTTCCTCAATGTTGTGCGTTACCAGAAAGACGGCCTTCGTCGGCATCGTCTTGTTGGTCCACAGTTCCAGCAGTTCGCTGCGCAGGTTCTCAGCCGTAAGCACATCGAGCGCGGAAAACGGCTCGTCCATAAAAAGCACTTCCGGCTCCACAACCAGCGCGCGCGCAAAACCTACACGCTGCTTCATACCGCCGGAAAGCTCCTTTGGGTACGCGCCTTCAAAGCCGTCCAGGCCCACCGTGTCCAGCATCTTCATGCTGCGTGCTCGTCGTGTATCCGGATCAACACCGCGCGCCTGCAGCGGCGCCTCCACATTTTCAAGCACCGTGAGCCACGGAAACAGCGCAAAGCTCTGGAAGACGATTGAGACATT
>JADGNO010000045.1 GCA_017883405.1 Occallatibacter sp. | reverse complement strand
ATGACCGTGCTCTGCCCTGCCGACTCCAACGAAGTGACTAAAATGATGGACTGCGTGCTGGATTGGCCGGGACCCATTTACATCCGGATCAATCGCAACGATCTGCCATTCATCTATCCGGTCGATGAGCCGTACTCCATCGGCAAGGTTACGATGCTTCGCGATGGCGAACACGCCGTGATCTTCGCTGCGGGCATCATGGTTTCGCGCGCGCTCATGGCTGCGGACGCCCTTGCAAAGGACGGGGTTTCAGTACGCGTGCTCGATGTCAGCACGATCAAGCCACTGGATCGCGACGCGATCATTCAATATGCTGGCGGTGTGGACGCAATTGTGACAGCAGAGGAAGGCTCCATTATTGGTGGACTTGGATCCGCCGTCGTCGAGGCTCTTCGCGGGGTTTCCCACGCACCGGTAGAATTTGTGGGTGTCAACGACAGCTTTGGCATGTCGGCGGAGAACTATGACGAGTTGCTCACCCGCTTCGGCCTCACCTCCGACGCAGTCGCAAATGCAGTTTCAACACTCTTAAAGGGGAACACAAAATGCGCATCGGCTTCGTTGGTCTAGGAATCATGGGCAAACCCATGGCAAAGAACCTGCTCAAGGCAGGTTACGAGCTCGTGGTTTTTGACGTTGTTGAAGCGCCGTTGAAGGAAGTGGTTGCGGCCGGCGCCAAGGCGGCTACCTCGCCCAGTGACGTGGCCTCGCAATGCGAAATCATCATCACCATGCTGCCGAACTCGCCTCATGTGAAGACCGCGGTTCTCGGCAAGAATGGTGTAATCGAAGGCGTAAAAGCCGGCAGTATCGTTGTTGACATGAGCTCCATTGCGCCGCTTGCCAGCCGTGAAATTGCTGCTGAGTTGGCCACCAAGGGAGTTGAAATGCTCGACGCACCAGTTTCCGGTGGCGAGCCAAAAGCCGTCGAAGGGACACTCGCAATCATGGTCGGCGGCAAACAGGAAGTCTTTGACAAGGTGAAAGACATCCTGCTGAAGATGGGCGCGAGCGCGGTACTCTGCGGCGATATCGGCGCGGGCAACGTAACCAAGCTCGCCAATCAGATCATCGTCGCGCTGAACATCGCGGCAATGTCTGAAGCTCTTGTTCTGGCCACCAAAGCGGGCGTCGATCCGGAGAAAGTCTTTGACGCAATCAAGGGCGGCCTGGCCGGAAGCACGGTTTTGAATGCGAAGGCGCCCATGGTGCTGCAGGGCAACTACAAGCCGGGATTCCGGATTGAGCTGCACATCAAGGACCTGCAGAATGCGCTCGATACCGCGCACGAAATCAGCGCTCCTATTCCGCTGACCAGTCAGGTGATGGAGATTATGCAGGCCATGAAGGTGGATGGAAAACAGACCGAAGATCACGGTGGCCTGATTCAGTTTTATGAAAAGCTCGCCGGCGTCAAAGTCCGCAAAGGGGGCGCGCAGTGAGTACGGGACGTCTTGCCGGCAAGATTGCGCTGATCACGGGCGCGGCCGTCGGAATCGGTGCGGAAGTTGCACGGAAGTTTCGCGATGAAGGCGCCGAGGTTTTTGTTTGCGATACCAACAGGGTTGAAGGCGAAAAGACGGCCGCAGCCATCGGAGCCGTCTTTGTACCTCTCGACGTAACCTCAGAGGAAAGCTGGGTTGCCGCGTACGCGGTCGTCATGGACCGAGCCAAGCGCCTGGATATCCTCGTCAACAATGCGGGCATCAACATCCGCAAAAATATTGAAGAAATGCCGGCCGAGTCTTTCGACGCCATGATGGCTGTAAACGTCAAGGGGCCGTTCCTTGGCATCAAGTACGCGCTGCCCATCATGCGTAAAGGCGGTGGCGGGGTCATCCTCAACATGTCGTCAGTGTGCGGTTTGGTGGGTCATAAGTTCACCAACGAAACCTATACCACCACCAAAGGCGCGCTCACGTTGCTCACCAAGTCGATCGCGGTTCGCTACGCGAGCGACAATATTCGCTGCAACTCGGTTCATCCCAGCACTGTTGAAACGGCCTTTGTGCAGACCATGTTCAAAGATCCGGCGCGCAAGGCTGAGAGACTTGGCGAAGTTCCTCTGGGTCGGCTCGCCAGTACTGCCGACGTTGCCAACTCACTCGTCTATCTCGCCAGCGATGACGCGTCGTTTATCAACGGAGCTGCGATTCCTATTGATGGCGGCGTGACGGCAGCTTAATTCCACTCTCATAAATGCAACAAAAACGGCGTGCGCATAAGCGTACGCCGTTTCGTTTCAGTGGCGTCCGATACCGTAAAATAACTCATCCCCAGAAATCTCCGCAGCATACGGACATTTCTGTGGGCGCGCGATTCCCCGGAGTCTACATTGCCCCAGATCAACAGCGCTGTTGAAGCGCCTGTAAATTCCCCGCGTCAAGTGCTCGTCGCCAGCTTGATCGGCACCAGTATTGAGTTTTTTGATTTTTATATCTACGCCACCGCGGCGGTCCTCGTCTTTCCGGGCCTTTTCTTTCCCACTTCCGATCCAAGTTCGGCAAAGCTGGCCTCGCTCGCGACTTTTGGCGTGGCCTTCATTGCTCGCCCGATTGGCTCTGCGTTGTTCGGGCACTTTGGCGACCGCATCGGCCGGAAAGCTACGCTTGTTGTAGCGCTGGCAACCATGGGCCTCTCCACAGTTTCCATCGGATTGCTGCCGGGCTACCGTTCGATAGGCATTGCCGCTCCCATCCTATTGGCGCTCTGCCGATTCGGTCAGGGCATCGGTCTTGGCGGCGAGTGGGGCGGGGCCGTATTGCTGGCGATTGAAAATGCGCCGCCGAACAAGCGCGCCTGGTACGGCATGTTTCCGCAGCTTGGCGCACCGATTGGGTTCTTCCTCTCCGGCGGAGTTTTCTACCTGCTGTCACTTTTGCTGACGGACGCGCAATTTGTATCCTTCGGCTGGCGGCTGCCATTCTTGGCCAGCGCGATCCTGGTAGCCGTGGGCTTTTATGTGCGGCTCACCATTTCCGAAACACCTGTCTTCAAAAAAGCGCTCGAGAGCGGTAATCAGGAAAAGGTGCCGCTGGTCTCAGTTTTTCGCAATCACTTCAAGGAGCTGTTCGCGGGAACACTGCTGTGCCTGGCCACCTTTGTTCTTTTTTATCTAATGACAGTCTTTGCTCTCTCATGGGGAACAAGCGCGCTTGGGTTTCCTCGCGAAAAGTTCCTCCTCATGCAGTTGGCTGACATTACATTTTTCGCGATCACGATTCCAATCTCGGCGCTCATGGCTGAGCGCGGACGCCGCCCCGCAATGCTCTGGATTACCGGCGCCATCTTTCTTTTCGGCTTTGTACTGGGGCCGATGTTCCAGGCCGGCACCTTCGGAACGCTCGGCATGATGGCACTTGGACTTGCTCTCATGGGCCTGACGTACGGGCCGCTCGGCACGATCGTTTCTGAATTATTTCCGACTTCAGTGCGCTACTCCGGCAGCTCGCTGGCCTTCAACTTTGCGGGCATCATCGGAGCCTCGCTGGCACCCTACATCGCTACTTGGCTGGCGAAAAACTGGGGGCTCAAATATGTCGGCTATTACTTGTCGGTTTCGGCGGTATTCACGTTTGCAGGGTTGCTGATGATGCGGGAGACCAAAGACGACGATCTGCACAGCTCAAATGGCTGATAGACAACGTCCTTATCGTTGAGATGTAGGTCGATTGGAGCCTGGCTCAGGAGGGGAACAGCGAACCGGAAGCAGCTGCAAATTGAGCCACCCGCGTGCGCTTGCGTGACAGGGGCGCAGCCTGGACTCCGAGCAATCCAATGATCTCGCGCAGTTCCGCCCGCGCATGGCCAACGGCCGCAGCCACAGAATCGCGCAGCTTGCCCTGATCGGCATTTGAAGCCGCCAGCTTGAGCTTTGGATCGCGGCGTTGATGCGTCTGCTCCAGTGCCTGGCGTGCGCCGGAGATGGTGTAGCCTTCTCTATGAACCAGCCGCTTGATATCCAGTACCAGTTCTACATCGCGACGCCGGTAAAGCCTTTGGCCAGTGCCGCTCTTGTTGGGTTTCAACTGCGGAAACTGCGATTCCCAGAAACGCAAAACATACGTTTCCACCTCGCAGATCTTCGCAACATCGCCAATCTTGAAGTAGAGACGGTCCGGGATCAAGGGTGCTTCAGGGGAGCGCTTTCTATTTAGCTGTGTTGACATAGCATAGTGGGAAAGATTGCGCGGCGACCATGCGCAGACCTCTTTCAACCAGAAGTATAGGTCTGGGTAACTGGTTTGTAACCTCCCAATCCAGCGCCGGAACCATTGTCGACAACTCTTTTCTGTGCAAAAACGGGGCTGGAATTCCACTTTGGAGGGATTCACAAGCTCAATTTCAGTTTTCGGAGCTCACCCTATCGTCCACCAGCGGTTCCCTTGCTGGAGATCCGTGGGGAGCCGCACGAAGATATTGTTTGGGCCAGCTGGCGGCATCTTGAAGCGCAGCCGCCGCATGAACGGGCCAGTACGGATCGCGAAGCATCTCGCGCGCCAGCAGCACCAAGTCGGCTTCTCCATTGGCGATGATGGCGTTGGCCTGGTACGCTTCAGTGATCATGCCGACTGCTGCGGTCGCAATGCCGGCCTCTCTGCGAATCCGCGCGGCGAACGGCACCTGGTAGCCCGGACCCACCGGAATGCGCGCGCTGGAAACGTTGCCGCCGGAGGAGACATCGACCAGATCCACTCCGTGTTCGCGAAACAACCGCGCCAGTTTCACGGATTCGTCAACAGTCCAGCCGTTGTCTACCCAGTCAGTTGCGGAAATGCGCACGAATACTGGCAGATGCTCTGGCCACTCGGCACGAACGGCGTCCACAACCTGCAATGCCAGCCTGGTTCGATTCTCGAAGCTCCCACCATACGCATCTTCGCGGTGATTCGAGAGCGGAGAAAGGAACTCGTGAATTAAGTATCCGTGCGCGGCGTGGATTTCGACAATGTCGAACCCAGCCTTTAAAGCGCGCCGCGTTGCCTGACGAAACGCTTCAACTACCGCGTCGATACCGCCCTGATCGAGCGCCCGCGGAACGGCGTACTGTGGCGCAAAGGCCAGCGCGCTTGGAGCTACGGGAACCCAGCCGCCTTCCTCAATCGGGACCAACTGCTCACCCGCCCACGGCGTCCCCATACTCGCCTTGCGCCCAGCGTGAGCAAGCTGGATGCCAGCTCGCGTTCCCTGCGAGTGGATAAATCGCGTAAGCCGCTTGAGGCACGCGATATGCTCGTCCTTCCAGATACCCAGATCGCCGGGGGTAATACGGCCTTCCGCCACGACCGCGGACGCCTCCACCATTGCCAGCCCAGCGCCACCCTGCGCGCGGCTGCCCAGATGAACCATCTGCCAGTCGTTTGAAAATCCATCGTCATAGCAGTATTGGCACATGGGCGAAACGCCAACTCGATTAAACAGCTCAATAGAACGGAGCCGAAAGGGGGAAAAAAGAGGATTCGTCATTGAATTTCAGTTTACCTGTTCCAGAAAACCGTTGAGTGACACCCGTTTGCGGATGCTCGCGGCGACTATCTGGTGCAATCGGACCGGACGGAAAGATCCTGGAACGCGAGATGCGATCGAGACGAGAGTGGGCCGCCGGGGGCAATTCAGGAGAAAGCTGTCAGGGCTTTTTCAGAACAGCAGTACTGCGCTCATCTTCCATGATGGCGCTCTGCAGCTTGCGGAACTCCGCCGATTTGGCAGCAGGAATCTCCACGTCCTTCACCACGTATTCCCGCTCGTAGTGCAGCAGATTTCCCTGCACCGAAACTGAAGACTTGTAGCTGGCGAAATCCACGTTTACATCGACAGGGTCGGGCGTTTCGTCCACCACGTAGCCGGTGGGGATTGCAATGTCGAAGCTGTCCTGAAAGCGGCCGGTGTGGCCCAGTTCGATGGCGTAAGTGCGCGGCTTGCCTTCCATCACGTCAGTGACGGCGCGTGCGTGGCTGCCCAGCACGCGTGGACGTAACAGCAGCAGCGGGCCTGCGGTATGCGCGTAGTTGGCGTCGCTCACGTGCAAGTCCAATTTCAGCGGCTTGGTCAAATCATCCGTCTGAGCGAACTCAAAGCCCTTGAACGTCAAGTTGGTCAGGTCCGCTCCCAGCCCGTGTTCAAGTGAATCGTGAATATCTTTTGAGTCACTGTCTTTGATGAACGAACGCTCGTTCATTGCGTCGTCGCCGATAAAAGTCTCGCTTACATCGCCGCTGAGCGATCCATCCGGCATCAGCGTGAAGCTGCCCTTGCGCGTCAGGCCTGCCGCTTCTGGAGAAAGCACCGGCATCTGCAGCACCTGACTGTCTGCGCCATTTGAAATGTTGCCCCACGCGCCCTGCAGTTGTGTCCTAATTAAACCGACCGGCGTTTCTTCGTCTGTCGGATCAAAAATCAAAAGGGTCTTGCCGTTGACGGCTTTCGCGCGCGCCATCAGGCGGGGGTCGCGTTCGCCATCCGGCAGTTCGATGGCGGTAATCATGTGGTTTCCGTAAAGCGATGGCGCTGCCGGGTCGATAATGCCGCGGCGGCTGTCGACATGGAAGTAGTAGGCGCGAATGCCTGCGGCCTGCAGCATCGAAATCAGCAGCGTGGTTTTGTCTTTGCAATCGCCGTAGCGGTTGCGAAATATATCGCCGGCGTAGTGCGCCTGCCATCCGCCAATGCCGCGCACAACAATAAAGTAACGAACATTCTTTTGAATGTACGAAGTGATCCGGCTGAGCTTGGTGTACAAATCCGGAGCGTCCGCAATCAGTTCCTGGGTCTTGGCCGTAATCTCAGGAGTGGGATCGGCGCGATGCTGTTCCAACTTCTCTTCCCAAAGCCCGAGAGCGCGCCATTGATTGTCTGCGCCTTTTACGGCAGCATCACCCCACTTGATTGACATGCGCGCCGCCAGTGCTCCCCAGGGTGGCGCGGCGTGAATATTTTCCAGATCCAGCGCCGGCATATCTTTAATTTCCCAGCGCAGATGATTATTCCCGGTTTCAGTCGGCTTCACCGGATCGAACTTTCGCCACGACTCGGCGTAGTGCCCTCCCGGCGGCAGTGCTATTTCAAGCGCTTCCTGCACAACCGGAATCGAACCCTGGATGTCCCACTCCTCCTCGTTCATGTAGGGCCGGAGGTGCTTCTCCGTCTCGCACACCACCACCGAACCTGGGTCGCCGGCCGGAGGCTTTACCGTGCGAAGTCGCTCAGTGAACTGCATGACTGCATAGGATGCAGCGCCCCGATCAGTAAAATCCGACTCCATGGCCTGAAACTGCTTCCCATCGCTTGTGAGTGTCCAGGAGTGGAAGTAATTCAGCTTCTCGTCGACATCGTAATCAATTGCGCATTGCGCGTACTCTCGACCCTGCAGCTTTAAAATGCGCACCGCGCTGCGCTCGCGTTCCACCGCATGATTCTGCTCGTCGAGGGTGATCAGGTACTCATCGAACAGAACAACTGCCTTTGCATCGGCGGCTGTTTTGGGAGTCGGAATCTTCGCGGCATCCACTGCCCATTGGGGTGCGGGCTCCATCTTGTCTCGCGCAAAAGCCGTGGGCGCGACAGCCGCAATCGCAAGCGCGGCAGCAATCACCGCCAGTACCGTCACTCGCAGATTCCGCGCCGGGTTGCTCATCAGTTGCCCTTTACTGCCGGTGCAGGCTGGCCAGAAGTTGTGAGCACCAGCTGCTGCTGATCCGCCGATGCGACCTTTTGATAAAACCCGCGCAAATCCTCGTATTCCTCCGCTTTGGCCTGTGCGAATGCCCTCACAATTTGCCTGTCCACCGTCACGGTGCCTGGCTGTGTTGTGGTTTTAAGGCCGTAGACCGCATGACCCTGCCATGGAACCTGGGTATCCTTCGGAGCTCCTTCCACTACAACGCCATCCGGCAAACGATACGTAACTGCTTCACCCATCCGTTCTGCATAGCGCATGTCCACTGATTCTTGCCGCTTCTCCGCGCTTATGAACGATGTGTGCTGCCTTGAATCAAAGAATGCGGCCGGCAGCAAAAGGCGCTTCGATGTTGACGTTCCAAGCGTACCCTTCACGTTGATGACCGCCATCAGGACTACATCGGGATTGTCCAGCCCGAGGAAGTGATCCAGATGAGCTTCCACTCCGTCAGGCACAATCCCTTCCAGAGACTTGTCATACTCCTTCTTCAACTCCGCTTCATCAATCTCAAGCGATCTCTGGCGCCACTTGAGCGACTCCTGCCCACTGCTCGCGATTCTGATCGATCCAGTTACCTGCCCATGCGCGTCAAGCGCGATGCTTGCATCGCGATTTATCGTATTGCTCGCGTAGCCCTGCGGGGGAGTCACCGCATACCCGGGCCCCTCTGCGTTTTGGCGCAAGCCACCTGCGCCCGAGTGCCGCCAGTTCACGGTTCCAAACGAGCACATCTTCTCACCCGGATCGGCCAGCACCGGCTTTCCGTCGATGCTGAGCAGAACCAGCGTGTCATTGAGTTGCCCAAGGTCCATATAAGTTACATCAAAGACCCCTCGGCTTCGAGAGACGACCTTGATGGCATATGCTGTCAGGCCGGCCGACCGCGCCATCGCCAGGTAAAGCATGGCGATGTCTTCGCTGTCGCCGCTTTTCTGCTTCCACGTATCTTCAGCGTGCTTGGCTTCTTTCAGTTTCAGTTGCTTCAGTTCCGACTCTCCCTTTTTGCGCGAGTAGTCTGTGTTGTCGAGAGCCTGTACTGCAGCATAGAGTTTTCTCGCCTTGTCTTCTTCCTTGTCAGTAGGAGCAATCAGACCGGCCACGGCGTCGCGTATCGTCTTTGATTGCTCCGCAAATT
>JADGNO010000044.1 GCA_017883405.1 Occallatibacter sp. | reverse complement strand
CCACCATCGCGCAGAAACCGTTCACCATGGGGTATGTGGGGCTGAAGTCGCTCGATGAGGTGTTCCACAATCCTCCGGCGCAGCTTGGCAAAGACAACACTGCCGATTCGTTCTCGCATTATCCGGAGTTTGTGGATACGGGCACGTCGCTGGTGGACAAGAGCAATGTGGGGGACTACATTGCTGCGGCGGCGGAGAAATAGCGGCGAGTTAAAGCAATTGCTTTTCGGTCCAGTCCTTTATAGCCGCCTCGACCAGTTGCTTGATTTCCGCAAGCAACTCAGGATCCGGGGCGGCTTTGAAGTTGAAGCAGGCTTTCCCCTGCATTCGCTTGCGGAGGTTTGGCGGCACCAGCTTGAGAAGCGGCTGATTCATGTACAAGGGCAACAGGTGAAGGCTGACATAGGCCTTGCCGATCCTTAGTTCACCGAACCACATCGGCTTGCCTTTATGCTTGGGGAACGGAGACGGCTTTCGCCCGACCAGTGTAAAACGGTCGGGAGTATCGGCGCTGACAGCAAGAGGCTCGCGTTGTTGTTTTAACGCGGACCTCAATACAGCAAAAGTCGATTCGAAATCGCCGGTCATAATTCTTCGAGAGGTTAGTAGGACTTTGGCTGGCCGATGGCCGTGTCTTTGTTGGCTAGCTTCATACGCGCGGCATCCAGCTTTTTCTGCACCTTGGCGGCGTCTCCGGGCTCAACGTCGGCGGGAGCAGCCTTGGAGAACTCAGTGAGCGAAAGCTGCCACTGCTCGGCTGCCTGGCGGAAGCGGCCCGTCTTTTCGTACAGATCGCCCATATGTTCGTGGACGGTGGGATCGGTCTGGTTGCGGGCTACGGCCTGGCGCAGGTTGTCTTCGGCCAATTCGTACTCACCCATTTTGAAGTAGACCCAGCCGAGCGAGTCGAGATAAGCGCCGTTCCACGGTTCCTGATCGACTGCCTTGCGAATCATCTTCAGCGCCTCGGGCAGATGCGTGCCCTTGTCGGCAAGCATGTAGCCAAGGTAGTTGAGCGTCATGGCATTGGAGGGGTCACGTTCCCGCGCCTGGCGGAAGAACTGTTCGGCGGGCTCAAAGCGCTTTTGCCGCTCGGCGAGTTCGCCGCGCAGAAAGAGCATGTAGAGCTTGTCTTCTTTTTTGGTGCTGAGCGGCTCAGCCTTGTCGAGTGCATCTTCAGCTTCTTTAAAGCGGCGCAACCGCACATCGATCTGGGCCGTGGCGATCCACACCATGCGATCTTCGGGTGTGTTGGTCAAAAGCTCTTTGGTCATCGCAAAGGCTTCGTCGGTCTTGCCCTGGTCAGCTAGTTCGCCGGCCAGCATCAGTTTCATCTCGCGCTTTTTGGGGTTTGCCGCAACGGCTTTGCGGGCCACTTCAAGCGATTTGTCGAACTGTTGCGCCGACCGATAAGCGTCCACCTGCGACTGATAGCCGCGCAGTTGCGAATCGCCGCCCATGTCGATCATCTTCTGGTAGGTGGCGACGGCCTGGTCGGTTTTGTTCTGTTCCATGTAAATGGAACCTAGGCGCTCAAGGAAGATGCTGCGATTATTTTTTTCCTCGTCAGTGTAAGCGCCATTGGCGTGCGAGGCCAGATCGACCATAGCCGCGTAGGTCTGCGCGGCTTCGTCGAAATGCCCAAGAATATCGAGCAGCTTGCCTTCGCTGAATCCGGCTTCAAGGCTGGTGGCATCGAGCTTGCGCGCTTTGCGAATGGTGGTGAGCGCTTCTTCATATTTGCCCTGGCGCCCGAGGATGTCGGCGATGTGGACCAGCGGCTCCGCGTTATCCGCATCGGCGGCGGCAAGGTCGCGATACTGCTTGAGCGCTTCATCCAACTGGTCGTCGCTCATCAGCGCCTGGGCAAGTGCGTCCAGGGTGCGAGGGTCGCCGGGCTGCATATCTACGGCACGCTTGTAAGCCTCGATGGCATTTTTGGGCTGCTTCAACTGGTCGTAGATGGCGCCCAGCGTGAATTCCATCTTGGGGGTGCGGTCGTTGACACCTACGTCGGTGATGACTTTAGCCGCATGCTGCAGGTCGCCGCTGTCGGCGTAGAGACGGGCCATGTTCAGAACCACGTCTTCTGAATCAGGTTCGATATCGCGCGCGGTCTTGAACTGCTCTTCAGCTTTTTTCTGATCGTGCTTGACGGTGTAGAGCTGGCCAAGCACCATGCGGTCTTCAACGCTGTTCGGCTGCAGGGCCACAATTTTTTCAAACTCGGTGATGGCCTGGTTGAGCACTTCATTTTCAGAGGTTGGCGAGGCGCCTGCATTCTGACCCTCGCCCAGCTGCCGCAGGTAGATGCGTCCCAGCAGCTTGTGCGCGGGCACGTCGTCGGGCGAAGTCTTGAGCAGATTGCGCGCGGTGCTTTCGGCCTCGCGGACGTGGCCGGGAATGCGGAAGTAAAGGTCGGCGAGCGCATTGGCCAGTTGCGGAGAGCTCGGATCGGCATTGAGGGCCAGCTTGTACTCCTCAATGGCGCGATTGGCGAATTCCGTCTGCCCCTGGGCAACGGCGTCATCTTCATAAACGCTGGCCAGGGCGTCGTGGAAGTACGCCTGAGAGCGGTCCGCGGTGCTGGGCGGGGTTGCCGTAGCTGGAGCGGTGGCTGCAGCCTGCGGGCTGGTTACCGCTGCTGGCGGCGTGGAGGGTGTTTTGGCGCCCGGAGTGTTTTGGGCGGACATCTGCCACGTCGGCGAGAAGACCAGAAGTGCGGCAGCAAGCGTAAACGACGTGGGTAAAGCTCGAGTTTTCAAGATCATCATTTAGGGGATACCCCACCCTGGGGCCAGCGGATGGGGGAGATTCCGACCAAGCCAGCGGACCGAAGGGCAGCACAGGCAGTGGCTAAGAGTAACTCTGCCTGTTATTAGAGACGATTTTACCTGCGTTTAGTCGCGAAGGAGTGGCGGAATCGTGGGATTTTCGCCACAGACGGTAACTGACTAGGAATCAATGGCGGAAATGCCTGATTCCGGTGAAGACCATTGCCATACCCAGTTTGTCGGCGGCTTCAATCACTTTCTGGTCGTTGACTGAACCTCCGGGCTGGATTACGGCTGTTGCGCCTGCGGCGGCTGCGGCCTCAAGGCCATCGGGGAATGGGAAATAAGCGTCTGACGCGGCGACGCAACCGGCCAGCGGGAGAACGGCCTTCATGGCGCCGAACTTAGCCGCATCTACGCGGCTCATTTGTCCGGCGCCGATGCCGATGGTTTGACCGTCGCGTGCGTAGACAATGGCGTTTGACTTGACGTGCTTGCAAACGCGCCAGGCGAAGATGAGGCTGCGCAGCTCGTCTGCCGTGGGCGGACGCCACGTTTTTACGTCGAGCTCAGACTCGGCTACGCTGGCGGTGTCGGCGTCCTGCATCAGCATTCCGCCGGAGACCTGCTTGGTGACCGGTTTGGCGGGAGCGGTGCGGATCTCAACCAGGCGAAGATTCTTTTTGGCAGAGAAGCGCTCGCGGGCCTCGGGGGTAAATGACGGGGCGACGATGCACTCCACAAACAGTTTGGCAATTTCTTCGGCTGCGGCTCCATCTATTTCACGATTGACGCCGATGATGCCGCCGAAGGCTGAAACCGGATCGCACGAGAGCGCCTTCTGATAGGCCTCGAGCACGTTGACGCCGGTAGCGGCTCCGCAGGGGTTGGTGTGCTTGACGATGTTGACGGCAGGCTCGCTGAATTCCTGCACCAGCTCCCAGCACGCGTCCAGATCGACGAGGTTGTTGTAGCTGAGTTCTTTGCCCTGCAACTGGTTTACGCCCGCAACGCCGAGGCCGGAGCCGTCAGAGTAGAGCGCCGCCTTCTGGTGCGGATTTTCTCCGTAGCGCAGCGATTGCGCCTGGCGCATGTTGATGCGCAGGGTTGTGGGGAAGGCCGTGGTATCAGGCGAAGCGGGTGACTCTGGAGCGGGCGCCTGGGCAATTTGATCGAGAGTGTTGGCGATGGCGGAGTCGTAAGCGGCGGTGAGCGCGAAGGCTTGCTTTGCCAGCCGCCAACGGGTGTAGCGGGTCAGGGCGCCGTTGTTGGTCTTCAGCTCCTCAGTCAAGGCAGGGTAGTCTTCAGCGCGGGTAACGATGGCCACATCTTCAAAGTTTTTGGCGGCAGAGCGCACCATGGACGGGCCGCCGATGTCGATGTTCTCAATCAGGTGTCCGAAGGCGACACCGGGCTGGCTGGCGGTCTTTTCAAACGCGTAGAGATTGACCACCACCATGTCGATGGGCTTGATGCCGTGGGTGGCGACGGCGTCTTCATGTTCCTTGTTACCGCGGATGTAGAGCAAGCCGCCGTGAACCTTGGGATGCAGCGTTTTTACGCGGCCGTCCAGCATCTCTGGAAAGCCTGTGAGATCGCTGATGTCCTGCACGTTGAGCCCGGCCTCACGCAGAGCGCGCGCGGTGCCGCCGGTCGAGACAAGTTCCACGCCATAGCCTGCCAGCGTGCGGGCAAAATCGACCAATCCGGTCTTGTCAGTAACGCTCAACAGGGCTCGCCGAATCTGCTTGGCTTGGTTCGCAACAGGGCTCACGATTGCATTCTCCTTGATTTGGGTAGGGCGGGTGTTTGGGTTGGGACTGATGGGCGAGGATTGCTGACAACCAAACTACAGACTACAACCCCGGAGGCCAGTTTGCGGAGGTTGGGTTGCGGTGTAAAAGCGGGCATTCAACCGCATGATGGTATGTAGTTATCAGCAACGGGATCTGCAGCGGTTCGTTACGTTGGCCTTATGCGAAATGCATTAGAGTTGAGGTATGGGAAGTCCGCCCGTCCCCCAACCGGAGATACTGCCTCCAGATAACGGATATGCG
This sequence comes from Occallatibacter sp., assembly GCA_017883405.1. GTDB lineage: Bacteria > Acidobacteriota > Terriglobia > Terriglobales > Acidobacteriaceae > Telmatobacter. The sequence continues at coordinate 43,627 of JADGNO010000044.1, read as the reverse complement.
CCACCGCCGCCGCCACCACCTCGGCGCAAGCGTCCGTCGTGGTCTGCCGCACCGGCCACCTATTCGCTGGTGGGGATCAATTGCCTGGTTTTTTTGGCGATGGTCCTGCATGGCGCGAGTCCTTTTTCGCCTTCGGCGGACCAGGTGCTGTTTTTTGGAGCGGACCAGCCTGCAAACATTCTGTTGCTGGGTCAGTGGTGGCGGATCGTCACAGCGATGTTCGTCCACGTGGGTATTTTGCACCTGGCAACGAACATGTGGTGCCTGTGGAACCTGGGCTTGCTGGCCGAGCCGTTGATGGGCTGGGGCGGATTGATTTCCGTTTACGTTTTGACCGGCGCCGCCGGCAATCTGCTCTCCACCGGCTTCAACTGGATGCATCCAATGCACGATCCGTCTGGCGCGGTATATTTTTTGCCTGGCGCGGGTGCTTCAGGAGCGGTGTTTGGGATTGCGGGCGCGTTGATTGTGCTGCTCAAGTCGAACCGGCTGCCGGTGCCCCCTTCAGAACTCAAGCGCCTGCGCAAATCGGTAATTTATTTTGCCGGCATTAATCTTGTGATTGGCTTCTCAATCAACTTTGGCGCGGGCTTTACAGGTGTGCTGGTGGATAACTCCGCGCATATCGGCGGGTTCCTCTCAGGACTGTTGTTCGCCGCTCCGATGGTGCCACGGATTGGATCGCCGAGGACATCGTTCAAGCTGCGACTGCAAATTGCAGTCATCATGATGGTCTTGATTCTGGTGTTAGCCGGCTTCTTTATCGCACAACTGCGCCCGCAGTTTTAACCTGCCGTATTCCCTCAGGGGCTGAAGCCCTCTAAATTTCATGGATTTTATGTACGGGCTAAAGCCCGTACCCTTCGTCTTACGGATGCCCGTACCCTTCGAGGCAATGACCCTCAGGGAGTTTGCCGCACCTTGTTTGAGCCGGTGAGCCTTATCAGACCGCAGTAGCGGCGAACTTCTTGACCATGGCCAGCAGCAACTTGCGGTCACTCTCATTCAGATTCGAAGAGTAGCGGCGAATCTGGGTGAGGAAGCGCAATTCCTCGTCGGTCAGCTTCTGGGTGTTGAATTCGTGCCCCAGGGAGTCGTCCGCAAAGAACTGGGCAATGGGCAGGTCAAGCGACTGCGCAATCTTCGACAGGGTGTCGAGCGAGGGCACGGTGTGACCGTTTTCGACCCGCGACAGATAGCAACGCAACAAGCCGGTCTTCTTTTCGATGTCGCCCTGGGATAGGCCCTTCTGCAAGCGGTAAGCGCGGATCGTAGTGCCGATTTTCATAGGTAGATTCCTGTCTCAGGCTGCCTGGGGTTTACTCCGATGGCAGCAATCAAAAGATTATTGACTTAATGGTTAACACGCAGAGGAGAGAAACGCAAGTGCACGGGGCACGGGGTGCCTGCCGAGTTACGGTTGCGAGAAAAGAGCAAGTGATTCACACGGATTTGAAGAGCGGGGAACCTGCCGGCGCTTTACGCCGTAAACCTTCGCACATGCTAGAGCGTCAGAGTGTATGCGGGTCTTCGTGAACAAGGGAGCTTGAATGGGGCAGTCAGTATTCGTGTGGGCGGTCGCGGCGGCTGTTTCTGTTGCAGGCATTGCGGCGCGGGCACAGGCTCCAGCCGGCGCTCCCGCTGCGGCTCCAACGGTTGCTGATTCACAGGCGGCTGCTCAGCCGGTGGCCGGTGGCCGGTTGCATGGTGTGGTTAAGAGCGGTAACGTACCGTTGCCGGGCGTGACCATTACGGCGCAGAACACGCTTACCGGGAAGAAATTTTCAACGACAACCGACATTACCGGTGCCTGGTCATTGACGCTGCCGCAGAATGGCCGCTACGTGATTCGCACGCAGTTTGCGGCTTTTGCGGTTGGATCGCAGGAAGCTCTGTTGAATGCTACGAACCACGAGCAGACAGTTGATTTTCAGTTGATTCTGGCTTCGCGCGCGGCGCAGCAGGAGCAGCAGGCAAGCGGCGCAGACAATCTGCAGGCTGCGGCAAACATGATTCAGCAATTGGCTGGTAGCGGAGGCGGAAACGTCAGCTTGATGAGCGCCATCAGCGGCGACACTGAAACGGGAAATGGAGCCGAAGGGGTAAGCGGAGCACAGTTGCCGTCTGCTGCCGGCAATACGGACTTCAGTTCCGAATCTGTTTCGATCACCGGTCAGTCTGGACAGGTAAGCCCGCTGGCTGGTGTCAACATTGACCAGGTCAGAGATGCGCTAGAGGCTTATCGCGCGGCGAATCCGGGGCAGGGTGCTCCGGGTGCGGGTGGCTTGTTTGGCGGCGGACCAGGGGGTGGCGGGTTCGGAGGCGGCGGATTTGGTGGAGGGGGTGGCGGCTTTGGCGGTCCCGGTGGCGGAGGACGCGGCGGCGGTGGCTTTGGAGGTGGGCGCGGCAACTTCCGCAACTTCAATCCGGCGCAGCCGCACGGAGCTGTTTTCTGGATGGGTAGCAACTCGGCGCTGAATGCTCAGCCCTTCGCGCTGCGTGGTCAGTCGCAGTCACAGCCCGCATCGGGCACCAACCGTTTTGGGGTTACGCTGATGACGGCGCCCTACATTCCGCACTTCACCAAGCCGAGCGGAAAAGATACGGTGTTCCTTTCGCTGTCGGGTTCGCGCAGTTCAAATTTGCTGGACCAATATGCGACAGTGCCGACCGACGCGGAACGCATTGGCGATTTTTCCGCAGCGGGGCTGCCCAGTATTTACAACCCCGCGAACTTTCAGCAGTTCAGTTCGAACGGTACGCCGAATGTGATTCCGCCATCCGCTATTTCAGCCGCCGCTGTCGCCATGATGAAGTTTTACCCTGAGCCGAATCTGGCTGCGGGCAGCGCGACCAGCAATTACAACTATCACTTCTTCAATACCGCCCAATCGAATCAGACTGAGGCGAGCGCTCGCTACATGCGCACGCTTGGCAAGAACTCCGGGCTGTTTCCGGGCGGTGGCGGCGGTGGCGGCGGGCGTCGTGGTGGACCGAATACGAATCAAGGGCTGCGCCAGGCCATCAATTTTAATTACAGCTGGAGCCATTCGGCATCCGACAACGTGAATCTGATTCCGCAACTTGGCGGCAAAACATCGTCAGATTCAAACAGCGTCCAGGCCGGTTACACGATCGGCTATAAGCGGTTCACCAATATTTTTAATTTGAACTGGAATCGCAGCCAGAGCCAAACGACGAATTACTTTACCAGCAAAAACGATATTGCCACGCAACTCGGCATACTTGGCCCCGGCGGCAACGCTCTGAACCCGAGCCCGCTGAATTATGGCTTGCCCAGTGTTGCTCTCAGCACTATCACCGGCCTTACGCAACAGCAACCGAATTTTCTCACGCAACAGACCATCTCTACTTCAGAAGTGGTGAGTTGGAGAACCGGCAAGCACAACTTCCGTTTTGGCGGCGACTACCGCCGAGTGCATCGCGACTTCCTTGGCGGCTCAAACGCGACGGGTACGTTCACGTTTACTGGATTGTTCACGCAGAACTCCGCGGGCAATCCGACGACCGGTTCGCCAATCGCAGATTTTCTGTTGGGGTTGCCGCAATCGTCGGCGCTCAACACATCGGTGGCCAAGAGTTATCTGCGCGACAACGTATTCGATGTTTATGCGATGGATGATTGGCGCGTTAACTCGTTGCTCACATTAAACCTGGGCTTGCGCTATGAGTTTTACGCGCCCTACACGGAGAAGTACGCGCACTTGGCTGAAGTACTGACCAATCCTGATGGTGGATTCACGTCGGTATCGGAAGCGCTGGCCGGAGGCAGTGGGTTGCCCGCATCGCTTGTGTATCCCTATCACCGCGCGTTCGCGCCGCGGCTTTCGTTTGCGTGGCGGGTTCCAAAGCTTAAGCAGACGGTGTTGCGTGGCGGCTACGGAATGAATTTTACGGTGGGCCAGTACTCCATATTTGCAACGGCAATGGCGCACCAACCGCCGTTTGCCAATCAGCAGACGAACGTGGAAGTGGGCGCCAACAAACTCGCGTCTTCAGCGTGCGCGCAGAGCCTCACGAATCCCTGCTTCACGCTTGCCGACGGATTTATTTCGCCGCCGACCGCCTCGACGCCGGGCAATTACGCCGTCGATCCGCATTATCAACTGCCTTACGTGCAGGTCTGGAATCTCGATCTTCAGCGCACGTTGCCGTGGGGAGTTGTCTTGAACGCGGGCTACAACGGATCGATGGGCAGCGATCTCGATGTGCGGAGCGCGCCGCACGCGACCGCGGCCAGTCCGCTGACGAATCCCGGCAGCGTGATCTTCAACTATGAGCAGGCGGCTGCGTCTTCGCGGTTCCACGCGGGCACATTGCGCGTGAACAGGCGTTTCTCCAGCGGCATTTCGCTGGGCGCTAACTATACATATTCACATTCCATCGACAATGCGAGCGGCGTTGGCGGAGTGGGCAACGTGGTGGTGCAGAACTGGCAGAACATCGCGGCCGAGGAAGGGAACTCCACATTCGACGTGCGTCATCGCGTGAGCGGAACCTATGTGTTTGAGCTGCCATTCGGCAAAGACAAGCGGTGGTTCACGAGCGGTGCGGCCTCGCATATTCTTGAGGGCCTTTCAGTCTCGGGCTCGTACAACTTCGCTACTGGAACGCCGCTGACGCCGAGCTATCAAGCCGCTATCGCGGATGTGTCGCGCGGCACTACCGGTACGCTGCGACCCGACTACAGCACTGCGGGAGTTTCGCCGACTGCCGGCGGCGGCTCGCTACGCAAATGGTTCAATCCCGCCGCATTTGCACTGCCCGCGACCGACGCGTTTGGAAATGCTTTTGGAAATGTGCCGCGCAACTCGATCGCAGGGCCGGGAACAATATCAAACAGCATGTCGCTGTCCAAGACGATGGACCTGGGCGAAACGCGTAGTTGGGAATTTCGCGCATTGGCGAACAACGTGTTCAACACGGTGCAGTATTCAGGAGTGGACACCTACATCAATTCGCCTACTGCGGGACAAGTGAACTCAGCAGGGCAGATGCGATCGTTTCAGTTCACGTCGCGATTCAGGTTTTAAAAATAGTTGGTGGGTTTACAGGTCTACGAGTTGACGAGTTGTTGTCTTGTCAACTTGTAAACCGTACTTCGGGGGTTGCATGACGGGTTGGTTGCAGAGGTTGGCGGCGGTGATGGCACTAGCGGCGCTTGCTGCGCCTGGGTTTGCGCAACAGCGTGTGCCCGATCAGCCCGCGCAGGTTTCCAATGCACCGCAGGGCGGTTTCACGCTCAAGGTCAACAGCGACCTGGTGCTGACCAACGTGGTGGTGCGCGATGCGAAGACCGGCGAACTTGTGAGCGGCCTTAAGGCAAACGACTTCAGCGTTTACGAAAATGGCAAGGAACAGCGCATCGACACGTTTGATTATGAGAACGTGGACATGGCCACGCCGCTGAGTGAAGCGACGGTGAGCGGCCTTGCAGTGGGCCCAAACCTTAACGGGCAAAAGGCGGTAGTTGTCGCCAAGCCTGAGGATCTTCGCAATCATCGCCTGATCGTAATGTTCTTTGATCTGACTTCGATGCAGCCTGAGGATCTCGATCGCGCGGTCGAAGCTGCGCAGACCTTTCTCAAAACAAAAATGCAGCCCGCCGACCTGATTGCGCTGGCATCGCTCGGAGATACCTTGAAAGTCGATCAGGATTTCACGGCGGATAAGGACGCGCTGCTTCACGAGGTCGGCGTTTACAACGGATCTGAGAGCGAGGGATTTGCGCCCGGAGCGACTGCCAACACAAACCAGACGGAAGATACAACGGCCTACACAGCTGACGAAGGGGAGTACAACGATCTGAATACGGACCGCGAACTGTTCGCGCTGCGCACGGTATCGCAGGCGCTGGCGAAGATCAACGAGAAGAAGTCGCTGCTGTTTTTCTCCGGCGGCATTCAGCGCGACGGCATTGAGAACCAGGCTTCGATGCGCGCCACCATCAATGCGGCAGTGCGCGCCAACCTGGCCATTTACAGCGTGGACACGCGCGGATTGCAGGCGATAGGGCCGCTTGGCGATGCATCGACGGGCAGCCTGCGTGGCAATGCCGGCTATAACGGTAGCGCCGTGACGAACAACATGAATGCCAACTTTGCCACGCAGGAAGTGATGGCGTCGCTCTCCACCGATACCGGCGGCAAGTCTTTCTTCGATTCGAACGATTTTGCACCGGCATTCGCGCAGGTGCAGCATGACTCTTCAGCTTTCTATGCTATCGGTTTCCGATCGAACAATCCTGCGCGCGATGGCCGTTATCGCAAACTGACCGTGAAGGTGAAACGACCGGGGTTGAAGATCGAATATCGTCCCGGCTACTACGCGCCCGCCGACTTTCAACACGCTGCCCGTGAAGATCGTGAGCAGCAGCTCAACGATCAGCTTGCCAGCGACCTGCCTGCGACCGACATGGCCGTGTATATGGACACCATGTATTTCCGCGTTGATGACAATCGCTACTTCATGCCTGTTTCGCTGCTGGTGCCTGGTTCGCAGATTCCGTTTGTCAAAGGCGGCGATAAAGACAAGGCGACGCTCGACATCCTGGGCGAGGTTATTGACGAGGTCAAGCGGCCCATCGGCCATGTGCGCGAGACCGTAAAGCTGAATCTGGATGAAAGCCTGAATGCGCGGCAAAAAAACATTCAGTACACGACGAGCTTTAATCTTCCGCCCGGCAAATATCAGATCAAGTTTGTTGTACGCGAAAATCAGACTGGCAGCATGGGCTCATTCCTTGCCGACGTAACACTGCCCGACATGCGCAAGGCTCCGCTCAAGATGAGCTCGATTGTGTTGGCGGCATCTCGCCAGCCAAGCAAAAGGCAGGACCCGCTGGTGCGCAATGGCGAGGAATACGTGCCAAACATCAGCCACGTGTACCGGCAGGATCAGCACATGTATCTGCTGTACGAGATCTACAGCCCGGCGCGCGAGAAGGCGGAGAACCTGCCTAAGGGCACGAAGCCTGGAATTAATTTGTTGAGCAGCCTGGAACTGATACAGGGATCGACCAAGGTATATGAAACGCCGATTGTGCAGGCGAAACAGATCAACGTGGAAGGCCGCGATGCGGTGGCCTTTGAGATGGATGTGCCGCTCGACAAGCTGAAGCCGGGCCAATATCTGTGCCAGTTGAACGTAATTGACGACGCCGGGGGCAGCTTTGCGTTTCCACGGTTCGCCGTGCTGGTTCGACAAACGGCGGCATCTGCGCCGGCAGCGTCGCCAACCACCGCGCCGCCCGCAATTGCAACGCCGGGCGGCAGCGGCGCGACTCAGTAAAGCATCACTTTGGCGCGGATGGCTTGAAGTCTAAGCAGGTTTCTGATCGGATTCCGCGGGATGGTAGGGACAGTGCCGGCATCCCGATCCGCAGCAGTAGCCGCGCTTGAGATGGTAAGCGGCGGTGAAGACCATGTTGGGGCCTTCGTAGTAATAGTCTTCGGGTTCAAGCGCCGGCGATTCCTGACCTGGTTGGCGCGGTGGATCCTGGCTCATTTCTCCATTCTCTCTTGAATGCCTCCGCTTGCAAAAGCAGCCCGAAAACCGCTAGGTAGAATTGATTCATGGAAGTTTCTGCAGAAGAACGCGCACGCAAAATCAAGATCATACTTTTCGACGTGGATGGTGTTCTGACCGACGGGGGCATCTGGCTAATCCCGGTGCCGGTGGTTGTGGACGGCAAGACCGAAACGCGGATGGTTGAGGCTAAGGGATATAACGCGCACGACGGCACTGCAATTTCGCTGGCCAGGCTGGGAGGACTGAAATGCGGCATTATCACCAAGCGCATTTCAGAGACGGTTGCACTGCGTGCTCGCGATCTGAAGCTGGAGTTCATCTACCAGGGACAGGCGTTCAAGATGAAGCCGATCCGCGAGATCATGGAGAAGGCAGGCGTTGCTCTGGACGAGATTTGCTATGTGGGCGATGACGTTATTGACCTGCCGGTAATGCGCAATTGCGGATTGGCCATTGCGGTGAGCGATGCGCGCGAACGTGTAAAAGCAGAAGCGCACTACGTGACCCAGAATCGCGGCGGACATGGCGCGGCACGCGATGCAGTGGAGTTCATTTTGCAGGCCAAGGGCGTGCTCGACAAGTGCATCGAATCGTACATTGACGAAGATAATCCCATTCCGGCTTCGATGGATATTGGCAAGGGCGGAGATCTGAAGTAGGACCATGATGACACAGACCCAGAAAGCGGTGGTGTTGTTGAGCGGCGGTCTCGACTCCGCGACAGTATTGGCGATTGCGCGCAGAGAAGGTTACGAGCTTTACGCGCTGTCGTTTTCATACGGGCAGCGTCATGTGTGGGAACTTGAAGCCGCCAAGCGTGTAGCCGCATCTATCGGGGTGGCGCAGCACCGTGTTGCCGAAATCGATTTGCGCGTGTTTGGTGGATCGGCGCTGACGGACGATATTGCAGTTCCCAAAGGTCGCGCCATGGATGAGATGAGCCACGGAATTCCCGTGACGTACGTCCCGGCGCGCAATACTATTTTTCTTTCGTTCGCCCTGGCATGGGCTGAGGTGCTTGGTTCGAGCGATGTTTTTATCGGCGTTAACGCGCTGGATTATTCCGGTTATCCCGATTGCCGGCCTGAGTTCATTGGGGCGTTTGAGAAGATGGCGAACCTTGCGACCAAGGCCGGAGTGGAGGGCCGCCAGCGATTGAAGATTCATACGCCGCTGATTGCACTTTCGAAGGCACAGATTATTGTGACCGGCATCGAACTGGGAGTGGACTACGCGCTCACGAGCAGTTGCTACGATCCTTCATCGACGGGCGAGCCTTGCGGTCAATGTGATTCCTGTTTGCTTCGCCAGAAAGGATTCCGCGAAAACGGAATCGACGATCCGCTTGTCACACGAAAAAGCTGAGAGCCGTTTTATATGGGTTACGCAGTTAAAGAAATTTTTTATACGCTTCAAGGCGAAGGCGCGCAATCGGGGCGCGCCGCAGTCTTTTGCCGGTTTGCGGGCTGCAATTTATGGACCGGCCGGGAAGAGGATCGCGAATCTGCAACCTGCCAGTTCTGCGACACCGATTTTGCCGACACCAACGGACCCGGCGGGGGAAAATTCGCAACCGCGAATTCGTTGGCCGCGGCAATTCAGGAGAAGTGGCCTTCCGGTTCGGCGCCGGCGAAGCGGCTGGTTGTGTGTACGGGCGGGGAGCCGCTGCTGCAACTGGATGGGCCGCTGATCGAAGCGCTGCACGCCTGCAATTTTGAAATCGCCATTGAAACCAACGGGACAATTGCGGCGCCGGAGCATCTTGATTGGATTTGCGTGAGCCCGAAGGCCAGCGCTCCGTTGCGCCAGATGAGCGGCAACGAGTTGAAGTTGGTGTATCCGCAGGCAGGCTTCGATCCGGAAGACTTTGTGGACCTGCAATTCAGCAATTTTTTTCTACAGCCAATGGATGGGCCCAATCGCGCCGCCAATACGGAGCTGGCCTTGCAATATTGCCTCAAGCATCCGCTGTGGAGATTGAGTTTGCAGACGCACAAGATCGTCGGAATCAGGTGAGCATTGAGATGCGCCTGAAACAGCTTGCCCTGGTTCAAGGGTTGTCTGGAAACATCCGGAGGCGGTCGATTAGTGGCGTGACTGTTCGCGCAGGTTTGTAATCACTCTTATCGATGAATGCTTTGGCTGCGCATCTGGAGTCGGGCGGATCGCTAAGGCCTGGCGGCGTGCTGAACTGATATCCACCGGGGAATCGCCGAAAGAGCGCGCGCCATAGTTGAAATCTCTTCCGCCCGGCCGGCCCTGCAGCGATTTCGCGCTCTTAGTCCGCTCTTCCTCGTTGATTTGCCAACCTTGCTCGTGTGCATTCTCACCCGCAAGTCCTCTGGCGCCGGGGCTGAACCCCCTGGGACGCCTGATTGTTTGTACATTGTCGATTTTCTTTTCCGCCATTCTGCTTACGCTCCCGATAACAGTCCGATGGGCTGGACACGAGTTGGGGATGCTCAGCTTTCGCAAAAAATGCGCGAACCGGCTGATTTCCCGTTTATTTTGTTTGCGGGAGCCCGGATATGCGGTTCGGCTTCAGGGGCGAGTTTTGCCTAGAATGCCGGTGCGCTGTTGCCATCCTGGGGTTTACTCGTGCCGCAACGCCTTGCTTGGTTCAATGCGCGCTGCACGCAAAGCGGGAATCATCGTTGAAACAAGAGCCGTGATGGCGAGTACCGTTGAGACAGTAGCGCAGGTGGCAAGGTCAGTCCCACGCACTCCGTACAGCAGCCCTGAGATTAATCGCCCAAGAAGCAGTACGATGCCCATGCCTATCGCCAGTCCGATGGCGGTCATCGTGAGCCCACGGCGCATTACCATCCGCAGCACGCTACCGCCGCGTGCTCCCAGGGCCATGCGGATTCCAATTTCATGGACGCGCCGCCCCACCCAGAAATTCATCACAGCAAAAAGACCAATTGCTGCCAGGCCAAGCCCAACTGTGCCGATGATTCCGAGCAGCAGGCTTGATATTTTGGGAAGCAGAAGCGACTTGGATACGTGCTGCTGCATGGTCTCGGTGTTGAAGACCGCCATGTTCGGATCAAGAGCCGCGATTGCATTTCGCACCGGCTGCTCATAGCCGCGCGGGTCGCCGACAGTTTTTACGAGCATTGACGTGCCGAAGAAACTTGTCGACTCAGCAGGCGCTGCTCCCAGCTGCAAATAGATGCAGTTCGTGGGCTGCTCTCCAATAAAGCGCGCCTTTGCATTTTGCGTGACGCCGATAACCGTGTAATGTGCGCTTCCGTTGCGAACTGCTTTGCCGATGGGGTCCTGGTGGGGAAACAGCTGCGCCGCCATTCGCTCGTTCAAGATGGCCCCGGTTGCATCCGGCTGCGGGAGAAAGTCCCTGCCTCGCAGGAACGGGGTTCCCATGGTTGTGAAGAAGCCGGAGCTGATACGGAAAACGATGGCCTGCTCGGTTTGCGTGGAAGTCTCGCCGGTTCGCTCGGCCGCAAACTGGGAGGTCGTTGCTGCCATGCTGAGCGGCACCAGGTCAACAAAGCTGACAGAGCGCACTCCCGGCATAGCCGCAACCCGCTCGCGCAGTTGCGATAAAAACTCGGCTGTCTTTTCGGAGGAGTAGCCGTGGACTTTTGGATCAATGGCCGTAATCAGGATATTGTCCGGCTTGAAACCAATGTCTATGGACGAGGCGTTTTGCAGGCTGTGCAAAAACAGCCCGGCAGCGGCGAGCAAGACCACGGAGATGGCTACCTGAAAAACGACAAGCGTGTTGCGCATGAAGGAGCGCTTGCCGCCTCCTGAATCTCCCGGACCGCTCTTGAGAACCTCCGCGATATTCGGGCGGGTGGCGCGAAGCGCGGGAACCAATCCAAACAGCAGCGCGGTGGCCGGTGTCAGCAGGGTGGTAAACAACAGCACGCGCATATCAACGTGGAAATCAAACTTGATTGGCAGCGGCACCGGCAGTTCGAATCGGGAGAGAGCGTCTGCGGCAACTGCAGCGAGCAATAGTCCCAAGGCTGCTCCCAGCAGGGCGAGCAACGTGCTCTCGGTGAGCAACTGTCCTACGAGTCTTCGTCTGCCCGCACCGAGGGCCATGCGCACGGCAATTTCTTTTTGGCGTGCCGCGGCGCGGGCTAACAGCAGGTTGCCCACGTTGGCGCACACGATAAGCAGCAACGCCGCCACCATGACCATGAGGACCGTGACCAGCAGGTAGGCCGGCGTGGCCGATCCTGCAACAAGGCCTCCGGCAGTTTGAAGCGTGATTGCCTGATGCTGCTTTTCGTTGGGCCTGTATTTCTGGTCAAGCCGTTGTCTAATCGCGTTTACTTCGGTCAATGCACTGGCACGGCTTACTCCTGGTTTGAGCCGACCGTCGAGCATAAGCCAATTAAAATCTCGGCTGTTTCTCCCTCCGCCTCCAGAAACTAAATCAGGCATAATGGTTGCGGCCATTGCCAAGGGAACCCAATACTGCGCAACAATTCCGCGCTCCGTTCCCTCAAAGCCCTGCGGAGCAACACCGACAACGGTGTAAGGCTTTCCGTTCAACGCGACAGTACGGTTCACAATACCGGCATCACCGCCAAACCGGCGCATCCACAATGCGTGGCTTAGAACCACCACGGCATCATGATCCATGACCACGTCTTCTCTCGGCTGGATGGGACGCCCGGCGGCCATTTTCAGACCAAGCATCGCGAAGTAATTTCCGCTTACGGCCTGGCCCCACACACGCTCGGGAGCTCCAGTGCCGCCAACGCTGGCGGGGATGATGGGAAAATGCGCGGTAACTCCGCCTTCAAAAATATTCGCGGTCTGATCCCGGTAGTCCAGGTAATCGGGATAAGAAAAGGAGTTGCCTTCAGAGAACATCACTAGCCGCCCCGGATCTTTTACCGGGAGCAGGCCCCACAGCAGTCCATTGGCCACGCTGAAAACTGTAGTGTTCGCCGCAATTCCAAGTGCGATAGAGAGAATTATGACAAAAGATAATGCGGGTGAGTGCAACAGAGCCCGCCATGCAAAGCGGAGATCTTGCTTGAATCTGGTCACGGCCACCTCGATTGTGCTGGATGAGTGCCCGATCAAAGGTACGCAAGTTCATTAGTAAAAGTTCGCAGCGCCGCGTTCATGCGCCGCCCTGTGGCAGCTTCTGCGGGACCTTGCGAAACACGCGGTTGAAGATTTCGTGAGCCAATTCAATTGACTCTTCAATGGCAGTGGCCGTTGAGAGCGTGCGCGTGTTCACCTGCCGCTCGCGCGCCAGACGGATGCCTGCGATAAGACACGCGCCGAGGTAAACCATTCCCCGGTTCAAACGCGGCATGCCTGCATCGGGGTCGAACATTTAGCGTGGCCTTCGATTCTGGTGGAGGACCAGGTGGTCCACCTTGCCTAGAAAAAGCTCAGACGGCAGGTAGCGCCGCGGTTCGCCACACAGGCAGCAAACAACGGTGATGGACTGGAAGGGGAACTCGCTGACGCCTGCAGGGATGTCTCGTCGGCATCGCTTGCACGTGACCACAAACATCTTTCGGTTTGCCGGCCCTTGAAACATGAAGACAGAATAGGCGAATAAAAGGCGAATGTCCAGGTAGCGTCTGTGGATCGCTTTGCCGTCTGCCGACGTGATGCTTTCCCGCCTCCGGCGTCTATCACGTAGAATTCTCGGTGGCGCTGAAGCGGTTTTCCAGTTGCTATGTGCCGGAGCCATATCGGTTTCGTGGCTCTTTCCTGGAGAAGGAGCCAACTTGCACCGGTGCAAAGACAGCACCGGAACTGGAAGAACGCTTTTGATCTACTTTTCCCAGGAGCTACTCATGCGTTTTCCTATAGTTGCAGTTGCCCTCACCTGTTTTGCCAGCCTGTCGACCGCACAGACGGCCGCAAACTGGAACTACTTTGGCAAGACCGGCCCGCTGGGCTGGGGCAAGCTCGACCCGTCGTATAAGGCCTGCTCGAACGGGCATGAGCAGTCGCCGCTGGACATTCGCGGCGTGCATCTGAACAAGTCTCTGCAGCCGATTGAATTTCATTACCTGGCTGGAACTGAGACGGTCGAGAACAACGGTCGCACCATTGTTGTTCATGTGAACCCGGGCAGCTACATGGTGGCCGGTGGAACTCGCTACAACCTGGTGCAATACGAGCTTCGTACGCCCAGCGAGGAAGCGGTAAAGGGCAAGCTCACCGATATGAGCGTGCAGTTCCTGCACAAGAGCGCCGATGGACAGATGGCGATTGTGGCTGTGCGGCTGGCTGAGAATCAGGACGCGCCCAACGCTGCGTTGGCGACGCTGTTCTCGCAGTTGCCCAGGAAGTCCGGCGACACGGTGAAGATTGCTGATCTTGTGAATCCAGGCGGCTTTCTACCCGCTGATCGCGCCTACTGGACCTACATGGGTTCTCTGACAACGCCGCCTTGCACGGAAGGCGTGCGCTGGTATGTGTTTCAGCAGCCGGTGACGCTGAGCCGCACGCAGCTCAGAACCTACGGTGCAATGTTCCGCATGAACACGCGTCCGCTGCAGGACGCGCACGGCCGCGAGATTGAGGCGAACCAGTAAAGGTTAGCGACCAACAAATCGTCGATTCCCCCAATGGCGCCAGTCCTGACTCTGGCAAATGTTGGCGAGCGTGGAAAACGATTCCTGCAAGGTCCCATACAGCGGCCGGGCGCTCCGACGCATCCCAAACCGTTGAAGCACGTGCTGCTTTTTCTGAATTTGCTTCACCGGGACAAGCCTGTGACGAATTCCGCCTCCGCCCCTGTGTCACCAATCTTCAAGAAAAGGTCGGAGCATGCCAGGATCTGGCTCCTGGTAGGCGCGCTTGTGGCTCTATTAATTGCTGTGGTTATCGTATTTGCGAACGCGTACTGGCCCTATCGATATCGCATCATCAAACCAATGCTAGAAGAAGTACTTGGCGGCAAAGTCACCATCGCGCATTATCACCGCACCTACTTTCCCAATCCTGGGTTTATGGCCACAGATATCACATTGGACCGAAACCCCACTCCCGGCGTTCCCCCATTGGGGACCATCCGAAGCATCTTTGTGCAAGGAAGCTGGCTCGATCTGCTGATGTTGCGCGAAGAGACGCGGCAGGTAGACATAACAGGATTGCACCTCATCATTCCAGCGGAGGGGAGCGCAGCCAATAAAAAGGATTTCCCCGCCGGTAGCAGTTCAAGTTTCATCGGTCCGGACACGCTTATTGATCAATTGCGCATTCACGAGTCCACGTTGGACGTGACTCGCGCCGAAGGCGGCATTTATTCTTTTCCCGTCCGGTTGCTTACTATTCGCGATTTGCAGAAAGGGCGCACGCTTTCCTATTTCGTCAACATGGGTAACGCCAGGCCTCGAGGGCACATTATTTCTCAAGGCAGTTTCGGCCCAATAGATCCGCGGAATCTTGGCGCCACCCCGTTGTCGGGACATTTCACATTTGAAAATGTAGATTTGCACGACATTGGCGACATCGGAGGTACGCTGTCGTCGCAGGGGAATTTCCATGGCAACCTGGCGCAGATTCAAGCAGAGGCTTCAACGGTTACACCTGATTTCTCCGTGGGCCGTGGCCAGCCCACGCCGGAAACAACGTCCGCGCGTTGCACCATAAACGGGCTTAGCGGCGATGTGCTGCTCGACGCAATTGATGTAAAGTTCGGATCGACGGCCATCTTTATGAAGGGGGGAGTTGTCGGCTCTCCCAAGGTCATCGATGTAGACATCGACGTTTCCGCAGGCCGCGCACAGGATATACTGCGACCCTTTCTTCACGCCGACTCTCCGATTGCAGGCACCGTCCGGCTCAAGAGCCATGCCCACGTCGATCCTGCAGGTCATGGCGTTCACTTTCTCGATCGTCTGCACGTGGAGGGGTCCTTTGACGTACCCGCGGAGCACCTGACTAACCCGAGGACCGAACGGGAGCTTTCGGCTTTCAGTGAGCGCGCGCAAAAAGGTCAGCCTTTCAAAGCTGAACCTGTGACGGGTTCTCCGCCAGGCGATGCAGCCCAACCGGATAAAGCTGATGTTATTTCGTCTTTGAAGGGGATCGCCAGGATTGAAAAGGGGAGCATCACGACCAGGCACATAGAATTTAATATTCCCGGCTCTTCTGTGGACCTGCACGGTACATTCAATTTGCGCGATGGATCCGTGCGCCTGGTCGGTGACTTGAAAATGCAGTCCGATGTATCCCATGCCGCTACCGGATTCAAATCGATTCTTCTGAAGCCGTTGATCCCTTTTTTCAAAAAGCGGAAAGCCGGCGCAGTGATTCCGATTGCGGTTACCGGAAAACCTGGCAGCTACAAAGTTAGCCAGGACCTGGTTGGGACGAAGTAAAGTGCTTCGGCGTTTAACTTGCTCGGCACCCAACATTGACCGCCCGTTTCACCCCGCACTCAGCTAACCAGAGGAATAAAGCTCAACAGCAGCCCTTTATCGTCGGGCAGCACTGTCACGTTCATGCCGGTGAGATCTTGCACCAGGTGGTGCGCTGCGTCGAGCGACTCCACTGGATGCGAGAACGTTGTCGCTACCACCGCACATCCGGCGGCGCGGCCGGCCTTGGCGCCAGACGCGGAATCTTCAAAAACTACGCAGTCCTTTGGTTCGAAACCAAGCAGTGCCGCTCCGGTGAGGAATGGCTCAGGATGCGGCTTGCCGCGCGTGACGAAATCGGCGGCCACGAGTTTTTGCGGCAGCGGCACTCCGCCCACGCCCATGCGCACGCGCGCAAGGCGCTCGGTTGCGCTGGTCACCACCGTCCAGCGGTCGGCGGGCAGCGCTGAGAGCATAGCCAGAACCCCGGGCAGCACGGTCAGCCCTTCGTTGTCCTCGACCTCAATATCTTCAATGACCTTGAGTTCCTGCTCGGCGTCGAGATCGGGCCGCATGATGGCGACCGTTTCGATGGCGCGTCGTCCGTGCGCGGTCCGGCACGTAAGGTCTGGGTTGACGCCGCGCAGCTCAGCCCATTTTGACCAACTGCGCTCCACCGATCCGAGCGACGACACGAGAATGCCGTCCATATCGAACAGGACGCCTTTGCATTGGATTTGAACCATCGAGCGGTAGGGGAAATCCATAGCCTGATTCTAGCGGGGCGGGCGCTGTCTATTGGTTTGCACGGGTTTGGGCGACGGCGGCGTAACTTGAGAGCCGAAGATCGACTTTGATTGCTCTGCCAGCACAACGGCGGCGGCGATGGCGCGCTTATGGCTTCCCTGTGCCAGTTCATTTTTGCCGAATGTCACTTTGCCGTCGGCGATTTCCGCATCCGCGTTCCAGCGATCAAAGTGATCCAGTTCCGGCGGCGAACCTGCGCCGGAGGCCGCACCGTTGCGCCATTCAAAGTGCAACGTGCCTTTGGCTGAGCTTGCGAGATCGCTGCCGGTGTAGCCCGCCAGTTCCACATTGCCGTTGGCGTCGAGAGTACCGCCGCGCCAGTTCTGACCAATCAGCTGGCCAACGGCGGTGGGATTCAGATTTTGGAGAACCGCGGTGATGGTGTAGTCGGGCTTGTCGCCTGTGACGAGGGCGCCGGTGGCATGCAACCCGCCGCCAAGCATTTTTCCGTCGAGCGCGGTGATCTCGATGCCCGTCGGAGCAATTTTCAATTGAGCTTTCGCGTTTTCGACAGTGACCGGTCCAAGAATGAGCGAGTCGGCGGTCACGGTGCCTTCGAGTTGCGGCAACAACGGCGCGGGTGAATTGCGCAGGCGCTTGAGCAGATCGGAGACGAGCGTGCCCTTTTCATGCGCGCCAAGGATTGCCGTCTGCACAACCGCCGCATCAAGATCAGTGAATTGCACGTCGAAGCTGGGAAGCGGTTGAAGCGGACATGGGTCGAGAGTTTCGCAGGCCCTTGGCACGGTCAGCGTCGCCGTACCTTTGAGCGGGCCGTAGATAAAGTCGATTGGTTCCCAGTGCAGCTCGCCGTTGAGCAGATGCAGCGTGGCGTCTGAAATCTCAACGTGGTTGGCGAGATAATCCGCCTTCCAGTTGGCGTTGTGCAGGGTCACTGTTCCGGTGAAACTGTCGGCGACGGGATCGACAACATCGGCGACTCCAGTAGTACTGACGATGCCGCGGACAATTCCATCAGCGGCGATGGCAGGCTGGCTTTCGGTGGCGAATTCATCGTGAGGGGGTATCCAAGGTCCCTGCGCGTTGAGGTCGACGGCGAGCGAGTCGCCTGCCAATTGGTCGAGAGCATTAGCCTGTGGCAAGCCGGTTGCGTGCGCAATTTCTTTGGCGCGTTGCGCGCTTACCTGACCGCGCGCCGTCAGATGGTAGCTGCGGAAAGCAAACCGCAATTCCAGGGTTAGCGGAACCGGCGCGCCTGCATTAAGCGCAAAGGTGCCGGCAAGTATCTGCGGATGCCCCGGCGCAAGAGCCGTGGGCGCGATCACCGCCTTTGCCGCGCCGAGAGGCTTGCTCAGTCCACCGCCGTTTAATTGAAAACCATCCACTGTGAAACTGCCTGAGAGCGGACCAGCGGTAGCCGCACCAGCTTTCGCGGAACGAATCCTTGAGCGGCTCGCCACGTTGGCCGGCTTTTTCTGCGTTTCAACAGGCGCGGGCGTTTCGTCGTAGGACACTTTGCCGCTGATGGCTCCGGTCGCAGTCAGATTCGGATCGACGCCGCTTCGCACCGTGCGCAACGCTTCAAGTCCGGCTGCAACCGGCACACGATCCATTTCGACCGAGTACTTGGGCAAATGGCCGTTGCCATTCATTTGACCGGTAACCCGGATGCGTCCATCGCCAAGCGGAGAATCACATGCCATGTTCTCAACCGTTCGCAGGGTGTAGTGATAAACAAGGCTGCAGTTGGCGTCGAAGTCTATTGGCTCAGGTGGCGCAAACTCGGCACGGTGAACGCCGGTGGCACGAAGGCGGGTTGTGATCTGCGCGTTCTCCGAGGTGCCGTCCAAGTGCATTTCGCCGCGAAGATCGCCGCGCCAACCGGCATCGGAGCCGGTCATGAGCCGCGTAAGCTGTCCGAGCTGCGCATCGCGCCAATCGAGATCGAGATGAATCGGCATTTGTCGCAGGTCAGCGGTCTGCTGAGCCGTGGCATCAATCTCAACAATTCCGGTGTCGGCCGAGTTGATGCTGACGTCGGTTCGCGCCGGCTGACCGCGCAGTTTCAAACGCCACTCGCCGGGCTTTGATTGCCAGAAGGAGAGATCGGCATCGATGAGCGAGAAGGGAAGTTTTTCCACGCCGCGCTTGAAGTGGATGCGGGAGTTGGTTGCCACCAGTCGCGGAAACGGTGCTCGGCGCGTGTCTGCTGCCATCTTGCCGGCGTTGGTGGCGGTTGCTTCCAGCAGCGAATCGAGATTCCACAAGCCGTCTGCCGTGCGCACCAGGTTCAGGCTGGCTTCGTCAACGCTGATCTCGCTGATCTCAAGCCGCCCGCGCCAGAGCGGCAAAAAACGAATGGGCGCAGTAACGGAGTTGGCGTGAATTACGGGCTCGGCGCCAAAGGCGGGATTGTCATCGACGACCAGATCGTAGAGAACAAATGCGGGCCGAGGCAGCAAACGCACATGCACCGCTGAAAGCCTTGCCGGGCGGCCAAGGGAGCGCGAGATCAGACTTGTAATCTGGCCCTTGTATCGGCTTACGCTCACCAGCGGAGGCACAATGATAACGGCCAGTAAAGCTACGACTGCGGCAAGTGAAAACCATAGCCATTTCGGCTTTGCCCGCCGTCGCTCTTGCTCTTCTTCCGTCATTGTCTCTTTAGTATGCCGTGTTCGCGTTAAGTTCAGCGCACTACGTGGAACGTCCGCGACCATCGCGTGTCAGAAAAGAAGTGGAGTGCCACGTGCGCCATCCACGAAACAGTGTTGCCGATTCCGGTTTGCTCGTACTGATCTTCTGAAGTTTTAAACGACCAGTAGTTGAAGAGCGGCCGGCCTACGATGTTTTCTCTGGGCAGAAAGCCCCAGAAGCGGGAGTCGGCGCTGTTGTGCCGGTTATCGCCCATCATGAAGTAGTTGCCATCCGGCACAACCAGGTCCCCGTCTTTGACGTGGTTCGGAAAATCGACTGCCCACTCTTCAGGAATGAGATTGCCTGGTTCAGGGACAGGCGAGACGGCAGGAAATTCGTCGAGAAAAACTTTTTCTTCCAGGCTCACGGCCATTTCTTTGCCGTCATTCGGCGCGGTCTGTGCCACTCCGTTGATGTAGACAACGCCGTCGTGCAGATGGATGTGGTCGCCCGGAACTCCGATCAGGCGTTTCACCAGGAACAGATAGTCGGGTTTTCCAGTTACTGGATCCGGATCGGGAACCGGCTTGATGAATACAACAATGTCACCGCGCTTGGGTTCGCGATAGTGAACGAGCGGCATCCACTTGGCGGGTGGCGCCAGCGTAATGCGATCCACAACCAGGTGATCGCCAACCAGCAGCGTGTCTTCCATTGAACCGGAGGGGATGACAAAATTCTGCGCGAGAAAAGTGAGGATGAACAGTCCCACTACCAGCACTGAGCAAATGCTGGCTACCGCTTCAAAAGGAGTTTCTTCCACGTCGGGTTGGGAAGGTGTGAATTCCGGGGTGACGTCTGTTGCCGACGTAGCCGCCGAAATTTTTTCACTCGGCGCTGATGCTGCCGGCGTCTTCTTTTTTGTCATCCTGTCGCTCTTTGATCCGTCCGAAATCAAATATTTGAAGCGTCGCAACTGCACGCCCAGGGCTGAATTCAGTGCGGCATTTCTCTAGTGAACAACATGAAAAATGCGCTTCCATCGCGCAAAGCCGGCCAGCTTCTCCGGTATCAGCCTGTCGAGTCCGAGTCTATCATCTCCAGGCGGCAATGCAGTCGCCTGCACATCGGTGGTGGAGGGGCGTGTGAGCGAAAAATAAATTACCAGCGGTCGCGCGACAATCGCCTGTCGCGGCACAAATCCCCAGTAGCGCGAATCCTTGCTGTGATTGCGATTATCGCCCAGTACAAAGTAATGGCCCGCGGGAACTACAAGCTCGCCATTGGTTGTCTGGCTCTGCATCTGGAGCCACCACTCCGGATCGATCTGTGGGTCGGTATAAATCTGGGCTGGGAAGTTGTCGCGAAATGGATCGGGCGGCGCCGGCTCAAAGGTAGCATAAGGCTCGTTCAGCACAGTTCCATTTACAAACACGCGCCCGCCCTCGATGCGAAGATGATCGCCGGGCAATCCCACAACGCGCTTGACCAGAAGTGGCGGATCGGGATGATGGAACACAATAATGTCGCCGCGCTCGACATCGCGGTAAGGCATCAGCCAGCGTCCGATGGTTCCTGCTGGAGCATATTCCTGTTTGTTGAAGAGCAGAAAATCGCCGACGAGCAATGTGTGCTCCATACTTTCCGAGGGAATAAGCAGTGGCTGCAGGACGAAGGTGAGCAAAAACAGCGCCACGACAATGGTGCGCAACAGCGAAGCAAAGGCCTCAGGCAACGTAGGCAGATGGAGCCACAGATGCGAATCGTGCCGTACCGGCTGGTCTGGCAATGTCGCTGGGGTGCTCATTGCGCTGCTTCTTCCTCCTCGATTCCGTCAGAGTCGTGCGCTGCCATGGCTCGAGTGCCGCCAACCAACAGCCGTTCCAATGCCCGCCGAGCTGCGTCCTGCTCAGCGCGTTTCTTGGTAGTGCCAACTCCACGCGCCAGCGGCGTTCCTGGTTCTCCTGCTTCTGCCTTAAGTCGAACTTCGATCAGAAAGCGCTTGCGATGGCCGGGACCGCTTTCGCTCTTGACGCGGTACACCGGAGTGCCCGCCCGCTCAGCCTGCAAATGCTCTTGCAGCGCCGATTTGAAATTGCCCAGCGCGGCGCCCGATTGCAGTTCCAGCGCCAGTTGCTCGACCGTTTCGCCCAGCACCTGGCGCCGAACAAACGCTCGAACCGGCTCCAGACCTCCGTCCAGAAAAATCGCGCCGATCACTGCCTCCATGGTATTCGAAAGCACGGTGCTCTTGCGGCGCAGTCCGCTTTTGTCTTCGCCCCTGCTTAAACGGAGATGGCTGCCCAATCCAATTGTCTCTGCTACTTGCGCCATGTATTGCCGGCTGATCAACTGGGCGCGGATGCGGGTGAGCTCGCCCTCATGCCAGTCAGGATGCGCTGAAAAAAGCGCCTCCGCGACAACCAATCCCAAGACAGCGTCGCCAAGAAACTCCAGCCGCTCGTTGTCGCCGGCTTGCTTCAGTGTGATTTTGCCCGTGGCAGTTTTAAAAATTATCGCTTCGTCGTCGACGTGATCCGGCTGTGCATCGTGCAGCGCTTGTTCATTGGCTAATGAGCGATGCGTGAGAGCGCGCACCAGCAGTTCCGGCACAGCAAAGTGATGGCCGAGTGCGGCTTCAAGTTCTGCCAGATCTGCTGCCAATTGCGCCTCGTTCGTCGGTTACATCAGACATCCACGGGAGAGCCGCCGCGCCGGTGCATTTCAGGCGAAGCCTTTCTTCTCCCTCTCTATTAGACGACATCCGCGGACACGCAATCTAATTCATTGATTACTGTGGCTTTGCGTTGCCGCTCAGCCCCGGAACAGTGACTGGTTTGCCCACAGGCGAATTGTTCGGCTCGTCGTCGGACATGTCTTCGCATGTGTGGCCGTTTACGCTGTATGCGTTCTTTACGCCGCGTTCGGCTGCCACGCGGGTATCCTCCCGGCCGTCGCGCACGGTGAGTGCAAGTTTGTACTCTGACAGTGCCTGGTCACGCTTGCAGTCGAGGTCGAGCATGCGACCCAGATAAATATGCGACCAGGCCAGAAGCCGCTGCTCTTTGCTGGTGGCCAGGGTCTTTTGGAAATCATCAATCGCCAGTTCCGGATGCCCGGTCATGGCCGCAGCGCGAGCAAGGATGAAGTACGCATGCGAACTGTCTGGCGTGGGCTCAGCGCCCGCGGGCTGCTTCGACAACTCCGCCTGCGCCAGCGCTGAAGCACCGGCAATGTCGCCGCTTGAAAGCTTTGACTCCGCCAGGTCCATTCCCGATTGCTTGTGCGGCTTATTGCGTCCCAACACTTCACTGTCGGCAGTCTGGTCGAAATCGATTGCACGTGCGCGGTGCACCTGTTGCTCCACATCCATGCCGTAGACCATCTCACCCATGGTGTCGGAAAGGCTGACAGGATCTTTCTCAAACTGGAGCAATGCCTCATAAAAATACTGCGTCAGCACGAATCCCTGCTTCATGTCGTGCTGCAACGCGGCCCGACGCACTGCTTCGATTTTTTGCTCCACCAATTGCCGCTCATGATCGTAATGCGGCAGTTCAGAGCGATCGAAATTTGCCGGCATCTTGTAGGGCGCGATGCCGGTATCCATGGTGCGCGCTTCAATCGCTTTGATAAGGCACTCGACTGTCAGTGCAACGGTGTCGGAACGGTAGCGGAACTCCAGCGGCGCCTCCCTGATTTCTTTCAGGATCGGCTGTTCTCTTTCAATCGCGTTGGTGCGCGAGTACAGCAGAGGCTCAATCAGGTAATGAAGATAAATGTGATGCACGTCGATCATGTGAACGGCGCCGTCCACAGGCGAAAGCACCACCACGTAATCCGTTCCGTAGACGCGCGCATTCACGGTGTTTGGCGACAGGAGCGGCTCGATCACAACAATGAATCGCCGCCCATCATAGGTGGGCGCGGGCATCTTCAGGTAAAGGTTTGTTGTCACCATCATTTTTGACAGCGGGCCATGCACTTGGTTGGCCGCGTCATCGTAGGTGCGGCGCAGCGTAAGCCAGATGCCATGCAAATCGACGGCGCCGGCAAAGTTGCGCAGCAGCGGCGCTACGTCGGCCACCTGCGTTGCATCCGGAGGCATCTCCGCCAGTTCCACCGTGGTTTCAAGTTGGGGCGAAAGATACAGCGAGAGCGAGATGTACTGGGCCACATCGAGTTGTGTTCCGGTCATACGATGCTGCGCAATGTAAAGGCAAAGTGCATCGCGGTTTTTGCGTGCATTTTCGCTCGCAGCGAGCGCCTTGTTGATCTCGTCGCGCACCTGCTGGCGCACCGGCGCGCTGCCCTGGAGGCCTTCTTCGTAACCGCACATATTGAGCCCGGCGGCCATTGAGAACACCTGCTCCGTGCTTACCAGTGTAATAGTGGGACCGGCCGGATCGACCAATGTCGGCGTCTTCTCGCGCACGTAAGACTGCGGGCCGTTCCCGTTCTCGTCAAACTGAGTGCCGGAAGATGATTGCGAGGATGACGGCTTTGGCTCCGAACTGGAAGACTGAGCGCAGATAGAACCGGGCAGGGCGACGACCAGCAAGCCAAGGGCGGCAGTTACGCCCCAAAAAACCGAACGATTTTTCAACGATGTCATGAGAATCCCTGCCTGCAAGTCTAGTTAGACGCATCGGCGGGGTCAAACGGGGTGGGAAGAGGGATGGGGGAAGGAGATGTTACGGCGTATTGAAGTGTGCTTGCCGAACTGAAACAAGACCCGTTCATCGCGATGAACGGGCACAGGTTCTTCAGGTAGAGGGTTTGCAAGCTGAGGCTGAAAGCTGTTTCTAGCCCTTGACCGAAACCCCGGTAAAGGAGATGACTGCCAGGCCGCGGACGGGTTGACCGAAGAAGCGCGCCGGCTCAAAGAAGCTGAACAGCAACAGGTTTTGAACCTGCAAACGGGTAACCGGATCATCAGGGCCGGAGACGATGCGGAAATCGTACACTTCGCCTTCGTCGTTTACGTAGGCCTCAACCACAACCGGACCCGCGAGGGTGCCGATATCGGTGTTGCTGACGCCACTGGACAGGCTCACGAGCTTTGGCGCGGTGGGACTGCCGAGCGGTTCATCCGTGGTGGCCTGCACTGCCTCAGGCTGCGTAAACATGGTTACAAGGACGATGACTGTGCCCAGCAGCAGCACGGCGCTGGCAAAGCCGGCGGAGGCCTGCAACAGGAACGGTCCTACAGTGTTTTTCCAAGCCAGATTCCAGGTGCTGAAGATGCTTTGTCTGCTTCGCGCGCGTTCCTGGCTAACTGCCACGCGAACGCGCAGCAGCAAATCCTTTGGCTCGGGCACCGGACCCAGCGCCCCGAGCGACAGCTGTACATGACGCAGCGAGTCCCACTCCGCGGTGCACTCCTGGCACTCACTCACATGGGCGGAAATCTGCTGCATCTCACGGCCGTTCAAACGACCGTCTAAATACTCTGAGAATTTTGCCTGCACTGCCTCGCAGCCGTTCATCGCGCCTCCTCACCAAGGGGCAAGTCGAATTCCGCGAGGGAGGCCCGGTTAACACCCGGTTTGGGCGCTGCCAGCTGGGCCTTTAAATAGGCTCGCCCGCGCACCAGCCTCGACTTCACCGTGCCCAGACTTACACCTTGGATTTCGGCAACTTCTTCGTACACAAATCCCTCAATATCTCTCAGGATCAGCGTGGTCCGAAATGGCTCCGGAACCAGTTTGAGGGCCGCTTCGACCCGTGCGTGGTTCTCTGCATGCACAACAGAATCAAACGGCGACTCAGCCGGATCCACGAGGCGGTCTTTCAACCGTACCGGCTGCCCTGATTCACACTCCTGGAAATCCTGATCGATCGCAATCTCCTGTTGTTTGTGGCGAGACCACCAGCGGCGCTGGTTGGAAGCCTCACGGAGCGCGATACGGTAAATCCAGGTCCTCAATGACGATTCACCATGAAACTGGCGAACGCCGCGGAAGATTTTAATAAACACTTCCTGGGTAAGGTCTGCGGCGTCGGCGCGATCGAAAACTGTCCGGGCCAGCAGGGAATAAATGGGTTGATGGTAGCGCTCGATAAGCCACGAAAACGCTTCTTCCGAGCCGGCCCGTAGTTCTTCTACGAGTGCGGCCTCTTCGGATTGGAGCGTCAGCGCGCTGGCGATATTGCCCATGGTGAGGTCCGCCTGCAAAACAGTGTCCTCCCACATTACCGCAACTCGACTGCACTTTGCATCCGACGTTTTAGCCAGTCCATGCTGGGACCGGGTCGGCGGAAGCCTTTTACAAGTTACGGCCACTCCCCCGGCGCCAAAAAATAGGGCCGGAAATGCAAAAACCGCAAAGGAGTGCGCGGGATTCCCGCGGGGTACACCTGGTTGGATGACCGAGTGTCCTGCGCCCTCTTATTGTGTTAGACACCGGCACACCCCCAAAGTGTTCCCGGTCACGCATCAAAAGAACGGATATTTCCTGGCAGCCCATTTTGGCACTGGCCGTGGCTCCTTCGTCGGCTTCTAGCCGGTGGTTCCCGCTTTTCGGACATAGGACAGCACTGGCCAGGCGTGAGGATACATAGTTTTACGGAAACGCAGTTCACACCCGGTGAGTGACGGCCTCCACAAACAGGATCACTCCGATCAGCAGCAGTCCCCAGTAGACGTACTTGAGAAACGCGGTGCCGGAAAAGCGATGGTTGATCGCCCTGCCCACAAACACAGCCGGCAGCATGACCGGAACTGAGAGCAGGAATTCGCGCGTTACCGTGGGCGTCCACAGCCCGGTGCTCCAGTAGCCAATCATGCCGAGTGCGCTTGCGGGCAGAAAATAAGCTTGCAGAGTGGCCCTGAATTGCTGCGGCGACCATTTACGCAACGAGCCATAAACCACCAGCGGCGGACCGTTCATGCCAAACGCTCCGCCCAGGATGCCGGCCAGAAAACCTGATAGCAGAAGAAGCGGACGGTGCTCGCGTTTCAGGTGGAATGCATCACGTGCTAACAGCGAATAAATCGCAAAAAGGGCTATCAGAATGCCTAAACCCGCCTTCACCAGTTGCTGGTGCGCACTGGTCAGCACCAGCAATCCGAGCGGAATTCCGAAGAGCGTGGCCAGCACCAGCCCGGCGGCGCTGCGCAGGTGAATGTGTTTCCAATCCTGGGCCACGACTACCGCTGCAACGGTGATTGAGAGCAGAACAGCCAGCGGTGCTGCCACGGGCAGCGGCATGAATAGCACAAGCAGAGGCACGGCGATCAACGCCTCGCCAAAGCCGAATGCCGAGCGGATCACCGTAGCGACAAAGACAATCGCCAGAACGGGTAGGAGGGAAGCGTGAATGGATGACTCCTGAAGGATATGACCGCGACCGTCAGGCCTTGTCCAAATTCTTATAGACGTCCCTGATGTTGCCGTTTACGTCTCTCTGCAGCGGGGGCATGGGGCCGAAATGCGTATTCTCGGCTGCCTGCGTCCGCTCAAGAAAAGCCTGGTAGCCGTTCGACTGCATTGACTTGAGGGAGGCCACTGTCAGGGTCTTTTGCAGCTCGTCAACGCTCTTGCCCGCCTTTTTGCCGGCTTCTACCTTTTCAACCAGTTCTTCAATGTAGTTGCGCTGGCTGGTCATGATGATGCGATCAGACTGCATGGGGCCGTGCCCGCCCAGGATGTACTTGAAATCGGACTTTGCAACGGCATCGACGGTACCCGGCCACAGACGCGGATAGCCATCGCCTATGTTCGGCAGCCAGCCGTGGCTCGCATCGCCGGTGGCAATGGCGCGCTGCTGCGGACAATACACAAATGTGTCTCCGGCAGTGTGCGAGCGCCCGTGGAACTCAAGATGCAGATCGAATGCCGGATCGGACAGTAGATAGGATTTGTCGAACGTGATGGTGGGAAGCACAAGCTCGTAGTTCTGCTTGAGGTCTGCGAGATAGGCCTGCATCTGTCGAATCTGCTCTTCGCAAAATGTTTTTTCGGCAGCGGATTTGGCGTTCTCGGAGCGTTGGCGCATCCGCTCAATCTGCGGCGGCACTGAGTCAGCTGATTCTTTCATGCGCGCTACGCAGTTTTTCTCCATCAAGTCTTTGGTCATTGATGTAGCGATAAAGTCCACCTTGCTGCCGGTCTGCTGGTAGGCGTGCAGGCCCTGCGTGTGGTCCCAATGGAAGTGCGTGTTGATGACGTAGCGCACGGGCTTCTCGGTAATCTGGTGGCGAATCTGGCGAATGACGGAGGCGGCAGCGGAAGGCTTGGAATGCGCGTCGACGACGACTACGTCTTTCGAGCGCACAAAAATCGCGGCATTGCAATTGATCATGGTCTGCGGGCGCGCGTGCGCGTGATACACCCCCGGCGCCGCCTTGACGAAGTCGAACAGGTCGGGGTCATCTGCCGGAGCCGTAGCGCGAGCCCACGCAGCGCGATGAAATGCAAGCTCCATTACCGAAGCGCCGGCCAAGGCTCCGCCCATCAGTACGCGCATAAAATCGCGGCGTGAAGTGCGGTCGTGCCCGGAATCATGATTGCGGTCATGCGCATGGGCGTGATTTTCTTCATGCTGATCGTTGTGGTGTGAATGGCCGTGATCATGAGAGTGGTCGCACATGGCTGTTCTCCTTAGGATGTACTTCAGAAGCTGCTCGCAATTGAATCAATTGGCGCTGGTACGTCGGGGTTGCGCCGAACTTGTGCGAACCGAGGGGCAATTGTAGAGCATCGACAGGATTGGTGTCAGCCGCTAAGTCGTGAAGACGATTCTGCGACCCTTCTCAACCTTGTTCCACACCGACTCAACTTCGGCGAGAGGAAATGCTTCGACGTTGACTTTCAAAGTGCCGGCGGCAGCCATTGAAAACAGAGTTGGGATTGCTGCAAGAACGCGATCGAGCGACGCTGAACCGAATCCGCTACCCATCATTGTCAGATCGACGCTGCGCAACGTTGCTCCTGGCAGGGTAATGGATTTGCCCGCACTTTCGCCCACTTCGACCCAACGCGTTCTGTGAGTGGATCTGGCGTTGAAGCCTTTCGCCAGTGCTTCAAGAAGCAATTCTGCGGGCCGGCCCCACAGGTAGTCGATGATCAAGTCAATGCCAGATCGCGCTTCGGCAATGAATGCCTCGCGAATCGAGTCTTCTGATTCGCCGAGCGGAATGATTTGATCTACATCTGCCTGGCTTAGAGAATCCACGTTGCGTCCTGCAGCAATTACGCGCTTAGCCCCGAGCAACCGTGCTGCCTGGATTGCGAGATGCCCGGCCACTCCCGTGGCTCCCAACACCAGGACGGTTTCGCCTGCTACCAAGACGCCGCGGTCCTTCAACGTAAGCCACGCCGACATTCCGGGATTTGCAATTGCGGCGGCCTGTTGGAAGTCGAGATTGTCGGGGAGATTAAAGCACATCTTTTGCGGAGCCGCGGCAATCTCGGCCATGGTTCCCCACGGTTTGCGAACAAACCCGAAGTAGACGCGGCGACCATCTTCAAGTACTCCTGCGCCGTCCAGGCCGGGAATGAAGGGAACCTCGGAAGTGCCAAGATAGTGCTCCCCGCGTGCGAGCGCTTTTACGATCGGATGCAGGCCGATGGCTCGCACTTTGATGAGTGCCTCATCTTTCTCTGGAACCGGATCGGAAAAAGATTGATAGGTGGGTGACTGGCCGAGAGTGTGAACGACTGCTGCTTGCATGATTATCCTCCGAGAAGAAAAAGCAGGCACTCTTGTTTTAGCTGAGCGCAGACTCTGCCGGGGAGAGGAACGTTCAAATCCCTATCGTGCATATTAAATGCATTTTCAGCGCATATCATCGACGGTGGAGGCAATGCTGCCCATGTTCACCTTCAGTCCGATCGGATTTGTTAAAAGCCCTTACACGGAGACATCGAAAATTCCGCGCGGATGCGGGGCCAAGCATGATGCGGAAGGCGTGCTCGAAATCCTGCCGGAGTTTGCGCCGGGCCTCCTGGACATTGAAGGTTTCTCGCACTTGTACGTGGTGTGGACATTCGATCGCGCTGATGGATTCGACCTTGTCGCCCATCCACCGACGGACGAGAAGCGGCCGCACGGAGTATTTGCGACGCGCTCGCCACGGCGTCCTAATCCGATTGCGTTGACGGTAGTGGAATTGCTTGGCCGCGAAGGCGGCTCCTTGCGGGTGCGGGGAGTGGACATGCTGGACGGCACTCCCATTCTCGACATCAAGCCGTATTTGTCCAGCATTCCAGAAGAGAAGCTGCAGCGCGGCTGGCTTAAAGAAGCTGAAGACCGCAAAGCAAAGGGCGAATAGGCGGCAGGTTTGCTCTCCAAACAAACAAAGGACCCGCTGTGTGGCGGGTCCTTTTAGTTTTGACTACTGATTAAGAAAAGCTACTTTGCTGCTGCGGCTTTAAGGCCAGCCTGCTCGGCGAGCGTGGCGGCCTTATCGGTGGCTTCCCATGTGAACTCCGGCTCAGTGCGGCCAAAGTGGCCATATGCGGCAGTCTTCTGGTAGATGGGCCGGCGCAGGTTGAGGCTCTCAATGATGCCCTTAGGCGTGAGCGAGAAATTCTTGCGAACGAGTTCGGTGAGTTTTGCATCGGCCACTTTGCCGGTGCCAAAAGTCTCAACGCGCACGCTTACCGGTTCAGCTACGCCGATGGCATAAGCGAGCTGAACTTCAGCGCGATCCGCAAGTCCGGCAGCCACGATGTTCTTGGCAATGTAGCGAGCCATGTAGGCAGCACTGCGGTCAACCTTCGTCGGATCCTTGCCGCTGAAGGCGCCTCCGCCGTGGCGTCCGGCTCCGCCATAGGTGTCAACAATGATCTTGCGGCCAGTGAGGCCTGTGTCGCCCATGGGTCCGCCGATGACGAAGCGGCCGGTGGGATTGATGTGGTACTTGGTGTGCTCGTCGAGCCACTTGGCCGGCAGCACCGCCTGGATGACGAACTTGAGGATGTCAGCGTGCAGTTCTTCATTGCTGATGCTCTCAGCGTGCTGCGTGCTGATGACGACGGCATCGATGCGCACGGGCTTGTTGTTCTCGTCGTACTCCACCGTCACCTGGCTTTTGCCGTCGGGGCGCAGGTAGGGGAGCTTGCCGCTTTTACGCACGGCGGTGAGCTGCTTGCAGAGTTTCTGGGCCAGCGAAATGGGGGCCGGCATCAGTTCAGGCGTTTCGTTGGATGCGTAACCGAACATCATGCCCTGATCGCCGGCGCCGCCGGTGTCAACGCCCTGGGCAATGTCGCCCGACTGTTTGTTGATGGTGGAGATGACGGCGCAGGTGTTGGAGTCAAAACCGTACAGTGCGTTGTCGTAGCCGATGGAGGCGATCACACCTCGCACCAGGCTTTGGAAATCGACGTAGGCCTTGGTGGTGATTTCGCCGGCAATGACGACCAGCCCGGTTGCGGTCAGCGTTTCGGCAGCCACGCGGCTATAGGGATCCTGCTCCAGGCAGGCGTCCAGAATGGCGTCGGATACCTGGTCGGCAATCTTGTCGGGATGGCCTTCGGTCACTGATTCGGAGGTGAATAAAGAACGGTCGCTCAAATTGAGACTCCTGCCCATTGAAGGGATTTCGAATTTGCGGCCTTCCGGGGTCGTTCGCCCCTGTCACTCGTTGGAGCAGAAGCTCGAACTCAATATGGCCGCAGGCCTCGTTCGGAGGCGTGGATGCACAGACAATACACAGGCCGACCTGGCCCTGACAGTGCAGCTTATATGGTAATGGCGTTGGGCACCGCAGAGCAAAGACTCGCAGCGAATGGTAAACATTCTAAGTCAAAGGGGGCAGGGAAACGCCTGAGCAGGGCCAAGGAAAGATGTGGGGAGTGATTTAAGAAGAGGTTTAAAGGCCAACCATGGTGAGGATGTGCGACAACATCGAATGCGCGGAGGAAGCAGCCGAATGGACTGCAGCGCTGCGGATGGGCAAAATGGATGACCACCAACCCGCTTGGACGCCATAGTAGCGAACCGTGAAGAACCCTCCGATGGAGACCACAATGGCCAGCACGATTGCGCCGATCCAGCGCATCCGGATTTCCTGCTCATTGTGGCGTTGAATGCGGGCCTTGCCGACATTCGCCGCGAATGCGGTCCAGTTGTTGTCGTCGTCGATGACTTGTCCGGTAGCACTGCAGGCTTGCATGAAGCGGTCGGTCCAATCGCGAGGGTCGAGTCCGAGTGCGTTCACGTAGCCGCGAACGATACCCGTGCTGAGGATACCGCCGGGAAGCAGGCGAAACCTCTCCTGCTCCAACGCAACGAGGTGACGCTGGCTGATTTTGGTAACAGCGCTAATGTGTTCCAGCGCAATGCCGCGAGACACTCGCTCCTTGCGCAGGTCTTCACCAAAATTACTCATCGGCGACGAGAACCAGTTTCAAGCTCAAAGTGGTTTCTCCATAGAATCATAGTCCGAGATTTCAACAGACGTCAAAACTATTAACAGGCTCTTCCTTTATTTTCAGCAAGTTACTAGTTGGTTACATCTGCTGATTACTGCCTGACATTGCTCAGCGTATGGGAAACAGTGTGTTCCGACTCCCAATCTGGGCGCAACACCCAAAATGTGGCATGGCTGTTAACCTGAAAGACGGAGAAGACTGCAACTGAAACCGAATGAATAAACTCATCTTCGCCAATCTGATTCACCGTCCTTTGCGCTCCGTTATCAGCGTACTTGCGGTAGCTATCGAAGTGGTTATGATCCTGTCGATTGTGGGCGTCTTCATGGGCATGCTGAACGACCAGAAGGAGCGCACCAACGGAATTGGCGCGGACCTGGTGGTGAGCCCGTCGAATTCCAGCTTTATGAATGGCGTGAGCGGCGCGCCGATTTCGGTCAAGCTGGCTCCATTTCTTGCCACTCTGCCGCATGTCGCGGTCGCGGCCCCGGTGATTTCAAATTTTTCAATGACGGGATCCGTCGAAATTCTTTACGGCATTGACTTCAAGACATACGACGCACTGAAACCGTTCCAGTTTCTTGAGGGTGGTCCCTTCACAGGACCCAACGACGCAATCGTTGACGATGTATTTGCGCATGCCGGCCCGGTCTATCACGTTGGCGACAGCATCACGGTCCTGAATCACGCATTCAGGATTTGCGGCATTGTCGAAAGCGGCAAGGGAGGCCGAAAGCTGATTCCAATCGACACGATGGGGCAGTTGATCGGATCTGATGGCAAGGCCACGGTAATTTATCTGAAAGCAGATACACCGGCAAACGATCCGCTCATCATGAACGAAATTCATTCGACGCGCGGTCTTGATGGCTACCGTGTGAATACGATGAGTGAAATTATCTCTCTTTACACACCATCGCGATTCCCCGGTTTCAATCTTGCGCTGAATGTAGTGATTTCCATCGCGGTCATCGTAGGATTCCTGGTCATTTTTCAGTCGATGTATACAGCGGTTCTGGAACGCACCCGCGAGATCGGCATTTTGAAGTCACTTGGCGCGTCGAAGATGGCGATTGTGACTGTGGTGCTGAGAGAGACGGGCCTGCTTTCGATTGCCGGAGTGATTCTTGGCATTTGCGCAACATTTGGAGTACGCGGAGTTCTGGCGCTGAAATTTCCGACATTCAACTTTGAACTGACGGCGGCGTGGATGGTCTATGGTGCGCTGATTGCCTTTGCCGGTTCGATATGCGGTGCGCTGTATCCGGCGTTTATGGCGGCGCGCAAAGATCCGATAGACGCGCTGGCATACGAGTAGAACCGGCGGGCCATATTTAAAACGGCAAGTGGGCGAGTTCATTGAGCTTGTCACAAGGTTTCAGGCTGATTTTCCACATGCTCGGCGCGCCATCGGATGGGCGTTGCTTCGATGTAACGCGGCATTGATAAGGCTGTAATACGGCCCGCCCTTTGTTGAGCGCAACAACATCGATTTACTTTCAGTCGCAGATTGCGAACCCCGCGTCATTAACGGCGATTCGCGCGTTGGAGCGTGCGTTTCCTCATGCCATCTTTACGCGTTTCGAATGACACTAATTTAATAAGTTCAAGCAGGAAGCGTGCTACGATTAGAGCATTCCTGATTCTTACCTAAACATTTCCCTGGAGAGCCATTGACATGAAAATGCAACGGAACCGGTGTCCCTACACTTGTCTTGCCGTGCTTGCCCTGGCGGCGTTGCTTCTAACCCTCTCCGGCGTGCCAACTGCAGCACAGACTGCGGGCGCCGGCACCATTAACGGGACAGTTTCTGATGTATCCGCGGCTGTTATTCCGGGAGCATCGGTGACCGTGACTAACACCGATACTGGCGTTTCTCACGACTACAAGACAAATGATTCCGGACTTTATACTGCCCCATTCCTTTTGCCGGGGCACTACAAGGTTGGAGCTACTGCGGCCAGTTTTGGCAAGGTAGAAGCGAGCAATCTTACCCTGCTGGTCGGCCAGGCGCTAACGATCAACCTGACGCTCAAGGTGAGCACGGAAAGCACCACGGTTGAAGTCGCAGCGCAGAGCGAAATTCTGGACTTGCAGAAGACGGAAGTTTCGCAGCAATTCGATCAGCACCTGTTGCAGAACATGCCGGTAAGTGCCCGCAACTGGAGCGGCTTTGTGCTTCTCACTCCCAACGTCGTGCAGGACGGCGGCAGCGGCATGGTGAGCTTCCACGGCATCAGCGGCCTGTACAACCAGAACTACGTTGACGGCGCCAATAATAACCAGATGTTGTTCTCAGAAGCACGCGGACGTGCCAGCGGCGCCCCGTATGTCTACTCGCTCGACTCGATCAAAGAGTTTCAGGCTGAGGCTTCGAACTACTCGGCGGAATTCGGCCAGGCGGCCGGCGGCCAGGTGAACGCAATCACCAAGAGCGGCTCGAATGCACTGCACGCCGATCTCTTCTACTCGTTGCGTTATCCGGACCTCAACGCGCTCGACCCGTACAACAAGTACCAGGCACTGCATAACAATGGAAACAAGTTCCTGTTGACGCAGCCCATTCATCAACAGCAGTCTTTTGGCGGTTCAATTGGCGGCCCGCTCATCAAGAACAAGCTCTTCTACTTCTTCACCTATGACGGGTTCCATCGTGTCGGTCGCGTTCTGTATACCACCACGAGCACCTTCTCGCTCACGCCTTCCGGTGTTTACGATTCGACGAAGAATACGAGCTTGATTACCCCGTATCAGTGTCCGACAGCCTCAAACCCCTTTTACACGGCTCCAGCCAGTAACCCCACGCAGTTCATCTCCTCTACCCAATGCACGGCGGGTATTACGTTCCTGATGAACACGGCCAACATCGCCCCTGGCCAGGCGCCTCCTGGTCGCTTTGCCAAGCAGAATCTTTTCTTCCCGCGCCTCGACTATCACATCAACGATAAGAACGATGCGTTTGGGGACTTTAACTGGGCGGACTTTGACAGCACCTACGGCTACAGCCCTGCGAACACGTTCTCAAACAGCTCGCCTTCAACCAACGCGCCCACGCACTATCACGAGCGCTTCGCGGTTGGTGGCTGGACGATGGTGCTTTCGCCAACCGCTGTAAACAATCTGCATGGGCAGTGGGGACGTGATCTTGAAGTAGCCGGTGCGAATGCTCCGGGACCGAGCATCAACATGGGTGCGTTTACCTTTGGTATGCCCAACGCATTGCCCCGTATTGCCGAGCCCGATGAGCATCGTATTCAGATCAGCGACGTGTTTTCAAAAGTCGCCGGCAAGCACACCTTCAAGTTCGGCGGAGATTGGAACAATATTCATGAGATCATGATCAATCTGTTCCAGGGTGGCGGCATCTATGGCTATGGTGATGCCAATAACACTGCCAACTTCCAGGATTGGATTCTGGACGCATTCCAGGGCCAGGCCGGCGATACCGATCCATATGCCGGTTACCACTACAACTCGTTTGTACAGACGGTCGATGTGGTCAATACCAAGGCCGGAACGCAGGGTAACGACAACTTCTGGATGA
This sequence comes from Occallatibacter sp., assembly GCA_017883405.1. Lineage (GTDB taxonomy): Bacteria > Acidobacteriota > Terriglobia > Terriglobales > Acidobacteriaceae > Telmatobacter. Next base: position 8,422 of record JADGNO010000044.1, on the reverse strand, counting down.
ACATGTACGACGGCTTCTTTGAAGACACCTGGAAGATTGCTCCGAAGCTCACGTTGAACCTTGGCGGCCGGTACGATGTGCAGATTACGCCTCCGCCGGGCCTGATCAACAACAACTACGCACCAATCTCTACGCAATACACGCAGACGATCAAGAATGTTCTGAACCGCGCTCAACCTCGTTTGGGCTTTTCATGGAACCCGGTACCGGGCACAGTGGTTCGTGGCGGCTACGGAATCTTCTCTGGTCTGAACCAGGGCAGCACATACTACGCGATGCGGGTGGAAAACGGTGTTGTACAGATCAACTACAACTACAGCGGCTGCATTTCGAGTGTCGGACCACCGCCGCCCGGACAGACTTCAAAATGCGCAACGGTGCCCAGCACGTCCTCGTTCCTGCAGTATCCCAATGTGCCATTCCAGCCGACCGGTCCGTCGATCAGTGGATCACTTCATCCGACTGGCGGCGCTGCACCGGCGGTCAACGGCCCGACAAAGGTAGGTTCGCAGAGCTTTCACGGCCTCGATCCGAACTTTGTTCCTCCGTATTCGCATGAAGCGTCGCTTTCGGTTGAGCAGGCCCTGCCCGGAAAGCTTTCACTCACGGTCGGCTATGTTGGTACGCGCGGTATGCGCTTGCCGGTGTTTGTGGATGCGCAGCTGATCGGCCAGAAGCCGAGCGGAGTTCGCAGCTACAACATAATAAGTTCCACTGGCGCCGTGCAGAAGCAGTTGACGGTTCCCGTCTACCTGCCGTCGGACCGGCGCTACGTGGTAACGGGCAAGCCCCAGAACGATTCTTCACAATTAGCCACCTTCAATACCGGCTTCAGCGTGGCAAATACCTGGTACAACTCGATGGCGGTCACGGTTCGCCGCCCATTTGCAAACGGGCTTGAGTTCCTGGCGAACTACACCTGGGCACATGCAACAGATACCGGCCAGGTGGGCGGCACAAACGGCACCTTCTACGGTGGCGATGTGCCGCTGGACCCGAACAACATTAAAGCTGATAACGGACCGTCGGATATCGACATCCGCAACCGCTTTACGTTGACGTTCTACTACAAGCCAAATCTCATGCCGGGCAACAAATTGATGAAGCTGCTCGTGAATGATTTCGCCTTCTCTGGAGACGAGATTGCCTCGGGCGGCCAGCCGATCTTCCTGGGCGTGAGCGGCACCATCTACTCCGGGGCGACCAGCGCAACCAGCTATGCCGATGACAGCGGCATTTATGGTGGCGCCATTAGCTCTGGTTCAGGTGGTCCCACGAGCGGTCGTCCGCCGTACATCGGCCGCAACAGCATATATATGCCTGGCTTCAACAACGTTGATTTCCGCATCACGCGGGACATCCCGATCCACGACAACATCACATTCCAGATAGTAGGTGAAGCCTTCAACGCACTGAATCACACCATTGTTACTGGCGTGAACTCAACCTACTCAACGTATACTTCGGCGGCTGCACCGACTGTTCAGAATCCAAACCCAATTTGTCCTCTCCCCGCTTCTGCGCCGAGCGGTTCGGCGGTGCAGGGCTGCTTCCAGCCCTTTACCGGCACCGGCCTCAACACGTTCGGCGTGACGAGCGGTACCAACAACGCGCTGTACGGTCCACGTCAATTGCAGGTTTCAGCCAAGTTGACGTTCTAACTGGCGACTGCTTCAAAACACAAGGCGCGGCGGCTTCGGCTGCCGCGCTTTTGTTTTCTATCGAGGATTCGTGTGAGGCGGTGCGTAGTTCGCGCGCGAAGCTGTTCGTGCGCGAAGCTGTCTGGTGCGCGATACTGTTCGTGCGCGAAGTTGTTCGCGCACGAAGCTGTCAGGTTGCGCGGCGGAGTGAGTCAAGCGTCTGCGGCGAAGGGCCAACTATGAATTCTGAAGTAAGCATCCTGGTCGATCTCGAAACTATTCGCGGGGCAGCGAAACGGATTGCGCACATTGCCGTTCGCACACCGCTGGTGCGCGCCGCATTTCCCGGCTTGTCTGGATACGGCACGGGCAAGGAGATTCGTCTGAAGGCTGAGAGCCTGCAGCCCATTGGCGCATTCAAAATGCGCGGCGCGGCAAATAAAATTCTTCAGCTTACGCCGGACGAGATCAGGCGCGGAGTCATCACGTATTCCAGCGGCAACCACGCACAAGCTGTGGCCTATGCGGCGCGCGAAGTGGGAGCGAAGGCCGTCATCATCATGCCGTCGAATGCGCCGGCGATCAAACGTGCTGCAACGCTTTCCTTTGGCGCCGAGGTGGTTGATGTCGGTCCCGCATCGAGCGAGCGCCTTGCCGTAGCCGAAGAACTGGTGCGCGAGCATGGATATGTTGTAGTGCCTCCTTATGACGATGAGCAGATCATCGCCGGCCAAGGCACATGCGGCCTGGAAATCATGGAAGAATGGCCGGACGTAGATCTATTGCTGACGCCGGTGAGCGGCGGCGGGCTGCTTAGCGGAGTGGCCGCGGCGGTGAAGCAATTGCGCCCGCAGACCAAGGTGTTTGGTGTTGAGCCTGAACTTGCCGGCGATACTGCTGAGAGTTTCAGAACAGGCAAGATTGTTACCTGGGAAGCCGAACTGACCAGCCGCACCATTGCCGACGGCCTGCGCACGCAAAGTGTTGGGGTGCGCAACTTTGCCCACATCCAGGCATTTGTGGATGGCATTATTACCGTCACGGAAGCGGAGATTCGCGCCGCCATGCGCGCCATTGTTGCCGCCACGCGCCTTGTTCCCGAGCCCAGCGGCGCGGTGCCGGTAGCAGCTTTGCTTTTCCACGGCGCCGAATTGCCTGCCTACCGGAAGGCTGCGGCGGTGGTGAGCGGCGGTAATGTTGACCCGGTAATGCTGGCCCGGGTGCTCACAGAAAGCGCATAACCGCGTCGAAGCGCATAGCCGCGTCGTTCGAATATGATTTTAGCTGTGATGAAGCCCCAAATCGCCGCATCCCGCGCCCTGGCGCTGGTTCTGCTGTGTGCCGCCCTGCCGGCGCTGGCTGACAAGAAGCCGCAGCTTGTAAAGCCGATGGCGGGTCCGCGCGCAACTGCGTTGCGCGTTACCTGGCTGTACGTTACTCCCAGCGCCGATTCGCAAAAGGTGGACCGTGTGCAGCCGGGCCGCGAACTGGTGGTTTCCGATCATAGCGGCGCGTGGATTCGCGTCTACGCCAACACCGATATCGAAGAGGTGCACGAAAGCCGCGACACGCCGGTGATTGGCGATGATCAGGCCCCGCCGCCGATCTCCGGGTGGATGCAGGCCAAAGGGGTGGTCATTGAGACTACCGCTAACGGCGACCAGATTCTGATGGGTGCGGCGGCCAGTGAAGAAGCATCGGCCTCTGATCCGCGCGGCCCGATCAATGCGGCCAAAGTTGCGCGCTTGCTTTACCGGCGAGTTGCTGAGATGTATCCCAACTCGCCCCTCGCAGGCGAAGCGGCATGGCGATCCGCAGATATTCAGTGGCAACTGCAAAAATCCGATTTCTCCACCTTGCGCTCGTCCAAAGAGAAAGATGCTTACATGCGCGAGCAGATGGACGATGACGAAATGAAGAAGGTGATCAAGATGTTTCCCGGCACCCGTTGGGCAGACCTGGCCGCCTTTGAACTGATCGACAACAAGCTGTGCGGCGACTGGCAGGGACAGGTGCAGTGTCCCGAAAAAGAGTCGGACATCTACGAAAAGTACACCCAGGAGCACCCTGACGGTCCGCGAACTGCCCTGGCGCTCTACCAGGCCATTTACAGGCAGGCGGTTTTGAACGACATGTACACGGCCGATGGCAACGACGGCAAGGCTGCGAAGGCTAAAAACCATGCCAAAGAACTGTATGGGCGCATGAAAGATAAATTTGGCACTTCAGATTATTCCTGGAGGGCGGGCGCTCTGGTGTACAAATTGGATGAAGGCATTCCTGTGTACGGTATCGACCAGCAGTAGACCGCGGGCCCCCTCCGTGATGCGCGCTCTGGTGAATCGTAATTGCAAGCCGGGGGCTTCTTGAGCACGTATATTGAGTCCATCATTCTTGGGATCGTGGAGGGACTGACCGAATTCCTCCCCGTTAGTTCCACCGCTCACCTGCGCATAACTGAAGCACTGATGCGGATTCCGTTGAACGACGCGTACTGGAAGATGTACACGATCGTCATCCAGTTTGGCGCGATTCTGGCGCTGATGCTGCTGTTTCTGGAGCGCATCATCGACTTCATTCGCAGCTTTCCCGAGGGAGACGACGGGCGGCACACCTGGTCGAACCATCCTGTCACGATTACGCTGGCGGCTTTTGTCTGCACATCAGTTCCGGCTCTGCTGCTGCATAAATGGAGCGAGCGTAACCTGGGCAGCTTGACTGCGATGTCGCTGGCGCTGCTGATCGGCGGTATTGTGATGTGGCTGGTGGACTGGCGGACCAGCCGCTACGAGGCCGATATCAACGAGGTTGAGAAAATGAGCCTGGGGCAGGGCATTTGGATTGGCCTTTGCCAGACGCTTTCGGCGGTATTCCCCGGTGTGTCGCGTTCCATGTCTACCATCGCGGCCGGACAGATTGCCGGGTTGAGCCGGCCCGCGGCGCTCGAATTCAGCTTCCTGCTTTCGATTCCGACCATGGTGGCAGCCACTGCCTGGGACTTCATCAAAACTGTGCACGGCCATGCAGGCGCCGGAGCCGCTGCGGAGGTTTCGATGAACGGCGAGCGCTGGATTGTGCTGCTGATCGGGATGGTGGTTTCGTTCGTGGTCGCTTACGGCGTGGTGGAGTGGTTTCTTTACTGGGTGCGCAAGCATGGGTTTGCGATTTTTGCTTTCTATCGCATTGTGCTCGGCAGCGCACTTCTGCTCTGGGGAGCAAAGTTCCTGGGCGCCTGATTTTCCCGCAATTTGAAGCAACCCGCGCAGGGGGTCCATAGCATGGTTCCCCCTGCTTTGTTTGGCAGCAAAGCCGCCTTCATCGACGCCGATAATATAAGCTGCTCCGGGAGTTTATTCCGCCGCTACGACCGGCTTGTTCCGGAATCTGATGCGCGGCGGACCGGGTGCGGAAAAGCCCCGTCATGAAGCCAATTCGCATTGTCCTGACGCCCACGCGAAGCCGCCCAGTGAATCTTTTTCTGGGGCTCGTGGTGCTGCTGGTTTCGCTGCTGCTGTTTCTTGCACTCGCCACGTATCACGCCACCGATCCCTCAATGAACACGGCGGCGGATCAGACGCTTCCACGGATCATTCATAACTGGGTAGGAGTATTCGGCTCTTACATGAGCGATCTGCTTTTGCAGTCGCTGGGCCTGACGGCCTTTCTGATTCCCATCTGGCTGGGTGGCATTGGCTGGACCTGGATGCAATCGCGCCCCAGTGGTTCTGTTCTACTTCGCTGGACCGGCACATTGTTGTCGCTGGCTTTTGTGCCGGCCGTTTTTGGATTGATGCCATGGCACTGGCGCTGGCTGCACGTAGTCCCTGTTGAAGGCGTGGTGGGACGATTGATGGCCGGAATGCTGGTGGGCTACCTCAACATTCAGGGCTCCGTCGTGGTTGCGCTGGCCATGGCCGGCGTGGGCCTGTACTTTGCTTCAGCCATGAGCCTTGGGGCGCTGAGAGAAAGCTTTGAGGATCGATGGCTGCAGGTACGCAGCTTGTATGACCGCTGGAAGAATTGGCGCGAAGAGCGGGCCGAGCGCAAAGAAGAAGAACGCTTTGAGCGCGAGGCGCAACTGGGCGAAGCGCGGCTTGCTTCGCAAGGGCTGCATTTTGTTCCGGCTTCCGGGCCGCTTGAAGACAACATGAGTACGGAGCCGGAGCTGGAAGAAAAGAAGCCCGGATTTTTTGCGCGGTTATTCCGCCGACTCAAAGCTGCGGAGCCGGAAGACCTGCTCGATGAGGTTCCCGCATATCGCCGGGCTCCGCTTGAGCAAGCCGACTTCACTCCGGCTGCGGAAGAGAAGATTCCGGTGACTGTACGCAAGAGCGTTTGGGAGCGCAATGCGGACGAACCCGCTGTCGCCGCAACGGTTGCCGCCGCGCCTGTGGCTACTGCCGCAAATAACATTGTCCCGATGACTTTGCCGCCACAGCGATTTGCGGAGTCGCATGTGATTGAATCCGCACCGGCCGCGTCGCAGCCTGCGTCCTTGCGCGTGGAGCCGATCTCCGTTGCGCCGCCCGCCACGCCTGCACATGCTGGGGAAATTGCCATTCATGGCCGCGCCGATGCTGAGATCCGTTCTGCTACTGTTGCGCCCAAGAATGTCAGCGGCTTTAAGCTGCCGCCGAGCACGCTGCTCAACGTGGGCGAGGGCCCGCAGAAGGTGCGCGAAGACGAACTGAGAGAAGAAGCCAAGGTGCTGGTGGAAAAATGCGCCGAGTTCGATGTGCGTGGGCAGGTAGTGCAAATCAATCCCGGCCCCATGGTGACCACGTACGAGTTCAAGCCTGAGGCGGGCGTCAAATACTCGCGTGTGACCGGATTGGCCGATGATCTTTGTCTGGCCATGCGCGCGGAGAGCATTCTGATTGAGCGCATGCCGGGCAAGAGCACGGTAGGCATCCAGGTGCCGAATCATGAGCGCGAAACGATCCATCTTCGCGACGTGCTTGAGAGCGAGACATTTGCGAAGGCCAAGTCTCGGCTAACGCTGGCCATGGGCAAGGACATTAATGGCCGCATCGTTACTGCCGATTTGAATGCCATGCCGCATGTGCTCATCGCCGGTTCCACGGGCTCAGGCAAATCGGTGGCCATCAACGCAATGATCATGAGCCTGCTGTTCCGCACCACGCCGGCGCAGGTTCGGCTCATTCTCGTGGACCCCAAGCGGGTTGAGTTGGGCATGTACGAAGGCATTCCGCATTTGTTTACGCCGATTATTACAGAGCCCAAACTTGCAGCCAACGCGCTGCGCAATGCAGTACGTGAAATGGAACGGCGCCTGAAGCTGTTGGCCAGTCGCAGCGTGCGCAATATCGACCAGTACAACAAACTTTTCGAAGGCGTGATGCCGTCCTTGTTCGACGACGGAGAGACGGAAGAGCCTCTGCCGTACATCGTCATCATCATCGACGAGCTTGCCGATTTGATGATGCTGGACAAAGCCAACGTTGAAGAGTCCATCACGCGCCTGGCGCAGATGGCACGCGCAGTTGGCATTCACCTGATACTTGCCACGCAGCGGCCCAGCGTGGATGTCATCACGGGATTGATCAAGGCCAATGTTCCAACGCGCATCAGCTTCCGACTGGCGACGAAGGTTGATTCGCGCACAATTCTCGACACCAACGGAGCCGAGGCACTGCTGGGCCGCGGCGACATGCTGTTTTTGCCGCCGGGCACCAGCCGCCTGATGCGGCTGCATGCGCCTTACGTCAGCGAGAAGGAAACCGCCGCGGTGGTCGCATTCTGGAAAGAGCAGGGCCAGGCCGAGTACGTCGAAGGCTTCCTCGAGTCGCCTAAGGATGAGCGGACAAGTATGGAAGGCGCCAGCGACGGGCAGACCGAAGAAGATCCGATGTTCGACGATGCTGTGCGCCTGGTGTTTGAATTCGGAAAGGCCTCAACGTCGCTGTTGCAGCGCCGGTTGCGCATTGGGTACGGCCGCGCCGCGCACCTGATTGACCTGATGGAACGCGACGGTCTGGTTGGTCCAGCCGATGGCTCACGGCCACGCGAACTGCTGAAGGCGCCCGGCTGGCTGCACGAAGTGATGGCAGGCAACGAATAGTACCGCACTCCACCGCGCACAATTGATGAGCGGTGCCATGCCCTGATGCATCTATCTATCAGGAGCTGCCTGCCGTGCATAGACTTGTTTCGCTTTGGCTGCTTGCCTGCGTCTCACTCAGCGCGCAGCAGGCCGAGGTGCCCATCGCCACTACGCTTTCCAGCAATCCTTTTTCCATTAGAAACACCTGGTTGATTGGCGGCGTTGGCTCATGGGGTTACCTCACCATGGACGCAAATGCGCAGCGGTTATTTATTGCGCACGGGTCCGCCGTGCAGGTGGTTGATGTAAAAACCGGAACGCTGGTTGGCCAGATTACCGGGCTGCGCGAGGCTCATTCCATCACCTTCGATAGCAGCGGAAATTTTGGCTACATCAGCGACGGTCCTGCGAACAATGTGAAGGTGTTCGACCGAGGTTCTCTGGAAATTGTGGCGACGATCCCTACAGTTCCCAACCCCAACGCGCTGGTTTTCGATCCACGAAGCAATCTGTTGTTTGCCATCTGCACGATTCCTCCGGATGCGGCAGACGGTTCGCAGGCAAGCTGCAGCAGCGGTCCGACACCGACCCGGCGTGAGCCTCGGCAGCGGGCAGAGCGCGACAGGACCGAAGTCAATTCAAGCATTGCCGTGATCAACGCCGACACACGCGCGGCCGTTGGAGAGCTGCTGTTGCCCGGCAAGCTCGGCTTCGGTAT
>JADGNO010000266.1 GCA_017883405.1 Occallatibacter sp. | reverse complement strand
GCTGTGTTCGCATGGAACTGGGCGAGCCCGATGAAGATGGCCGGCGCAGGCCGGTTGCGGTTGCAGGCTCGGAGTTTGTGCTGCCGGCCAGCGTTGTCATCATCGGCGTTGGCACCACTGCCAACCCGCTCATCCAGAGCACCACGCCCGATCTCAAAACAAACAAGCGCAACTACATCGTTGCCGATCCCGAAACCACGCGCACATCAAAGCGCGGCGTGTTTGCGGGTGGCGACATCGTTACTGGCGGCGCAACCGTGATTCTCGCCATGGGCGCAGGACGCAAAGCTGCGCGCTCCATTCATGAGTTTCTCGTTTCGGACGGTGCCTGGGAGTAGATCGTTAACGGGTACCCACGTTTTTTGATCTGCTCGCAATCCAATTGTGGCCGCAAAAAAATCGGCGGCAGGAGGATCACTCTCTGCCGCCAACGGTTTTCGTATTCAACCGTAATGCTCTCTGCCAAAAGCTCTTTGAATACCCCTATGGTGCAACCCAAACTCTAGTGCTACTGGTCCGCGCCCGAGCCAGGACCATTTCCGGCTCCCGGTGCGCCGGGTGGCGGCGGTGGTGGCCCTTGCTGCTGATTGGGCCCTTGCTGGCGCATGCCGGGCCCGCGCATGCCAGGTCCGCCATCGCGACGCCAACGCTCCGAGCCGCGCTCCTGCTGCACCGTCTGAATCTGTTTCCACTGGTCTGCCGTCAACTTATCGCGAATGGCCAGCAGGAAGCGGGCATTTGCGCGTTCCAGTTCAGCGCGCGCTTGAACAACCTTGTCGATCTGCGAGGTAATCGCCGCATCATTCGGAGTATCGGCGCCCATCAGGGGCTGCATCGTCAACTCAGCCTTTTCCAGGTTGGCCCGCAGGTCGATCAGCTTTTCGCGGTGCTGAAGCAAAATCGCATCCATTCCCTTGCGCTGGTCATCCGTAAGTTTCAACCGTTCAATGATTCCAGGGTTGTTCCACCAACCCTTGTTGCCCGCACCCATCGAGCCGAAAGCCCGTTCCATCGGCGGCCGATTCATCCTCGATCCGGGAGGCCCGCCGGGTCCGCCAAACCCCTGTGCTCCGGCCGCTGCTCCAATTGCAAGAACTGCTGTCGCTGTCAGTACAATCTTCTTTAACTTGCTCACGTCCATCGTTTTCTCCTTCCCCTCCTGCGTGCGAAGGGGACGTTCACTTGCTTGCATCCAAACTTATTCCGTCGAGTCCTCAACCATCATCTTGGCCAGCGGCTCCATTGCGCTGGGAACTTCGCGAGAAACATCGCTGTCAATCTTCGCCAGCTGATCTTCGCTCTCTTCGCGCTGCTCAGCTACATGCTTCGCCTGCCGCGCCGCTTGGGCCGCCGCCGCAATCTTCGCCTGTTCCTTCACATGGTGCCGCTCATACAATCCGCCGGCTACACTAGCCACTGCCAGCACGCACCCAAGTGCCCAACTCGCCGTTACTCGCCAGCTCGTCTTATAAACTCTCACCGGCTTATGCGGCTGGTTATATACGGCATCGCTCCACGCATGAACGCTCGACCGATAGTCTTTAAGCGTCTGCTTAAGCGACTCATCCATTTGCGGCTCGTCTTGTGAAACTCTCATGAAATTCATCTGCTAATTCCCTCTCAATTCCGTTCGCACCTTGCTCAGAGCACGCGACAGATGCGCCTTTACCGTGCCTTCGCTCAACCCTGTCGCACGCGCTATATCTGACAGGTCAAGATCCTCAACATAGCGAAGCAGAAAAACTGTCCGTTGCCGGCCACTCAATTTCGCAACCACTTCCCAAACCTGCGCTACCTTTTCGCGGGCGATTAACTGCTGCTCAACAGATCGCTCACCGCTCGGCAGCCAATCGCTTGCATCGTCAAGGTCCACTGAGTTGGTGCGCGCATGGCGCCAAAAGGCCAGCCGCCGATTACGCCAGTGGTCCTTTTCAAGATTGATCGCGATGCGCATGAGCCAGGTCATTGCGCTCGACTCGCCCCGGAAACCGTCCCAGTTCCGATGCGCCTTTAAAAAGCATTCCTGCGTCAGCGTCTCCGCCAGGTCGACGTCTCGGGTTGAAGCCAGCAGAAACCGGAATATCTGTGGCCGATGAGCCAGGACAATATTCGTAAATTCCTGCGCAACCGCTTCACCGTCTACACGGGTAGCCTCTACGGCCGTGGCTGGTGTCAACTCTTTCAAAACAGTGCCGGCTGCCATCACTCAGATAGACGACCGAGTAGTGGCTGGGGGTTACAGCGTCAACCGCAAACTTCATCGTAATCTGCCGCCAGTATACGCAGCGTCAGAAAACTTGGGCCAGGAAACTTGTATGATTACCGGCCAATTTTGCCGCGCAACATGCCTCACCGGGGATATAATTTGACTCGGCAAGAAAAGGGGCAACCGTCGCTGGGTTAATTGTCCCCTGTTCGGAATATCGATTGGAGATTTGCATGATTTCTCGGCGTTCGTTCGTCAATGGCATGGCCGCCGGTGTAGCTGGCTCGGCGCTCGCTTCACCAGCAAAGAGTTATGCCCAGATCCTCGGTGCCAACGACCGGCTCACCTTCGCCATCTGCGGCTTGAACGGACGCGGATACGCCCACCTTTCGGCACTGCAGGCCAACAAGCAGATTGCCCGCGTCGCCTTTATCTGCGATCCAGACGACCAGGTTCGCGCCAAGTTCGCCGCTCAAGCCAAGCAGGCTCTTGGTGCCGCACCAACTTCGGTTCGCGATTTTCGCAAGGCCCTCGAGTCAAAAGAAGTGGACGCTATTTCCATTGCCGCTCCTGACCATTGGCACACGCCCATGGCTGTGTACGGCCTCAAAGCCGGCAAGAATGTCTATATTGAAAAGCCATCGAGCCACAACGCGCGCGAAGGCGAACTGCTGGTTGCAGCGCAGAAGAAGTACGGCAAGCTCGTGCAGGTCGGCGATCAGCAGCGGTCCTCGCCGCACACCATCAAAATGATTCAGCAAATCCACGATGGCTTGATCGGCGAAGCCTACATGGGCAAGGCCTGGTATGCCAATACGCGCGGATCGATGGGCTACGGCAAGCCCGCTCCGGTGCCTGACTATCTTGACTGGGATCTCTGGCAGGGCCCCGCCCCGCGCCACGAGTACATGAACAACGTGCACCCGTATAACTGGCACTGGCTGCTGCG
>JADGNO010000265.1 GCA_017883405.1 Occallatibacter sp. | reverse complement strand
GAGTGCGGCATATAGCCCAAATCGGTGACCACGCCCACTTTCACGCCCTCGGCTTTGAAGGTGAAGGCAACGGGGTCGGCGGCATCATGAGGGATGGTGAACGGGGTTACGCAGATGTCGCCAATCTGGAAGGCGCATCCGGACTTGAAAATTTCGCAGCGCTGGAGTGGAACGTGTTCTTCGTTGCGGTCGCGCTCGGCCTTCTCGAATGCCTGGTGTGCCGCGCCTGTCATGTACACCGGGATATGCAGCTTTTTCGCCAGCGTACACAGGCCAGTCACGTGGTCGCAGTGCTCGTGAGAGATGACGATTGCGTTCAGCGAAGCGGCGCTGTCGCCGACCGAATCCAGGCGGCGATAGGTTTCGCGCGCGGAGATGCCGGCGTCAACGAGGATCTTGGTGCGTGAACTGGATACGACGGTGCTGTTGCCGCGGCTACCACTAGCCAACACCGTTACGGAGACCATAACTGCGAGACTACGCGAAGCGGCTGTGGAAACGGTAGTAACAGACTAGTAACTTGGTGGAAAATCGTTCGTTGACTCGGGTTACTTCCCGTTTTGCTATGCCTAGGTGGTTCATGACTCGTTGCCTCTCCGGCTAAAGCAATATTTCTTGCAAAGATATATACTTATTATATATACTTTTCCATGCATGAGCAAAGTGGCCAAGCTATTCAAAAACGGCAGTAGCCAGGCGGTGCGGTTGCCCCGCGAGTTTCGTTTTGAAGGTGACAAGGTGAAGATCCGCCGTGTGGGCGATGCGGTAGTTTTGGAGCCCTACGCATTAGACCCGGACCGGTGGCTCGCCAAACTAAGAGCGGTACCGCAGGATGCCGATTTCATGCCCGGCCGCAAGCAGCCGAATACGCCTAAGCGCCGCATCTTTGAATAACTATGAACTTCCTGCTCGACACTAACGCCTGCATTGCCCTCATGGCATCGGATGGAAATCCCGTGCAGGCGCGCTTTGTCCGCATCATAAAGAAGGGTTCAGAGGTCTTTGTATCTTCTGTTGCGGCATTTGAGCTATGGTACGGCGTTTTCAAGAGTGCCCGGATACCTCTCAACACACAAAGAGTCGAGACCTTCTTTTCCGGGCCGCTCTCCTTGCTATCGTTCGACGACAGCGATGCCCGCTTGGCCGGCGAGATCCGCGCGCGCCTGGAGAGCGTGGGTAAACCGATCGGAGCTTACGACCTTCTAATGGCCGGTCAGGCCATGAACCGCAAAATGACGCTTGTCACCGCGAACGTCTCCGAGTTTTCCCGGGTCAAAGGATTGGATTGGCAAGATTGGAGTAAATGAGTGAGCCGTTTCTGCACGACTGAAGTCCTGCCCTGATACGAGCTACTTCCCAAACGGTTCTTCCAGCGATGGACTCTGCGGCGTCATCAGCTCGCCGCCATTTTCAGTAATCAACTGGTCGTCTTCCAGTCGTACCCCAAACTCGCCGCGAATGTAGATGCCGGGCTCGTCGCTGAACGTCATGTTTTTCTGGAGCAGCAGCCGGTTACCTTTCACGAGATACGGCCACTCGTGTCCATCCATGCCCATGCCGTGACCGAGGCGGTGGGCGAAGTACTTGTATCCGGGACCATAGCCGGCGTCGACGATCACCTTGCGAGCGGCAGCATCAACGTCGCCGCATGTGTTGCCGGCCTTCGCCGCCTGGTAGGCAGCCTGCTGCGCGCGGTGCACGATGTCGAACACCTGCTTCATCCTGTCGGTGGGCTTACCGACAACGAACGTGCGGCTGATGTCAGAGACGTAGCCTTCCACCTTGCATCCGCCGTCGATCAGCACCAGATCGTTTTCATGGATCGTCTGCGGATTGATGGTGCCATGCGGAAGGGCGGCGTATTGCCCGACCATGACCAGGGCATCGCCGGGGAATCCAAGATTCGCGTGAGCGGCTTCGATGAGGCCGCTGAAGTCGCGGTCGGTCATTCCGGGACGCAGGGATTTCCAGGCCGCCTCGAAGGCAGTGAGTGTCACTTTGCACGCGAGCTTCATTAGCTCAAGTTCGTGATCGCTCTTGATCATGCGGCAGCCGGCAGTGACAGGCGTCGCGCTCTCGAAATGCACGCTGGGAAGGGTCTTCGCCAGGTTATTGGTGTAGACGTGATACATCGTCTCTTCGAGGCCGATGCGGCCTGTGGTTAGGCCGTGGTCTTTCAAGCCCTGGGCAAAGCGTTCGTATGGATTCTCGTCTTCCTGCCAAGTGCGAACGTCAGCAGAATCTCCGAGCGGGCCGCGTGATATCTGCTCGCGAGCGCGATCTTCCTCGAACGCCGGGCAAACGTAGAACGGGTTACCTTTCGCCGGCAGCACCATGGCGAAGAAGCGCTCGCTGAGCCACCAGCGGATGTCGCTGAAATAGACCAGCGACGTGCCGCCGCAAATCGCGATTGCGTCGAGTTTGTTTTCGGCCATGAGTTGCCAGGCGCGCTCGATGCGCTGGCGACGCTCGTCTACGGTAATGGGTTTGGCGAGTGACTTCATCGACTTGAGCCCAGCGATAGATGCAGGCTGCGATGCGGACGACTGCGCATGAATTTCAGGCGCGGCGAGAACGGCACCGGCGGCTACTCCAGTCCGCAGAAACTGACGGCGTGATGGCATGCAAACTCCGGGTTATTTACTTAATCAGGGAAAGCCAAAGGGTCCCAAAGATGAGCGTGAGAATGGTAATTGGCACGCCCGCGCGAAGGTAGTCTTTAAATGTGATCTGTACTTCCTTGCGTGCGCGCTCGACCACGATGATGTTCGCGATCGACCCGGTGATGGTGAGATTGCCTGCCAGCGCGCTGGCCATCGCCAGCAGCAGCCACGCGCGATGAGGATCGGGAAACCCTGGAATCACGGACTTCAGCAGCATCACCGCCGGCACATTGCTCACGATGTTCGACATTATGGCTGTGACGGTGGTGAAGACAGCTGCGTTGTGCAGGTTCCAGTTCTTCGCGATATCAAGCATCGCCGCGACAATGCCAACCCGCTCGGCTCCGCTGACGATGATGAATAGTCCGACGAAGAAGACGAGCAGTCCCCAATCGACTTCGTCATAAACGAGACGGGGCTCCATCGAGCGCGTGATCATCATGATGGCGGCGCCGACCGCAGCCACGAGAGCTGGGGGAAGTCCGAAAAGAAATCCGATGATGATGCCCGCGACGACGATGGCAGGTTTGGCGATGCTGAGGTTGCGAGGCTGCTCGCCGTTCTGCGTTTCTGGGGACGGTGCTTGTTTGACCGGGAACATCCAGTGCAAGACCGCCCAGTTGATGACCAGACCGACGACCGCCACCGGCCCGAGGTGCGCGAGGAAGTTGATGTAAGAAATGCCTGAGTAAGAGCCGATGAGGATGTTCTGCGGATTGCCGGTGATGGTGGCAACGCTGCCGACGTTGGATGAAGTCGCCACGGCGAGCAAATAGGGCAGCGGCTTCACGTCCATGCGCTTCGTGACTTCGAGCACAATAGGAACCATCGCCAGGCAGATGATGTCATTGACGAAGAACGCAGAGAGCACGCCGGTGCTAAGAATTACCGCGGGAAGCAAATGCTTGCGTCCCAGGCGCGAGACGACAGACTCCGCGACGGTTTCGAAGAACCCGAGTAGTCGCAGGTGTGCGACCACCAGCATCATCGCAAACAACAGAACGATGGTCTCGAAATTGACGGCTTGCAGTGCGTCTTCGCTGCGAACGACGCGGAACGCCACCATCAGCACGG
>JADGNO010000264.1 GCA_017883405.1 Occallatibacter sp. | reverse complement strand
CGGCGGATGAGAGACCGTCATGGCGTGCACGTTGTTTGCGAACTTCCGGATAGCACTATTTGTTCCTTGCCAGCCTGGGTGTTCAGTTCAGACTGCGCGAGCTTTTCGGTTGGGCCGCCTCTGATTAGTACCGCAGCTCTGCTCGAGTTGCGTAATCTGCTAAATGCTTGGCTTTCGCCGACAGTTTGCGTTAAGCCTTCGATGGAGGAGACTCCTCGGGAGGTAGTGCGTGACTCGACATGCGAAGCCGCTGGACTTCCAGCTGAACCTACAACTCGTCGATGCCCCGAAGACGGTCATACCGGATTCCAAACAGCGGGAACGGTCGCTCGCTCTGGTGGAGCTTCTGATAGGGGCAGCCCAGGCAAGCAACCGGCAGGAAGAAGGAGGCGGGGATGAACTCGAAGCTAACCGCTGAACGTCTATGCCGGCAAGCCATTGTTTATGTTCGTCAGTCCAGTCCCGGCCAGGTACTCCATAACCTAGCCCGGATTATTCGTGAATCCTGAAGAGCGAAAGCCTTTTTTATGCTACAAACATGTTGACTGGACAGTATTTAAGGCACAAAGAGAGGCTTTCGCTTGACCGATTCTATCGCGACAGAGCGTTTGTTGTTTCCAGAGATTTTCGCCAAGCCGGTCGTGTTGGAATTCGACCAGCGGCAGGGCTCCTCCGATGGTGGCGCCGTCCTGTTGAAAGCCGCCGAGCGTCGTTACGGATTGATCGCCAGTATGTCTGGCTGTTTGCTTGATCGTCGGCAAGCAGGCAAGGTCGACCATTCGTTGCGTGATCTTTTCTCCCAGCGCGTCTTCTCCATCGGCTGCGGTTATGCCGACGCCAACGACTCGGCTCGATTGGCAGCCGATCCGATGCACAAGATGCTGCTCGACCGCGATCCAGTTACCGGTGTCGATATGGCATCGCAGCCGACGCTGTCGCGCTCTGAGAACGCTGTTGGTCCGCGCCAGCTTTATAACATGGGCGCGGCACTTGCTGAGAGCGTGATCCAGCGTCATGCCAAGCGGCTACGCAATCGCGCCCGGCTGGTGACCATCGATCTTGATCCGACCGACGATCCCACGCATGGGGCGCAGCAGTTGTCGTTCTTCAACAGCCACTATGACAACGCTTGTTATCTGCCGATGATGGGCTTTGTCACCTTCAACGACGAGGCCGAACAGTATCTGTGCGCCGCCGTGCTGCGTCCCGGCAATGTTACGGCGGCAGCAGGGGCGGTGGGAATTTTGCGCCGGTTGATGGCCTTGATCCGCAGCTCATTTCCCAAGACGCGCATTCGCGTTCGTCTCGACGGCGGCTTCGCTAATCCCGGACTGTTGACGTTTCTGGATGGCCAGCCTGGCGTCGAATACGTGGTGGCGATGGCCAGCAATGCGGTGTTGAATCGCAAGGCAGAACAGGACATGGAGGTTGCCCGTCTACTGGCCGGCCTCACCGATCAGACAGAGCACGTCTACGGCGAAACCCGCTACGCGGCGGGAAGTTGGAAGCAAGAACGCCGCGTCATCATCAAGGCCGAAGTTGTACGCGCCGTAGATAAATCGCCGAAGGATAACCCGCGTTTCGTGATCACGAACATGAACCAGACTCCGCAATGGCTCTACGAAGAGGTTTACTGCCAGCGCGGCGAAATCGCGAACCGGATCAAAGAGCTGCATGCCATGGAAATCGACCGCACCAGTTGCAGCCGCTTCTGGGCCAACCAGTTCCGCGTGTTGCTGACTGCTGCGGCCTATGTGCTGATGCAAGAACTGCGCCTGTCTGCGGCCGGCACCAATTGCGCTCGGGCACAAGTCTGGACTCTGCGGGAGCGCTTCCTCAAACTGGGGGCGCGAGTGCTGGTTTCCGTGCGGCGCATGGTCATACACCTGCCGCAATAGTTCCCGTTTCTGTCCGCCTTCCGGCACATGGCATTGGAACTGGGAGCATCGCCGGGATAGAGCGATCCCTTGAACAGCGTCCACTATTACAAGACTCAACCGACCATATGGGAGAACCATGTCTAAAGATCGTCGCCGCGATGCTGCCGCACGCCTACAAAGAGGATCGACCCATTCAGCGCAACAACTTCATGCTGCCGACATCGTCTCCACCAATCTTGTGACGCCAAAAGCGCTTCGCGTAGGGAATTCATGAATAATGCAGGCTAGATTGCGTGGCTCTGCGCATTCGGGTGGTTGCTCCGGTGGAGAAAGGGCAAAGCCCCGAAGTGGTCGGCAAAGCTTTGGGTCTCAATCGCACGACCATCTACGATTGGCTGGCGCTCTACCGGCGCGGCGGAGAGATCGCGTTGAAATCCAAGCCTGTGCCGGGACGCCCTGCGAAGCTCACGGGGCGGCAACTGAAATGGATTTACGATACGGTGACGCGGAGGAATCCGATGCAGTTGAAGTTTGAGTTCGCGCTGTGGACGCGCCAGATGGTGGCCACGCTTATCAAGGACAGGTTCAAGGTCAAGCTCAGCGCGGTGTCGGTTGGCCGCCTGCTGGCTCGGTTGGGAATTACGGCGCAAAGGCCCTTGCATCGCGCGATAGAACGGGATGAAACTCTGGTGCAAAAATGGTTGACAACGGAATATCCGAAGATCAAGAAAATGGCCATAAACAAAGGCGCCGACATCTATTTTGGCGATGCGGCGCATATCCGTTCCGATCATCATGCGGGCCGCACGTGGGGCAAAAAAGGCGTAACCCCGATTGTTGAAGCGACGGGAGCTCGCCATGGCATGAGCCTGATTTCCGCAGTTACTTCGCGGGGAACAATGCGGTTTATGATCAAGGAAAAAGGCGGCGTGAATGCGGCTGTGTTTATCGAATTCCTGAAGCGGCTGATCGCCGGCGCGAAGAAACCTGTCTATCTGATAGTTGATCGAGGTCCCGCACACATTGCGAAAAAGACGAAGGCCTTTGTCGAAACGCTTGGCGGCGCGTTGAGACTATTTTATCTCCCACCCTATTCGCCACACCGCAATCCTGACGAGTTGGTGTGGAAGCATCTGAAAGCCGACACGATCGGCCGCATGGTCACAACGAGTAAGGCCGATTTCAAGGGAAAGGTAGTGAACTCAATGCGCAGTCTGCAAAAACGCCCAGACAAAATCCGGGCCTTCTACCAAAAACCTTCCCTCAGATACGCAGCGTGAGCGTCGGTATATTTATGAACTGATTAATATCACTTCGTACCTCGACCTTGCCAGGTGCGCTCGGGCAATCAAAAGGGCCGTGTGGAGCGGGCGATTCGTTATGTGCGCGATTCGTTCTGGGCGGCGCGCGGCTTCACAACACTTGAAGAGTGCAATCGCCAGGCTCTGCGCTGGCGCGATGAAGTTGCGCATCAACGCCCTTGGCCGGATGATCGCAATCGCACGGTTGCTCAAGCCTTCATCGATGAACAGCCGCGTCTGCTTCCGCTTCCGCTCCATCCGTTCAACTGCGAACATGTGATCGCCGTGCGTTCGGCCAAGACCATCTATGTGCGCTTCGATGGCAACGACTACTCGATTCCGCCTGAGTACGTGGGCCGTTCGTTGACGCTTGCGG
>JADGNO010000043.1 GCA_017883405.1 Occallatibacter sp. | reverse complement strand
GGCCCGCGGCCGGCAGACCGACCGCGAACATCACCTGTATGCCGAGCGAGAATCGGCCGCGCCTCTCCGCCTTGGCGAATTCGTTGACGTAAGCCGCCATGATCGGCACTTCACCACCCAAGCCCAGTCCTTGCACGAAGCGAAACCAAAACAGAGAGTCATAACTCCAGGCGAATGCGCAGGCGAAGCTCATCACCGTGAAGATCAACAGTGTCAGGGTTGCCGTTGGAATGCGGCCCCAGCGCTCCGCCAGCCAACCGGCGCCAATTGATCCGATCAATTGCCCGGCGAAGCCAATGGCGATCATTTGCCCGATCTGCGCCGGCTCAAGTTTCCACATGCCAATCAGCACTGGAAGTACGTAGGCAATTGCCAATGAATCGAATGCGTCAAAGAACCACGCTGTGCCGAAGATTACGCGCATCTTCGTGTGCCAGGAGCAGACCGGAAGGCGCTCGATGCGCGCATTGATCTGCTGATAATTGGTGTTTCCAGCAACTTCAGCCATAGCCGCCTCCCATAGATTGATTGCTGCGGATGAATTTAACATGACGCCGACATTAACGTATGCGGTCTCGAAGGATCCGAAGCTGAAGGTCCGGGAAATACAATGGAGCAGGAATCGGATTGCTTGATCAACCGTTCGTCTAAGCTTGAGCGGCGCGGGTACGTGTTGCCACTTCTGCAGTCGATCCTGACGCTCACCGACCGGGTGATCGAATGAGCATTGGTAAACCGCGAATGTCTGCAATGGAGCTGGAGCGCGAGTGGCGGCTCGTGGCCGAACTGAGCCATATGCGTCGCCCTCCCAGTTCAAACTGAAAGGGCCGCTCGCGCGTCCCTGATTTAACTGATTCTTGCCGTACCCGATGCGGCAAGCCATTCCTGCGAACCATTCGCCGCAGCAGGATTACGGCGCTTTTGACCTAAATCAACATATTCCAGGAAGATAGACGCAATGTGAGTCTATGTCCCAACGGCTCCGGCAAAAGCAAGTTCATCGCCATGAATTTCATTAACTGGCGGTCGCTCAAGACAAGAGTGACCCTTTTCACGCTGGCCATCTTCATTATCAGCATCTGGTCGCTGTCGTTCTACGCCAGCCGGATGCTGCACGAGGACATGCAAAGCCAGATGAGCGAACAGCAATTCTCGACGGTTTCTTTCATGGCAGCAGATGTCAACTCTGAATTGAAAGACCGCATGACCGCGCTGGAACTGATCGCCGGCGAAATTGACACCCGCCTGCTCGAGAGGCCGGCGGACCTGCAGAAACATGTTGAACAGCGCCCGCTTCTTCAGCTTCTATTCAATGCCGGCGTATTCGTAACCCGTCTTGCCGGCACCGCGATTGCCGAGTTACCGGCCTTGGACCGGGTCGGCGTCAATTACATGGACAGAGACAACGTAGCTGCCGCTCTCAAGGAGGGTAAATCGACGATTGGCAAGCCCGTTGTCGGCAGGAAGTTACGCAATGCGAATTTTGCCATAACGGTACCCATTCGCGATACGCAGGGCAAGGTGATCGGCGCTTTTTCGGGGGTGACCGACCTGAGCAAGCCCAATTTTCTGGACAGGGTTACGGCCAGCAGCTACGGCGAGACCGGCGGCTATCGGATTGTTGCGCGGCAGTACCGGCTGATTGTTGCTGCCAGCGAAAAGAAACTTATCATGGTACCGCTCCCCGATGTCGGTGCCGACCCGTTGATCGACCAGTTCGTCAACGGCTATGAGGGTTCCGGCATTTTAGTCAATCCACTTGGCGAAGAGCGGCTCGCTTCGAGCAAAGGCGTTCCTGCGGCCGGTTGGTACGTGAGCGTATCGCTGCCGACCACAGAAGCTTTTGCCCCTATACATGAAATGCAGCAACGAATGCTGCTGGCCACGATCTTCCTCACCTTGCTGGCGGGTGGTCTGACGTGGTGGATGTTAATGCGCGAACTTGCACCGGTGCTGGCGACTATTAAAACGCTGGCCGCCCGGTCGGATACGGGGCAGCCCCTGCAGTCCCTGCCGGTCGCAAAGCACGATGAAATCGGCGAACTGATTGATGGTTTCAATCGGCTGCTGGAAACATTGGGGAAACAGAATGAAGCACTGCAGGAGAGCGAAACGCGTTTCAGTCTATTTATGGACACCCTTCCAGCCGCGGCGTTCATAAAGGATCAGGACGGTATCAATGTCTATTTCAACCGCTACTTTCTGAGCACTATTGGAACCCCAATGTTGCTTGGGAAATCATCCGGTGATCTTTTCCCGCCCGATGTGGCAGAAAAAATGGTCGCTGATGATCGGCGTTCGTTGGAAGAAGAAGATCTGGTCACCGAGGAACAAGTGCCGATGAAAGATGGTCGGCTGCGGATCTTCCAAACGCACAGGTTCCGCATCCCCCGGGACGGCAAACCACCTCTCCTCGGCGGCATTTCTCTGGATATCACCGAGCTCAGGTTGAATCAGCAACGCATGGAAGCACTCCTCGCCGAACAGAAGGCGGTGCTGGACAACGATTTGATCGGCATCGTGAGACTCAGGAACCGCCTGATTGTGTGGGCCAACCCGGCCTATGAAAAGATGCTCGGCTACGCGCCGGGTGAACTTGCATCAACGCCTACTCGTCAAACTTATCCCAGCGAGGAGGCCTATGTCGCCACTGGCGCAGCGGCCTACCCCATTCTTGCTGCCGGGGGCATTTATCGGACTCAGTTGGAGCAGGTTCGCAAGGATGGCAAACACATCTGGGTAGATATCAGCGGTTCGATTCTGAACCGGGAAAGCGGCGAGTCGCTATGGGGGTTTATCGATATCACCGAGCGCAAGCAGCACGAAGCCGCGCTCGAGGATTTAAACCGCGACTTCGTCAGCTTTCTGGAAAACACCAGCGACTTCATCTTCTTCAAGGACAGGAACAGCCGTTTCCGCTTCTGCAGCCAGACTCTGGCCAATATCACCGGCCACGCCAGTTGGCGGGACATGATAGGCAAGCATGATTTAGAGGTGTTTCCAGAGGAGACTGCACAAATCTACTACGAAGAGGAATTGCCGATTTTCCGCGAAGGCAAACCGCTGCTGAACAAGGTCGACCCCTATTTTGACGCGTCTGGAAGACCGGGCTGGGTCAATACCAACAAGTGGCCGCAATTGAACCAGGATGCAAAAGTGGTGGGCCTGTTCGGAATAAGCCGTGACATCACTGCCCAGAAACAAATGGAAGACCAGTTACGCGACAGTGAATCAAGATTGCGCGAATCCATACTGAGTTCACCGAATCCCATAATGATGCACGCCGAGGACGGCGAAGTCCTTATGATCAGTGACGCGTGGACCAGGATTACAGGCTATTCGTTAAAAGATATTCCGACCACCAAGAGCTGGGCCGACAAGGCTTATGGCGGTCGCTCGGCGGCGGTACACGAATACATTGAATCGCTGTATGAGATGCAAGGGATAAGGCAGGAGGGTATCCACGAAGTCAGAACCTCTTCGGGAGAAATTCGCCTGTGGGATTTTCAGAGCCAATCATTGCCGAAGTTGCCTGATGGACGGCGGGTGGTACTCAGCCTTGCGGCGGACATCACCAGCCAGAAAGAGGCCGAGACGGCCCTGATTGCGGCACGTAAAGCCGCCGACGCCGCCAACCTTGCCAAGAGCCAGTTCCTTGCGAACATGAGCCATGAGATAAGGACACCGCTGAATGGCCTGATGGGCCATGTTCAGTTGCTTGAAATGACGAATCTGGACAGCAAGCAAATGAAGTATGTGTCCACAGCAATGCTCTGTGGCAACAATCTTCTCTCGCTGATCAACGATATTCTCGACCTGTCGAAGATCGAGGCGGAAAAGGTGGTCCTGGAGCAATGCGAATTCAGCCTTCGCCGCTGCATCAACTACCTGATTTTGATGCAGCGTTCGCAGATAGAAAGCGGGAACCCTGCGCTGCAGCTGGAAATACCCAAAGACATACCTGACGCCCTGGTAGGGGACGAACTGCGTGTGAAACAGGTACTGCTCAACCTGCTCAGCAATGCCATCAAGTTCACCAGAGAGGGCAGTATCACCGTTTCGGTGGCGGCAAAGGAGCAACGTGGAAATGAAGTACTAATCGAACTTGCAGTGAAGGACACCGGCATCGGCATGGCCAATGCAGTGGTGGAGAACATATTCAAACCTTTTGTGCAGGCGGACAGTTCCATTACGCGAAAATTCGGCGGTACCGGTCTGGGCTTGACAATCGCCCGGCGGCTGACCGAACTTATGGGAGGCAGCATTAATGTTGAAAGCATCGAAGGGGTCGGAAGCACTTTCCGCGTGGTGCTGCCTTTCAGAATACTCGATCATGTTGCGCTGGAACACGGCGTGGCCAACGCTGCCCCTCAGGATCTCTGGGCCGGCCCGGTTTTGAAGGTTTTGCTGGCGGAAGACAATGAATTAAACCAGCAATTCGGCGTGGCGCTGATGAAGAAAATCGGGCATCAGGTCAATGTCGTCGAAAACGGCAAGGATGCGCTTGCCGCGCTGGAGAAGGAGCGCTACGACATTGTCCTGATGGACATACAAATGCCGGTGATGGACGGCTCCGAGGCGCTGGCCGCGCTACGCATGCGAGAGCAGCTCACCGATGCCCACCTGCCGGTGATCGCGCTCACTGCGTATGCAATAAAGGGAGACCAGGAGAAGTTCAGCGCCGCGGGTTTCGATGGCTACGTATGCAAACCGCTTGAAGTGAAGAAGTTGATCGTCGAGATGAAGCGTGTGATGGGATTGAGTTGATGGCCGTCTGCCAGCTGGCCTCTCACAATCCTGTAAACGGCGTAGTTGCCGTTTTTGGCAGGGCAACTATAAGTCGCCGATCTTACTGGTGGGTGGTACAGGGTTCGAACCTGTGACCCCTGCCGTGTGAATTCAATGGTTACGTATTTTCCAGTTTAATTCATTACCATACGTACACTGGCTGCGTGCGTTAGCGACTAAAGGCGACAATTCTTGACCCTAGGTGCCCCAAAGGTCACCCCAATTTCCACCTCATAGTATAAGTGGGGCACGATCAATGATTGTGATACGAGCGGCACAAAATAGTGGCTTTACGAATGCCATTTTCATTGCGGTGGAATCGGATTATTTTGCTGGAATGTCCGCTTTCGGGATGCTCAAATGCCTGGTATCGACCCGCAGGAGACATAGCCCGTAGCAACTTCAGAAGGTCGGCTCCCGGCAGCATTACGGACATCGTTAGCGGATATGTCGGCGCAGTCTGGTCCGCAAATCGAGTTCGATCAGCTCATCACCTGGTAGGGGCAGCGGCGAACAGGACAAGCCGCCGGCGGCCACTCTCGGGGCCACAGGCAGTGCTTGGCAGGCGATTCGCGAGGCTTTTCTGCGAATCGTGACGCATGCTGGCGAGAAATCAACGATTGACTGCGGCACACAGCGGCAGTGATACTTCCACAAGGCCCGTTGGATTTCCTAACGTTATTCCGAGGGATTCATGAAAAAGCACCTGCTTCGCCTTGTTACCGCTTACTGCCTGTGCGCGCCTCTAGCCGCTTTCTCTCAAGGTTTCCCCGCCAAACCGGTGCGGGTGATCGTCCCCTGGCCGCCCGGCGCGATCGATGTCACCGTGCGCCTGCTGCAACAGGTTATGGCAGAAGACCTTGGGCAAGCGTTGATCATCGAGACGCGTCCCGGCGCCTCTGGCTTCATCGGCGCGGATATCGTCGCGCGCGCCGCGCCCGACGGCTACACGCTGCTCGCCACTCCCGCGGGGAGCCTGGTCACCGGTACCATCATCGCGGAAAAGGTGCCATTCGACACTCTGAAGGATTTTTCGCCGATCACCATGATCTACGACTCCCCACAGGTGATCGTCGCGCGTATGTCGCTGCAGCAAAGCAACCTGAAGGAACTGATCGATTTCGCCAAGGCCAATCCAGGCAAGCTCTCCTATGGCAGTACTGGCATCGGCACGGCGCAACACGTCGACGGCGAGACCTTCAAGCGCGTGGCCGGCCTCGACATTCTGCACGTGCCCTATGCAGGATTCGGCCCGCTGATCCAGGCGGTAGTGGGGCAACAGGTCGACCTCGCTTTCGCCATCGTGGGCGTGGTGCGACCACTGGTTCTTGGTGGCAAGGTGAAACTCATCGCCGTGCACGGCGGCAAGGCGCCGGCGAATTTTCCGCCTGTGCCCAATCTCAACGAGATGTTTCCCGGTTTCGCGACCGCGCCCGGTTTCATCGGCTTCTGGACCGGCGCAGGTGTGCCCCGACCGATTGTCATGCGACTGAATGCCGCGGCAGTCAAGGCGCTGCGCACGCCCGAGGTTCGCGCAAAAATTGAGGAAACCGGCGCGACCGTCGGTGGCAACACGCCCGATGAATTTCTAGCCGTGATTAAAGCCGCGTTCGACAGCGCCGGCCGCTCGATCCGCGCCGCGCGTGCCGCGGGTGTGAAGTTCGAGTAAGCAAACTGGGGAAAAACCGGTGTCCTGGTGCGGCCGGATGTGTCCTCAAAATACACTTCCCTGAACGCAACTGGCGCGGGTGATCCGGCGCGCGGCGCATTGTGAAGCTGCTTGAGCTCAGGGTGCTGGCTAATGGCGTAGCCTGTTACGCGAATGCCAATCAGCTCGATCGGACAGACGGGGTCGTCCAATCCATACCTGTCCAGATAAGTCTTGGGGAAGCTTGCGCGAATGGCCGCGATGCTGGTGGCGTGCAAGGTACCGCCTCCCCCAAACAGGAAGAACTGAAAATCGCGCGCGTCCTTGCCGCGCTCGACGGTGATTTCCTTGATGGCGCTCATCACTTGCGCGATGGCCAGAGGAAGAATTGCCCTTCGCGTTGATTTAGATCAATCCCATCCCGAGCCCCTGGTCGAGTATAGATAAAAGGGATTTCTCGCCGGGCGGCAGGCCGTCGCGGCGCATTCAAGGAGGAGTTCGTGTCAAATACCATCGCTGGATCCAACACCGCAGCTTCCAAAACCGCGGCAACAAACGCCGCGCCAGGCAACCCGCGCAGCGCAGCGCTTGCCGGGGTGCGCATCGTCGATCTCACGCAGTTCGAGGCAGGCCCTTCCACCACGCAGACCCTCGCCTGGCTGGGCGCGGAGGTGATCAAGGTCGAACCTCCCGGCACGGGCGAGCAGAGCCGCAGCGCTTCCGCCGAGGGGCC
>JADGNO010000263.1 GCA_017883405.1 Occallatibacter sp. | reverse complement strand
CATGGCATTCCGCCCGAGGCTGATGTGTTCAGGTTTTCGCTTCCAGCCGAGTGCAGGCGCCCTGTAGCTCTAGCCATGGACCGGCAGCACTTCCGGCTTTTTGCCGCTTGCGAAGACTGGAAGTTGTCGGTACTGAACACTATCAACGGAACCACTGTTGCGACGCTAACCACCGGTCCCGGAACGGATGCGATCGGTTACGACCCGAATCGCGAACTTATTTTTTCAGCGAACGGTGACGGCTATGGGAGCCTGACCGTGATCCAGCAGGATGCCAACACTGACTCATACGCAGTGGCGCAGGTACTGCCGACGCGGGAGCGCGCTCGCACATTGGCCGTCGACTCCTCTACCGGCGACGTCTACCTGGTTACGGATTTCAAAGGCGTCGATCTGACACAGGCGGCGGGGATTGGAACCATGAAGACGGTGCCCGTCAGCGGCAGCTTCCAGGTGATCGACATCAATCGCTGAAGCGAGCCCCGCCGAGCTGCAGACAGCAAATTCGCGGACTTACCGGGGACGGGAAACGCTTTCGCGCTGGGCTATTGCAATATAGATGGCTTCTGCTACACTTCCTTGGGTAAACGCTTTCACGATCTTTGGAGCCTTCTTTTCCGCAGTTTCTCCGGTTTAAAAAAGCTGCGGTTCAGGAGCCGGGTCGGTCCAGGCAAGAGCTTGTTTTCCTGCTTGACAACCCTCGGAGTAAAGCCATTTACTTAGGGCGAACGTCTGCACTACTTGAGGACGTACCAAGCCCGCCTAGGTGACTTGAATGCACGGAATCGTCCCAGCCGCCAACGCCTCCTTACCGGCGTTTCTTCTCTTCAGCGCAGAGCCACTGGCCCACCTCAGACTTCTCGATATCGCGATTATCGCCATTTACTTCGGAATGGTGATCTGGATCGGTATTTATCTGAAGGGGCAGGCTAACACCAGCGAAGAGTTCTTCATGGCCGGTCGCGAAATGACCGCGTGGATCGCCGGACTCAGCTTTGTCTCCGCCAACCTTGGCTCACTCGAACTGATGGGTTGGGCGGGTTCGGCCTATCAATACGGCATTCTGGCAACGCACTGGTATTGGATCGGCGCTATTCCCGCCATGGTTTTTCTGGGCCTGGTGATGATGCCGTTCTACTACGTCTGCAAAACTCATTCGGTGCCTGGATATCTCGGCTTGCGTTATGGCAAGGGCGCTTCAAGCGTGGCCGCCATTTCGTTTGCTATTGAAATGATCCTGATGAGCGGCGTGAACATGTTCGCCATGGCCGTGGTGATGAAGGTCGTCCTCGGCTGGGATATTTCGTTCTCGATCATCGTCAGCTCGGTGGCCGTTGCTCTTTATGTGGGACTCGGCGGTTTGCGATCGGCCATCTTCAATGAGGTCCTGCAGTTTGTGCTCATCTGGGGCGGCGCCCTGCTGGTTCCGATCCTGGGCATGATTCAGGCAGGCGGTGTCATGGGCCTGAAGAAACAGATCATGCACAACATGCAGACCATGACGGGCGGCGTTGCGGGCGACAGCTACTTTCACATGTGGCGCGACCTGGGCAGCTTTTCCGCCAATCCAATGGGCGTCCACTGGAGCGGCATCGTCTTCGGCCTGGGTTTTGTGATCAGCTTTGGATACTGGACCACGGATTTCCTCGTGGTGCAGCGCGTGCTTGCGGCGCACAATCTGCGTGCGGCGCGCATGGCTCCAATCATCGCTTCATTCTTCAAGATGGCGACGCCGTTCATCGTGATTCTGCCTGGCCTGCTGGGCTTGGTTCTGTTGCAGAATGGTGATGGCTCACGCCGAGAGCTGGTGGGCGAAGACGTGGTGGCCGCCTGCAGCATGACAGGTTCGGGCGCTGTGGCCGACGTGGCAGGTTGCCAGGCCGCCATGTCGAAGACATCTCTTTCGGCAGCGGCCCAGAGCAAGGTTCTGGCGGGTGGACCCGACGCCGAGCTGCACAGCTATAACCAGGCTCTGCCGCTGATGATGGTGCGTTACCTTGGCCCCGGTCTGCTTGGCCTTGGGATTACCGCGCTGATCGCAGGCTTTATGAGCGGCATGGCCGGCAATGTGAGCGCCTTCTCCACGGTGTGGACTTACGACATTTACAAGTCCCTGATCAACAAGAAGGGATCGGATTCGCACTACGTGCTGGTGGGCAGGCTCTCCATCCTGATAGGCGTGGCCGTTTCAATTGGCGCGGCGTACCTGGTAATGCATGCGCACGGCATCATGGACTACGTGCAGGCGCTGTTCTCAATCTTTGTTGCGCCGCTGCTGGCGTCGATTCTGTGGGGCATGTTCTGGACGCGAGCAACGAAGCTGGCAGGCTTCATCGGCCTGCTGTCAGGCATTGTGTTTTCGGCAAGTTTGTTCATGTGGGTCAAGCTGACGCCATCAGCACTGGCCAGTGTGGCGCTCTCGCCCGATGCCAAGCCGATGGCAGAAAATGTCTTCCGTGCGTTGTGGGCTTTCCTGTTCTCCTCGATCGTCATTTTGGTTATCAGCCTAGTAACCAAGGCACGTCCGATCGCCGAGCTCGACGGCCTTGTTTATGGTGCGACCAAACTGCCAACCGAAGAGCCGGTGCCGTGGTACAGGAGCGAATATACTTGGGCGCTGCTTGTCGTGGTGATCTTTGCCGGCCTCAACATTCTGTTCTGGTAGCACGCAAGAGAGGAGAGATTTATGCACGGTTCCAAAATTCCCATATGGTTCTTTATCGGTGTTCTGTTGGTGACCTACGGGCTTCTCATCACGGGCTATGGCATTTATGAATTAGCCACGGGACAGCTTGCCGATGTGGCGCTGAGCCAGGCGCATGCCCCGGTCTGGTGGGGAGCAACGCTGCTCGCGCTCGGCATTTTCTACATGGCTAAATTCCGCCCGGGCAAGGCGAAGAAATAAATTGGATCGAGCAAAATCCGGCTCTGGATTCAGGCGTCGAAATCCGGAGCGGCCGAAGTTTTCTTGAGGCAATGGTTCTTTCGCTCGCAACAGACGCTTATTCCGAGACTGGCTCATTCGACTGGGAAACATCGAATGCCCCAGGCTCGATTCTGAAACCAGGGAAGTCAAGCCTCGCGGCGGAGTTCCAACGACTGACAGGAAGTACAACAAGGGAGTGGACATTATGGCAGCACAACGTGTAATGACTTTTGGAGTCATTGTCGGCAATCGCGGATTTTTCCCGGATCATCTGGCCAAGACGGGCCGCGACGAAATCATCAAGGTGCTTGAGGCTGCGGGCGCGAAGGCCATCGTGCTCGGACCGCAGGATTCAAAGCACGGCGCCGTGGAAACGTACGTTGAGTCGCAGCGCTGCGCTGAGCTCTTCAAGAAGCATGCTGAAGAAATTGACGGCATCATCGTAACCCTGCCGAACTTTGGCGAAGAGCGCGGCATCGTCGATGCTATCCGCCTCTCCGGTCTCAAGGTTCCGGTGTTGGTACAGGCCACGCCTGACCGCTCCGACGCCATGACCATCGCCACCCGCCGCGACAGTTTCTGCGGCAAGATGAGCGCATGTAACAACATGATGCAGTACGGCATCAAGTACTCGCTGACCACGCTGCATACTGAGGCAGTTGACTCGGCTGAGTTCAAGGCCGACCTGGAGTGGTTCTCGGCTGTGTGTCGCATCGTCAAGGGCCTCAAGAATCTTCGCATCGGTTCCATCGGCGCGCGTCCCACAGCGTTCAACACGGTTCGCTATTCTGAGCGCATCTTTGAAACCAACGGCATCAGCATCGAGACTCTCGACCTGTCTGAAGTGTTTGGCCGTATCAACCGCATGAAGGAAACGGACGACGCCGCGCAGGCCAAGCTGGCCGCCATCAAGGCCTATGTCAGCACCAACGGCATCGCCGATGCTGCTCTGCTCAAGATGGCAAAGCTGGGCGCGGTAATCGACGGCTGGATGAAGCAGACCCATGTGACCATCAGCGCAGTGCAATGCTGGACCTCAATGGAAGAGTTTTTTGGCGTTGTGCCCTGCACGATTATGAGCATGATGTCGAACGATCTCATTCCGTCGGCCTGCGAAGTGGACGTACCGGGCACGCTCAGCATGTATATGTTGGCGCTCGCATCGGGCACGCCATCCGCGCTGCTTGACTGGAACAACAACTACGGTACCAATCCTGATAAGTGCGTGTGCTTCCACTGCTCCAACCTGCCCAAGCATTTCTTCAAGGATGTCCGCATGGACTATCAGGAGATTATTGCCGGCACGGTGGGCAAGGAAAACACATTCGGCACCTGCGTGGGCCGGGTGAAGGCAGGCGTGATGAGCTATGCGCGCTTCTCGACCGATGATCGCCGTGGCGTTATTCGCGGTTATACCGGCGCGGGCCGCTTTACCGATGATCCACTAGAAACGTTCGGCGGCGCCGGTGTTGCGGAAATTCCGCAGCTGCAGAAGCTGTTGAAGTACATTTGCCGCGAGGCGTTCGAGCACCACGTTGCGGCCAACTTCAGCGATGTTTCAAAATCGATTCACGAGGCAGCACGCTATCTCGGCTGGGAGAGTCACTACCACCCGAACCTCGAGGACTAAGAACGCCGGCGGCTTGATCGGCAATCACACTGCTGCGCAACTGCGCAGGCCGGGCGCTGGCATGCAAATGTCAGCGCCCAAATTAATATTCGGGGGACGTTATGAAAGCGCTCGTCCTGGAAGAGAAGCTTCGTCTTAGCATTCGCGAAATTTCACTGCCACTCAGTATGGGTCCGCGCGACGTGCGCATCCGCATTGGCCGCGTGGGCATTTGCGGAAGCGATGTGCACTACTACACGCACGGCCGCATCGGGCCATTTGTTGTGAATGCGCCTATGGTCCTCGGCCACGAGGCCGCGGGTATCGTTGTTGAAGTGGGCAGCGAGGTCAACGATCTGAAGGTTGGCGATCGCGTGTGCATGGAGCCGGGCATTCCCGACATGACGTCGCGCGCCAGCCGGGAAGGCCACTACAATCTAGATCCCGCGGTGCGTTTCTGGGCCACGCCACCGATCCACGGGTGCCTTACCGGCGAAGTTGTGCATCCCGCCGCTTTTACATTCAAGCTTCCCGATCACGTGTCGCTGGCTGAGGGCGCCATGGTGGAACCATTCGCCGTCGGCATGCATGCGGCCACCAAAGCGCAGATCAAGCCCGGTGCAACGGCTGTGGTGATTGGCGCTGGGCCCATCGGCATCATGGTTGCGCTATCGGCGCTTGCTGCCGGAGCAGGGCGGGTGATTGTGTCCGATCTGGCAGCGGAAAAACTTGCCATCGCGGGCCTTTATCCCGGCATTCTGCCCTTCGATATCAGAAGCGGTTCACTTGCCGCGAAAGTTGCGGAGTTGACCGCCGGTTGGGGGGCAGACGTTGTGTTTGAAGCAAGCGGAAGTCCCAAAGCCTTTGAAGGGATCTTTGACCTGCTTGCCCCTGCAGGAACGGTGGTGCTTGTCGGTATGCCTCCGGCTGCAATCAGTTTTGACGTAGTTGCCGCGCAGGCCAAGGAAGCCCGCATCGAGACCATATTCCGTTACGCGAACGTCTACTCAAAGGCGGTGGCATTGCTGGCTTCGGGCAAGGTTGATCTTAAACCGCTCATCTCTGCGAATTTCTCGTTCGATGAAAGCGTGGCCGCATTCGAGCGCGCAGCCCAGGCTCGCCCGGCGGACATCAAGCTGCAAATTGTAGTTGAGGAATCTGCCCAGTGAGCGAACCTTTACCTGACGCCGCTCACGCTGGCGGCCAACCGGATCGACACTTTCTTGGCATGCCGCTGGCGCTGCTTGGCGGCTATATCGCCATCGTCTTCTGCATGACCGGCGATGGCATTGAGCAGGCGTTCCTCTCGAAGTACGTCGTCAACCTTGGCTTTACGGCAGGCGATTCCGCACTGCTCTTCACCGTATATGGAGCAACGGCAGCTTTAGCCAGCTGGCTCTCCGGTGTTCTCGCGGATGTTTACCAGCCACGCCGCATCATGCTCATTGGTGTAGCTTGGTGGCTCATCTTCCATGTGCTGTTTCTGTGGT
>JADGNO010000262.1 GCA_017883405.1 Occallatibacter sp. | reverse complement strand
GCGGCCAGCAAATGCAGCGCTGTCTCTACCACCGGTGCGTCCAGCGCGAATCGCTCTGCTGCCTCGCGCAACGTGAATGGGCCATGCGTGCGTGCGTAGCGCCGCACCAGTTCCATAACCGGTTGTGAAACCGGTTCCAGCAGCGCCGCCGCAAGCCCTGGGGGTAACGGAATTCCTAACGCATCGCGATAGCGTGCTGCATCCTCCGCGGCGATCAATCGCCGTTCTCCGGCAATCCGCAGATCAAGCAATCGACGCGCACGTACCAGCCGGTCGACTTGCTCCAGCAACTCTGCGTTCACAACTCGCCGGGCCAGTTCTTCTCGCGACAGGTCGCCGAGGCGCAAACACAAATCGTGAATGCCGTCCGCCGAGCGCGCGCGATAATTCTCGGCCAGGCACTGCGCCGCTTCTTCCACTTCAGCAATGGCATCGGCATCGAGCAGCTCGCGCAGGTCAGCTTCGCCGAGCAGTTCACGCAGTTGATCCTGATCAATAGTCAACGCCTGCGCACGACGCTCGGCCAGTGGAGCATCACCGTCGTAGAGGAAGTTTGCCACGTAGCTGAACAGCAGGGACGAGGCGAACGGCGATGGCTTGCGTGTTTCCACAACGTGCACGCGCAACTGGCGCTGTTCGATTGCACGCAAGGTTTCAATGAGCGCCGGCATATCGAACACATCCCGCAGGCACTCGCGATACGACTCCAGCAGCAGCGGAAACGACGGATAGCGCGATGCCACACTGAGCAAATCGTATGAGCGTTTACGCAGTTGCCACAGAGGTGAACGTTGATCGGCGCGACGACGCGGAAGCAGCAGGGCTCGCCCCGCCGCTTCGCGAAATCGCCCGGCAAATAGCGCCGTGGAACCAAGCTGACGCAGCACCAACTGCATTGCCTCGGCCGATTCGATCAGGAACCAATCAGGATTGGGAGGCTCATCCGTGTCAGGGAAACGCAGCACGAACCCGTCGTCTCCCCACAGCGTTTCAACTTCAGGCCCACCGGCAGCGCGAATGCGTGCGCTCACCGCCATCGCCCATGGAATGTGGATACGGCTGCCAAACGGCGTGAGCACGCAAACGCGCCAGTCACCAAGCTCATCACGGCATCGCTCAATCACCACCGTTCGATCATCGGGTACGGCGTCGGTGGCATCGTGCTGATCGGCGAGGTACTGCAGAAGATTCTCTGCTGCGCCTGGATCGAGATCGTGCTCTGTAACCAGCCGCGTGAGCGCCGCGGGCTTTGGCAATGCGCGCAGTTCGCGGACCATTGCGCCAATGCGCCTTCCGAATTCGAGCGGGCGGCCCGGACCGTCACCTTTCCAGAACGGCATTTTGCCCGGCTCGCCCGGTGCAGGCGTTACTGTGACACGATCGTGCGTGATATCGACGATGCGCCACGTCGACGCCCCGAGAATAAACGTCTCACCCGGATGCGATTCGAACACCATCTCCTCGTCGAGTTCGCCAACCCGCACAGCCTTGCCCTCGCTGTAGGCAAGAAACACACCGTAAAGCCCGCGATCGGGAATCGTGCCGGCATTCAGTATCGCCAGCCGCGCTGCTCCATCACGCGCCGTAACTACATTGCGCACGCGATCCCAAGTAAGCCGCGGGCGCAGCTCGGCAAATTCGTCGGAAGGATAGCGCCCGCTGAGCAGATCGAGCACGCCTTCGAACGCGGAGCGCGTGAGGCCGCCAAACGGCGCAGCTCGCCGCACAAGGTCATAAAGGTCGTCGACACTCACTTCGGGCTTTTCTTCGGGTATCGCGTGTTGAGCAGATTTTTCTTCGGCAGTCTCGCCTTCAAAAAACGCCAGAGGCCGGGTTCCTGATTTTTTTGCGGAAGTTTTTCTTTTCCTTATCCCTGATCCTCTTTCCTTGTTCGCTGTCTTCGTGGGCGGGTGCGCGACGATTGCGACAATTTGCTGCGCCAATACATCCAGCGGATTACGCGGGAAGCGCGTGGACTCAATGTGTCCTTCATGCATGGCGCGTGTGACCGCGGCGCACGCTACCAGGTCCGCCCTGTACTTGGGAAACAGAATCCCTTCGCTCACCGCATCCACATGGTGGCCGGCGCGGCCAATGCGCTGCATACCGCTTGCCACCGACGGCGGCGATTCAATCTGAATGACCAGGTCAACCGCGCCCATGTCGATTCCGAGTTCCAAAGTGGACGTGGCGCAGAGTGCGCGAATCTGCCCTGCCTTCAACTGCTCTTCAATCACCGAACGCTGCGCGGCCGCAAGCGATCCATGATGCGCGCGCGCGATGGGTTCGCCTGCCAATTCGTTCAATGCGCCGGCCAGCCGCTCAGCTACCTGCCGGCTGTTCACAAAAAGAATGGTGGAGGTTCGCTCGCGAATAATCTCCAACAACCGCGGATGAATCGCATTCCAGATAGACACGCGCCGCGGCATTTGCGAAGCAGGCCCGGATGGAATGTCTTCCATTTCGCCCAGCCGCGCCATGTCTTCAACAGGAACCTCGATGCGCAATTTCAACTGCTTGGGCGCATTCGCGTTCACCACCGTCACGGGCCGATACGTGAGCCCCCGGGCGTCCTCTGCCAAGGCATCATCTGCGCCTTGAGCAGGCATCCGCTTTTCTGATCCCTGATCCCTGGTCCCTGATCCCTGTATTTCCACGCCACCGAGGAAACGCGCAACTTCTTCAAGCGGCCGCTGCGTGGCTGAAAGCCCGATACGTTGAATGCGTCGCTTTGTCAGAGCCTCAAGCCTCTCCAAAGAGAGCGCAAGATGAGCGCCGCGCTTGGTTGGGACCAAAGCATGAATCTCGTCGATGATGACTGTGTCTACTGTGCGCAGCGCATCGGCCGCCTGCGAAGTCAGCAAAAGGTAGAGCGACTCCGGCGTTGTAATCAGAATTTCGTCAGGCTGTCGCGCAAATCGGGCGCGTTCCTTTTGCGGCGTGTCGCCGGTGCGCACACTGATGCCCGGCTCGCGGAAGGCCACATTCATGCGCCGCGCCATGTTCGCCATACCCGCAAGAGGGGATCTCAGGTTGCGCTCAACGTCCACCGCTAGAGCCTTCAGAGGAGATACATAAAGAATGCGGCACCCTCTTTTCGTCCCTTCTGGCGCGGGATGAAGCATTAAACGATCGAGGCACCACAAGAAAGCAGTCAGCGTTTTGCCGGTGCCGGTGGGCGCAAGGATCAATGCATTTTCGCCGCGCGCAATCACCGGCCATCCCATGCGCTGCGGAGCGGTAGGAGCATCGAACACAGCCTTGAACCATTCCGCCGTTACCGGATGGAAACAGGCAAACGGATCGGCGCTCGGATTGGGCTGGTTTTCGGGATTCGGCCACTCGGCGGGCATACATTTGAGGATAGCGCATGGCGAACAGGAAGCGAAGGAAAACTGCGCGTTCGAATACGTTCAAATTGGCAGGAGGTTTGTCCCACTTGGGACAGAAAGTTCTTGATCTTTGAAATTGGAGACGGCGCGAGGGCGGGATACGGTGCCGCGAAACGGAAAATAATTATTCGGCGCGCGACTTTGTTCACCGGCAAACATCCAACTGCAAGGAAACGTTGCACATTCTCTTTAGGTATCTGGTATTTTGGGGCAGTCCTTCCTTTGTGACTGAATTGTCTACCTTGCTTTGCTTCCGTGGTCAGCGAATTGCATCCCATGGACTCGTCGAGCTCATCCATGCGAAACCATCTTGGGACATTTCTCGACGATTACCGCGGACACCCCCGCGATATTGCCGTGGTGCGCCACCAGGGCAATCGACGCAGAGTGACCACGTACGGCGAACTAGTTCGTCTGGCCGGGCGCTTCGCATCTGAGCTCGCCCGGCGCGGAATTGGCGAGGGCGATCGCGTGCTGCTGTGGGCAAAGAACAGCGCAGAATGGATTGCCGCCTTTCATGGAAGCATCCTACGCGGCGTGATTGCCGTTCCGCTGGATGCACACGGGGCAGCAGAGTTTGCCGCACGTGTAGCTGCAGATGTTTTGCCAAAATTGGCCGTTGGCGATGCCGCACTGCTGGCGCAGCTTTCGCCGCATGCCCTTGATTTCGACTTGCCATGCCTGGCCTTTGAAGACTGGCCAGAGGCGCTACCAGAAGAAGAAGCGGGGCCGGTTGCGGGCCTCTCTTCCGAAACGCCGCTGCAAATTCTGTTCACGTCAGGAACAACGGGTGAACCTAAAGGCATCGTGCTCACACACGGCAATGTGCTGGCCAGCATTGGGCCAATTGAACAGGGTGCCAAGCCCTATATGCGCTATGAGCGGCTCGTGCATCCGCTACGGATTTTGCACACGCTGCCGCTGAGCCACGTGTTTGGCCAGACGATGGGGCTTTGGGTTCCGCCACTGCTAACCGCCGAATTGCATTTTGAAGAACGCCTGGTAGCGCCGCGTCTGATTGAGACGATTCGTAGCGAGCGCATTTCAGTTCTGGCTGCGGTGCCCCGCGTCCACGCCCTGCTCAAAGCACATCTAGAACTCACCCATCCCGATCTTATGAGTTTGCTGGACATGCCGAAAAGGATCGGGGCTGCGCGCCGCTGGTGGCGTTTCCGCAAAATTCATCGTGCCTTCGGACTCAAGTTCTGGGCGCTCATCTCCGGCGGTGGTGCTCTGCCCGGCCCGCTTGAGCAGTTCTGGAACGCGCTTGGATTTGTTCTGGTCCAAGGCTACGGAATGACCGAAACAACCGCGCTCATCACGCTGAATCATCCCTTCCATGTAGCGCGCGGAACCATCGGCAAACCGCTGGCCGGACGCGAAGTCAAGCTGGGACCCGACGGTGAAGTACTGGTGCGCGGCGCATCTATTTCTGACGCCACGTGGTCGGGCGGAAAGCTGCACCAGCGGGAAGACGAGTGGCTGTCCACCGGCGACATTGCAGAAGTGGCTCCCACCGGCGACTTGCGCTTTCTGGGCCGCAAGAGCGAAGTGATTGTGACTGCTGCCGGCCTGAATGTGCACCCTGAAGATCTCGAAGCCGCGATTGAATTGCAGCCCGGTGTGGCAGCGTGTGCAGTAGTGCCCATGGAAACGGCGGAGGGACCGGAGCCCTGCGCAGTCATCGCCATGCGCGGGTCTGGCGATCGTGCCGCGCACATAATTGAGAACGCGAACGCACACCTCGCCGACTTTCAGCGTCTGCGCCGTTGGATTCTGTGGCCCGAGCCCGATCTGCCACGCACCTCCACAGGCAAGGTACGCCGCAGAGCTGTTGCCGAGTGGCTAAGAAAAGCGCAGTCGGCATCAACGCAAAACGGTGCGACAAAGTCCGAAAGCGATGGTGCCTTCGCCGCAGTCGGCGCGTCCGCCGCAAAGAGCGACTGGCTGCTGGGGTTGACTACACAAATTACCGGCGAGTCTCACGCCGGCATCGGCGACGAATTGCGACTGACCGAGGATCTGCATCTCGACAGCCTTGGCCGCGTGCAACTGGCGGCAGCCATTGAAGACCGGCTGGGAATCGTGACGGAAGACGGAATGCTCAATGGAGCAGAGACGCTGGGCGATCTGCGACGAATGATTGCCGGCGAGCTGGGGCCAAAGCAGCTTGTGTCTGCGCAAATCGCACCGCCACGAGCTGTCGAGCGAAATGGCGCCTCGATTGCGCAGCAGAACGCGCCTGAAGTTGCGCCAGTCCCGAACGCGGCGAACAACGGGGAACGGCAGCGGTATATTTATCCGCGCTGGCCGTGGCTGCTGCCCTTCCGCTGGATTCGCGCGGCGTTCATTGAGCTGGTGATGAGGCCGCTTGTGTGGCTGCTTGCCCGCCCGCGCGTTACCTCACCGAAATCTTTGAAGGCGGATGCGCCTCTGCTTATCATTGCGAATCACGTGTCCACGTTCGACGGGCCGCTGATTCAATACGCGTTGCCGGGAGCAATTCGTCGACACATGGCTGCAGCCATGTCTGGCGAAATGCTCAATGATTATCGGCATTTTCGCAATCCTGAGAAGTCGACCGGGAGCTTTTTCCTGCCTGGCCCGTTGTTCTACTACCTGCTGACTGGCCTTTTCAACGTGTTTCCGCTGCCGCGCCTGCGCGATTTTCAGCCCAGCTTTGCGCATGCCGGCAAAGCCATGGACCGCGGCTATCATGTGCTTGTGTTTCCTGAGGGCACGCGCTCGAAGGAGGGCAAACTGGCGCGCTTCCGCTCCGGTATTGGGCTTCTGGCAAAACAGTCGGGAGCCATGGTGCTGCCCGTAGCTCTGCGAGGACTGGGCGAATTGAAAACCGGCAATCGGCGCTGGTTCCACTCCGGGAAGATCGAAGTGCGGGTCGGCCAGCCGCTGCGCCTGTCACCCACCGCATCCGAAGCCGATATTGCCGCACTCCTGCACGACGAGGTAGATCGACTGCTTCACGACTAGTCTTCAAGTGGCGCCATTGCTGTAGTTCCTCGGATCCGCAAGCACCATTCTCGGCGTTCCCAGATCTGCTCCCTTCTCTGCTTCGAACACACTTCCTTCGCGACCTCCACTTTTTCTAAAGTAGCAAGTTCCGCCTGCCAGCACCGAAGTCCACAGCGATGGATCGGCGGGCTGTTCGCTTGCACCGAGAAAAAGAATTCCGTCGGGCTCAAGAACGCGGTGGATACGCTCCAGCAGCATTTTTCGAGTTTCCGGTGAAAAGTACAGCATCACATTGCGCAGAAATACCACATCGAAACGATCAGTTGTGCGTGCAAACGGAAATTGCGGGCCGCAAAGATTGGACTGCCTGAAGGCGCACATCTCCTTGATCTCCGGCTTGATCAACCAGTCCTCAAGCACCTTGTTGAAGTACTTGACGATAAAGCGCGCCGGCAGCCCGCGGTTGATTTCGATGCGATGGTAGCGGCCCGCCTGTGCGCGCTCCACCACTTCCGCGCAAATATCGGTACCTTCAATGCGAATATTCCAACTCGCCAGCAGCGGAAAATATTCGCGCGTCATCATCGCCAGGCTGTACGCTTCCTGCCCGCTTGAGCAGGCCGCGCTCCAGAAACGTAGACTGCGGGTTTGGCGTCGCGTGATGAGCATCGGCGGCAACAGCTCGTTGCGCAACAGTTCGAAAGGCCTGCTGTCGCGAAAGAAACTTGTTTCGTTGATGGTCATGGCCTCGGCGATATCACGCTCCAGCTTTGTATCTCTTCTCGACTGCAATAAACGAACCAAATCTCCGAGTTGGCTCATGCCCTGGTTGCGCAATACTTTGGTGAGCCGCGAGTCGAACAGGTAGTCTCGCGATGGGTCAAGTACATTTTGCGAAATACTAAAAACCATTTGGCGCAGGTATCCGTAATCCGAACTGGTGGCCTGTACCATCACGACACCGCCTGACTAGCGTGATCGAGCCCGAATGAAGTGGATCGAGGAGATGACAGCGCAGTGATACGGAGAATTTCAGGTGCCATCATTTCGAGAGGCAGCACCTTGTTGGCCAGACCGGCATTAACGACCGCGCCGGGCATTCCCCACACGGTGCTGCTTGCCTCGTCCTGTGCCAGAACAGTTCCGCCCAACTCGCGAATCGTGCGGCATTCTCTCATTCCGTCAGCACCCATGCCGGTTAGCATGACAGCAAGCACGCCGGAACCATATACGTTGGCTGCCGAACGAAAAAGATAATCAACTGAAGGCCGGCAGTGGTTTTCCTGTGGTCCCTGGTTCAGCCTTAACGTTGCCGGAGCTGCCGCCGATGCCGCGGCGACGGTTTCCAAATGCCAGTTTCCTCGCGCTATGTAAATGCGCCCTGCTTTGACCGGATCACCATCCGACGCTTCGCGCACCTGCAGAGGACAACGATGATTGAGCCGCTCCGCAAGCAGGCGCGTAAACAGCTCCGGCATATGCTGCACGATCAGCACTGGCAGCGGAAAGCTTTCCGGAAGCCGAGGCAGAAGAACTTCGAGCGCGGCCGGACCGCCGGTGGATACGCCGATCACCACGATCGACGGCGCTGAAGTAACCGATTGCGGAATTGTTGCCAGTGAACTGCGCGAATCGAACGCCGGCGCCTTGGCAGTTTCGGCGGCAAGTAAGGAGGGGATTCGCGGAAATGCCGCAGTAGTGGCGCGCTGAGCCGAGGTGGATGTCTCCGTAGGAAGCCTAATGAGTGCATGTATTTTCGGAATCAGCTCCTGGGCAAGCTTTCGCATTGCCGTCTCGCGGTCAGATTGTCCAGAAGGCTTGGTCACGTAGTCGGCTGCTCCGGAGGCAAGCGCTTCAATGGTAACTTTGGCGCCACGCTGTGTGAGCGAACTGCACATGATGACCGGAATCCTGCTCCAGCGCTGGCGTAGTAGTCGAAGCGTAGCCAGTCCATCCATCACCGGCATTTCTACATCGAGAAGGATGATGTCCGGCTGCACGACCTTCAAGCTGTTTAATGCTGAAGCGCCATCGGCTGCCGTGCCGGCCACTTCAAGGCGCGCGTCGGTGCTCACCACTGCTCGTAACAGGCTGCGTATTACTGCTGAATCGTCGACGATGAGGATTCGGGTACGATGAGGACCCGTCATAGTCCTGCCTCGACCAGTCCGAGCATCGCAAGTTTCTCATCGAAGGCATCGTGATCGAAGGGTTTCATCAGGTACTCGTCGGCTCCAGCCTCGAGCGCGCGCACAATAAAGTCATTCTCCGCTTCGGTCGTCACCATCAGAACTTTTAAATCATTAAAACCCTCTTCGCGAATTCTCATGAGGGTCT
Organism: Occallatibacter sp.; assembly: GCA_017883405.1. Lineage (GTDB taxonomy): Bacteria > Acidobacteriota > Terriglobia > Terriglobales > Acidobacteriaceae > Telmatobacter. The sequence goes on along the minus strand of JADGNO010000262.1, from coordinate 7,953 downwards.
CGAGCCCATTCATCACAGGCATGTTCCAGTCGAGAAGCACCAGGTCGAACCGCCCATCGCCATGCAAACGGTTAAGCCCGGCCTGTCCGTCCACTGCTTCATCGCAATCAATTCCTTTATCGTGAAGCAGACCGCGCAGGTAGCTCCGCACAAAACGTGAGTCGTCGATGATAAGTGCGCGCATGGTTTCCTCTCAGTGACCTGCCCATCCTGCGCTCGCCAGCGCCAGGCGTAGAGCCTTGGAACTAGTTTGCGGAATGCAGGCCGAGCCGCAGCGGATCAAGCCTTTCTGAATCGAGCATCACAAGCAATTTGTCTTTGAGCTTGTAAGCGCCGGCAAACAGCGCCTTACGTCGCTGATCGAGGATGGAAGGATTCGGCTCATAGTCCGCCGAGGAAACGGTCAACACCTCGCCCACAAGGTCCACTAACAATCCAAAGCAGCCATTCACCGACTCGAGTACCAGAATGTCCTGCGAGCCATCCTTTGGAGGCAAGCCCAAAAGGTGGCGCAGACTCACCGTGGTAAGCACGTCGCCGCGATAGTGCACCAATCCTCCTACATACTCCGGTGCCAGCGGCACAGGCTGCGACCGCGCACTACCCACGATTTCAAGAATGTGAACAATGGGCACGCCAAACCAAGTCTGCCCCAGGCGAACCGAGCACACTTCCATCAGTGATGACGTCTTCGCAGAATTTTGCGATTTTGCTGTCGTGCTCATGCCATGGCCTCCGCTAGTTTGCTCCATTCGTCGGTCGCACATTCTGAGGCCGGCAACGGCGGTACCGAGGCCAGTCCGACGACGCCGGTTACATGCTCCTTGAGCAGCGTGACGCCCTCTGTGCGCTGTTGTGTTCCAGCTTCAAACAACTCGCTTCCCGCCGCTACATCCAGTACCTGCGAAACAGCAATGCCGACGTGGCGGTTGCCTTCGCGACAAACAACGACGATGATCTTCGCTTCATTGCCGCTGCTCTGCCGGTCGCGCGCCGCGGCCAGCAATTCGCCGGAATCTTTTACGGGCATTAACTGCCCTTCGAAGTTGACCACCGGCCGATAGCCAATGTATTCAACGCGCGAAAGTGGAAGCTGTTCGATGCGCAATACATCATCAAGCAGCACGGCTGCGCGGCGACCCGCAACTTCAACGAGGAGATATTCAACGGGTTTTTCTGCGCCGCATTCCTGATCTGCAGTCGAATGCACCTCTTCTTCTCGAGCGCTTATGGTGACGCCGGCCTTGGCAGCAATAGCGCCTGGATCAAGAATGAGTGCCAGTTCTGCGTTGCCCAGGACGGTTGCCCCCGAATAGAGCCCGATATTCTTGAGCACCGCCGACAACGGCTTGACGACAATCTCTTCCGGATCGGCCAGGCCATCGACAACCAGGCCGAAGCGGCGACCATCCACGTCGAGGACCGCGATAAAACTATCCTGCAATGCTTCGACAGAATGCTCGCTCCCAGGCTGCAACAGCAAGCTTAGAAACACCAGCGGAAGCAGATTGCCGCGCAGCCTGTAGAGTGGGGCGCCTTCGATCCATTCAATGGTCTTTGCCGCTTCTTCTGCCGGGACATGCACCAGCTCTGAAAGGGAGCCCTGAGGCACAGCGAAACTTTGACCCAGGCTGCGTACGATGAGAGCGGGAATAATGGCCAGCGTTAGTGGAATGCGCAAGCGCAAGGTGGTTCCTTTGCCCACGTGCGAATCGATTTCGACTTTGCCGCCAATCTTTTCCACGTTGGTGCGGACAACATCCATGCCTACGCCGCGGCCGCTGACATTGGTAACTGCGGTGGCGGTTGAAAAGCCTGGGAGAAAGATAAGCTGCAGCAGTTCGCGTTCGACCATCTGCGCCGCGCGCTCGTTCGTAACCACTCCACGTTCGATGGCCTTGAAGCGTACCTTCTCCACATCAATGCCCGCGCCGTCGTCGAGTACTTCAATGATGACGTGACTTCCTTCCTGCAAGGCGCGCAGTTTTAGAATTCCCTCCGGACCTTTGCCGGCCGCAACACGAACCTCAGGCGGTTCAATGCCGTGATCGAGCGAATTACGCACCGCGTGCGTGAGCGGATCCTTGATTGCCTCGAGCAGACTCTTGTCGAGTTCTGTATCCTGTCCTTCGACTTCGAGGCGTACGCGACGACACAGTGACTGCGAAAGATCGCGCACGATGCGCGGCATCTTTGAAAAGATGTTCGACACCGGCTGCATGCGCGCCTTCATCACGCTTTCGCGCAGATCGGCTGTCACCATATCGAGCCGGCGCGACAGCATGGTCATGTTGGGATCGGCCGCCGTGGCCTGCAACACCTGGTTACGTGTCAGCACCAGTTCGCCAACCAGATTCATCATGCGGTTGAGCAATACGATGTCGACGCGCAGCGTGCTCTCCGCCGCGGTCGCCGCGGGGTTTGCAGCAGGCTTCGTCTGCGCACATGGAGGTTCGGCCTCCTGCACGGTGGTTTGTGGCTTGATTTCCGGTTTCTCCGGTGCGGAAGGCGGCGGAGCAGGAACTTCGCTCACCAGAGGCGCGTGCACTTTGATTCGCTTGGGGCGCTGCACTTTTGGCTTGGAGACCGTCGCCGCATTTTTGCCAACCAGTTGCAGCGCGGGAGACTGCAGTGCTTCAAGTTCTGCAATCAGCTCTGTGTCCTCGCCGATCCCTTCGCACGCTTCGGTCTCAATCAACTTTAGAATGGAGCGCAGACCGTCAAGCAGGTGCAGCAGTCCCGAAATCAATGAGCGATCCGCATTCAGTTTGCCATCCCGCAGAAGTCCCAGCAGATTCTCACCTGCATGAGCCAGCTTTTCTAGCCGCTTGAAACCGAGAAAGCCTGTGGTTCCCTTGATGGTGTGGACAGAACGAAAAATGTCACCAAGCAAGGCAGCATCGTCGGGGCGTGTTTCGAGCTCAGTGAGGCACCGCTCCATGCGGTCAAGGCCTTCCTGGCTCTCGATCAGGAACTCTCTGGTCAATTCATCCATCGGGTCGACTCATCCAGCCGGCCAGGATTTCAATTCCCGGCACAGCGAGTACACAATGCCTTTATCGGATGAATGGGATGCGACTTGAGGGGAAAGGCAGCCTCAATTGGAAGCGCGCCGGTGAAATTTAATTTTCCGAAGGCATCTTGATCTTATCGATCACAAATACCTGCACCGGCCCCTTTTGCGATTCCCGCTTGAGCCCGAGCTGAATTCACCAGGCGGCATCAGAGGTTTACCAACCCGCTTCGATGCTCTGCTGGAACAGTGTACACAGGCGGGAAAATCAATTAGCCTCAAGATTCACCCGAATGGATCGATGGTAGACGATGAAAACTAAGAATTCGCAGGCGAACTCAGAAGCCCAACTAAAAGCTCTGCTGAAGAATGCACGCCTGGCGGCGAAAAAATCATATTCGCCTTTTTCCCAATTCAAAGTCGGCGCGGCGCTGCTATTGAAGAACGGCGAAGTTGTTACCGGGACGAACGTAGAGAGCATCAGCTACGGGCTGACCATTTGCGCGGAGCGCGCCGCACTCGTGAGCGCGGTTTCCAAATTCGGGCCAAAGATACGCATTCAAGCTGTGGCCGTCACAAACCTCAACGATGGAGCCAGCCCTCCGTGCGGGGCATGTCTGCAAATGCTTTCGGAGTTCATCGACTTCAAAGCGCCAGTTGTGTTTCCGGCGGTTGATGGCACGCGTACCGTGACGTTTGCCGAACTGCTGCCACAGGCCTTCGGCATCAAATTAAATTAACTTGCCTGTGCCGGCCGGCAAGCGAGTCACCTTTCGATGCGCCACCCCAGCTTGCGATAATCTCAACAGGCGCCGAGCGTGGCGCCGAATTGAGGTTTTGCGATCATGTCTCTTTCGACTCTCCCTCCAATCCACACCGTCGACCTGATCCGCAAGAAACGTGATGGGCTTTCGCTCGACGAGCGCGAAATTAATTTCCTGGCCACAGGTGCCGCCTCCGGTTCCATTCCGTTAGAGCAGTTATCGGCCTGGCTGATGGCTGCCTGGCTGCGCGGCCTGTCGCCGGAAGAAACCCGCCTGCTGACGCTGGCCATGCGCGACTCGGGCGAAAAAGTTTCTACCTCTCAACTTGGCAAAAAATGCGTGGACAAACACTCCACCGGAGGAGTGGGTGACAAGACCACTTTTCTGGTTGCTCCGCTGGCGGCTGCCTGCGGCGTTGCCGTGCCGATGATCAGCGGCCGCGCACTCGGCCATACCGGCGGCACACTCGACAAGCTTGAATCTATTCCGGGCTACCGGGTCGATTTATCGCTGGAAGGATTTGAGAACGTGCTCGCGTTGTGCGGCGTTTCGATCGTGAGCCAGACGCCGCGATTGGTTCCGGCAGATCGCGTGCTGTACGCGCTGCGCGATCGAACGGCAACCGTTGAAAGTCCCGGCCTTATCTGCGCATCGATACTCAGCAAGAAACTCGCTGCCGGCCTGGATGCGCTGGTGCTGGATGTGAAAACCGGCTCCGGGGCATTTCTGCGCAAGCAGGAGGACTCAGAATACCTGGCTGCCCTGATGGTGGCGACCGCGGAAGCGGTTAATACACGCACCGTAGCCCTGCTGACCGACATGAGCCAGCCGCTGGGCACAGCAGCGGGCAATTGGATTGAAGTGGCAGAGTGCCTTGAGTTGCTGCGCGGCAAGCGCCCGGCGGAGAGTGAAGACCTGCGCGAGCTGTCGTTGGTGTTGGCCGGGTGGATGATTCACCTGGGCGGACAGTCTGCAACCCCCGAGGAAGGCTATGTTCGCGCGGAAGTGGCGCTTAGAGATGGCAGCGCGTTGCGCAAATTCCTGACCATGGTGGAGGCGCAGCGTGGCGACATTTCAGTGTTCGATGATCCGCAAGGATTCCATGCGCCAGGTGCAACCGAGGTAGTGCCGGCGTGGGAGAGCGGTTATGTAGCAGAGATGGATACCACTGCGCTTGGCTGGGCGGTACAGCGCACGGGCGCGGGCCGCGAACGTGCCGGCGAACCCGTTGACCCGCATGCGGGCATTGTCTTTCACGCCCGGCGTGGTGCGCGCATTGAAAAAGGCAAACCGCTGGCTACTATCTATTCAACGACCTCGGAAATGCTGCACGAACCAATTGAGATTCTCAAGCAGGCTATTCACTTTGCCCAGGACGCGCCGGAACCCATCCCGCTGGTGGGGCGCATCTTTACTCGCGAATCGGCCGAGCAATACCTGAGGACAGCGTCCAGGTCCTAGTCGCCGGCTCTTTTTCGTTCGCATCGGACCTGTGCGCGCATTATTCGAAGGATTGACCGAGCGGATGCTGTAATTTAATCCAATAGCAGCTTTGCGCTTCCAGCTTACGGTTTAGCGTCGCTCGACGTTCGCGATCGCAATTCCGCCTCTGCTCGCCGCTCTCGTGTGGCTTGAGCTAACGGCAAGAGGCTGGGAGCTAAAAGCTGTCTTCAGGAGGCAAGTGCCTTGGCTCGATTCACTGGGTTGCTTGGAATTGTGGCTGTGCTGTTGGCGGCCTGGTTGGGCTCGACTGACCGCAAACATATTCGCTGGCGCACTATTGTCTGGGGTATAGGACTGCAGGTTTGCTTCGCGTTTCTGGTGTTGCGTTTCAGCTTTGGCCAGCGCTTTATGGCATGGGCTGGCGACGTTGTGACCAACATGCTTTCGGCAACATTCGCGGGAACACAGGTTCTATTCGGCCAGCTTGGACTTCCAAACTCCGGTGCCTTCGGCGCTATGCTGGGACCAAATAAAGGTTCGGTGTTCGCTTTTCAGGTGTTGCCCACCATCATCTTCATCTCCGCGTTTTTCGCTGTGCTCTACCACATCGGAGTCATGCAGATCATTATTCGGGCCATGGCATGGGTCATGCTGAAGACGATGCGTATTTCCGGCGCGGAGAGCATGAACGTAGCCGCCAGCATTTTTATGGGGCAGACTGAAGCGCCACTGACGATTCGGCCGTTCCTCTCAAAGGCCACGCGCAGCGAACTGATGACCATTATGACCAGTGGCATGGCGCACGTTTCCGGCGGCATCATGGCCATGTACATCTCGCAAGGCGTCGAGGCTAGGCATCTGCTTTCGGCCGTAATCATGACTTCGCCGGGCACAATTGTGATGGCCAAGATGCTGGTGCCTGAAACCGAAACGCCGGCCACCGAAGGAAAAGTCGTTATCCCTAAGGACGAGTTGCATGCCGATGAGAATCTGATTGGCGCAATTGCGCGCGGCACCATCGACGGCGGCAAGTTGGCCTTGAATGTGGCCATCATGCTGGTCAGCTTCCTCGCATTGGTTGCTCTGCTCGACATGCTGCTGACGTGGATTCACGGCGGGCTGCCGTTTGTTCCCGGCTCACTGGGGCAGATTCTTGGCTACATCTTCGCGCCGATTGCCTGGCTCATCGGCGTACCATGGCACGACTGCTTGGCGATCGGCAACCTGCTGGGCACGCGCATGGCCCTGAATGAGGTCATCGCCTACATCAGCCTGGGAACGCAAAGGGCCTCGCTCGATCCGCGCTCTTTTACGATTGCCACATTTGCGCTGTGCGGGTTCGCCAACCTGGGCTCCATCGGTATGCAGATCGGTGGCATTGGCGCGCTGGTGCCCGAGCGTCGCAACGACCTGGCGCGTCTTGGAGTGAGAGCGATGCTCGCCGGCACCATGGCCAACCTGATTTCAGCCTCAATTGCCGGCATCTTTCTGGGATGAATGCCGCGATGGCCACGAAATGGATGAGCGTACTGCTAGCATCGCTGCTTCTAGCAGCGACGAGCGGTACATGGGCGCAAACATCGGCGCAGAAATCTTATGTCGGATTTGATCGCAACGAATATCCTGGCGATGCAAATCTGACGGCGCTGCGCAAGAATTTTCGTTTCTCAAGCTACTGGCTCAACAATCCTCCCGGAGCGAAGCACAACACGTGGGCAGGCAAGCGCGCGCTGCTCGAGAAAAATGATTTTGGATTTTTAGTGTTGTTTAACGGTCGTTTGTACGAAGACCTGAAAGGCAAAGACGCCGCCGCTCTTGGCACCGAGGATGGCAAGGCAGCAGTGGCCGCCGCGATACATGAAGGCTTTGCCCGCGATACCCTTATATTTCTGGACCAGGAACAGGGCGGCCGAATGCTCCCCGAACAATCAGCCTACTTGTTTGCATGGGCAGATGCCATTCGGGTTGGCGGTGCTCGCGCCGGAATCTACTGCTCCGGTATCGACGTGCCCGATGGCTCTTCAACCATCAACACCGCACGCGACATTCTGCAAAAAGAAAGAGCAAGAGCCGCTGCAGACACCGATGCAAAAGCCACACCGCGGTTGAAACTCTGGATCGCAAACGATCAATGCCCGCCGGCGCCCGGATGTACGTTGCACCACCCATCGATGAGCGCGATTTTTCCTGCCGAGTTAAGTGCATCCGCATTGGTTTGGCAATATGCGCAATCGCCGCGACGCAAGCAGTTTACCGGCGGCTGTCCGAAAAATTATGCCGCTGACAATCGCTGCTACGCGCCCGGTATGGCGCAAGGGCCAGACAGTTTTGTCGATCTGAATGTATCGAGTTCCGCCGATCCCTCTTCTGCGCCGTAGTGTGTTGCAGAAGGATTAAGCGCGCAGGCGGCGCATGCGATAGTAGATCGTCAGAGTAGTCACAGTTCCGCAAGTAAGCAGGCTTGCAGCCATGCCGAGGGTGAGCGAGAGGTCGTGCTGGTAAAGGCCGTGGACAATGCCGATGATCTGCAAGACGCTGAAGCCGCCGAAGGTGAGAAGCGAAATGCCCTCATCTGTTTTCTTGCGCCAAACGGCCAGGATCTGAGGAACAAATAGCAGCGCATTGCCGCCAAGTCCCAGCCCGAATATCAAAGCGACAAATTCCTTCATCTCACCTCACTTCGCGGATCAATCACGAATGGATAGCTAGATTTTGCGAGGCTCAAATTACATC